>CAYZII010000046.1:0-17548 GCA_964478415.1 uncultured Methyloversatilis sp.
GCCGAGAGAGGGACTCGAACCCTCATGGTATCGCTACCGGCGGATTTTGAGTCCGCTGCGTCTACCAATTCCGCCATCTCGGCACGGACCGCACGTGATTCTACAAGCGGGCGGATTCTACCTTCAATTCGGCAGGTGGGGCGGGGCTGGTAGGCGTTTGACCCGCCGGCGCGTAAAATCCACCTCCATTCCTGCCGGCGCCAAAGCCTCCTTCCGAGCCTCGATGACACCTTCCCTCGATGACTTCGACTATCCGCTCCCACCGGAACGCATCGCCCAAGCCCCCTTGCCCGACCGCAGCGCCAGCCGGCTGCTCTGTCAGCACGATCATACGATAGAGGATCGCATCTTCCGCGATCTGCCGGAACTGCTCTCGCCGGGCGATCTGCTGGTGATGAACGATTCGCGCGTACTGCACGCCCGTCTGCTCGGGCGGAAGGCGACGGGCGGACAGGTCGAGGTGCTGATCGAGCGTGTGATCGCTGCGGATGAAGCGCTGGCACAGGTGCGAGCAAGCAAACCGCCGAAGGCCGGCAGCACCATCCGCCTCGAGAATGCCATTGATGTCGAGGTGCTCGACCGGGAAGGCGAGTTTTACCGTTTGCGTTTCCCCGGCGATGCGGTCGAGCAGATCGAGCGTTATGGCCGGTTGCCATTGCCGCCTTACATCGAGCGCGACGCAGCAGCGCAGGACGAAGAGCGTTATCAGACCATTTACGCCCGCGAATACGGATCGGTCGCCGCGCCCACTGCCGGTCTGCATTTCGATGCGCCGCTGATCGACCGGCTGCGAGCCCGCGACATCGGGATCGCCCATCTGACTCTGCATGTCGGCGCCGGCACTTTCCAGCCGGTACGCGTGAAGAACATCGCCAAACACCAGATGCACAGTGAGCGCTACTTCCTTCCGCCAGCGACCGTCGAGGCCATCGCAAAAGCCCGCGCGCGAGGCGGACGTATCGTTGCCGTCGGCACGACTTCGCTGCGCACGCTCGAAGCAGCGGCGAACGATGACGGTACGCTGAATTCCGGCGCTGGCGAGACGGCACTGTTCATCATCCCCGGTTACCGCTTCAAGGTCGTCGACAGCCTGATCACGAATTTCCATCTGCCGAAATCGACGCAGCTGATGCTCGTATCCGCTTTCGGCGGTCTCGAGAACATCCGTCGCGCTTACCGACACGCGCTCGATGCGGGCTACCGTTTCTTCAGCTATGGCGATGCGATGTTGATCCACAGACTCGATGAAATTCGAACTCCTCGCCACTGATGGTGCCGCACGCCGCGGCCGCCTGAGCCTCGCCCATGGCACGGTGGATACGCCGGTCTTCATGCCGGTAGGCACCTATGGCACGGTCAAGGCGATGACACCCGTAGAGCTCGTCGCGAGCGGCGCTCAGATCGTGCTTGGCAACACTTTTCACCTCTGGCTGCGCCCCGGTCTCGAGGTGATCCGTGCCCATCGCGGCCTGCATCGCTTCATGGGCTGGGAGAAGCCGATCCTCACCGATTCGGGCGGTTTCCAGGTCTTCAGTCTCGGCGCATTGCGCAAGATCAGCGAAGAAGGCGTGAAGTTCGCCTCGCCGCTGAATGGCGACCGGCTGTTCCTGCGCCCCGAAGACTCGATGCAGATCCAGCATGTGCTGAATGCCGACATCGTGATGGTCTTCGACGAATGCACGCCTTATCCGGCCGATGTGCGTCAGGCGGCTGAGTCGATGCGATTGTCTTTGCGCTGGGCGAAGCGCTCGCGTATCGAACACGATCGACTCGGCAATGGCAATGCCCTGTTCGGCATCGTGCAGGGCGGCATGTTCGAAGCCCTGCGCGACGAGTCGCTGGCTGGTCTGCTAGAAATCGGTTTCGATGGCATGGCGATCGGCGGGCTGTCGGTCGGGGAGCCGAAAGAGGATTTCGCCCGCATCCTCGCCCACACCGCACCGCGTTTGCCAGCGGAAAAGCCGCGCTACCTGATGGGCGTCGGCACGCCGGAAGACATCGTCTTTGCGGTCAGCCAGGGCATCGACATGTTCGACTGCGTGCTGCCGACAAGGAATGCCCGCAATGGCCATCTGTTCACCCGGTTCGGCGATGTGCGCATCAAGAACGCCTGCTACCGGAACGACACGCGTCCGCTCGACGAGAGCTGTGATTGCTATTGCTGCCGCAACTTCACGCGCGCCTATCTGCATCACCTGTTCCGTTGCCAGGAGATTCTCGGCGCCCGCCTGAACACGATCCACAACCTGCACTACTACCAGACACTGATGCGCGAGCTGCGCACAGCGATCGAAGCCGGCACACTGGCAGAGTACACCGCCCGCCTCTACGCAGAGCGCAGCCGGGGATGCGTATAATCAAGAGGTTTCCAAGGAGCCGCGAACATGCTGATTGCCAATGCCTATGCCCAAACCGCTCAAAGTGGCGCCCAGGATCCCACCGGCGGCCTGATGGGGCTGCTGCCCCTGATCCTGATGTTCATCGTGCTGTGGTTCCTGATGATCCGGCCGCAGATGAAAAAGGCCAAGGAACATCAGAAACTCATCAGCGAGCTCGCCAAGGGCGATGAGGTCGTCACCCAGGGCGGCATCGTCGGCAAGATCACCAAGGTGGGCGAAAACTACGTCGCGATCGAAGTCGCGTCCCTGAAAGACTCACCGGTCGAAGTCCAGGTGCAGAAGCAGGCCGTCGCGGCACTGCTGCCGAAAGGCACGCTGAAATCACTCTGATGAACAGATACCCCCTCTGGAAGAACGCGCTCGTCGTCATCGCGTTGCTGCTCGGCCTGATCTACACCTTGCCGAACTTCTACGGCGAGGTGCCTGCAGTGCAGGTCTCGAGCGTCAAGGCGACAGTCAAGATCGATGCGACGTTGCAGGATCGTATCGCACAAACTCTGCAGGCCACCGGCATCGAACCCACCGGCATCTTCACCGATCCGCATGGCATCCGCGTGCGTTTCAGGGATACCGAAACCCAGCTCAAGGCCAAGGATGCGATCGAGAAGGTGCTCAACCCCGATCCCAATGATGCCTCGTACAGCGTGGCGCTGAATCTGATCTCGGCCTCGCCCGAGTGGCTCGCCAGTATTCATGCCTTACCGATGTACCTGGGGCTGGATCTGCGCGGTGGGGTGCATTTCCTGCTGCAAGTGGATATGAAGGGGGCGATCACCAAGCGGCTCGACGCGCTTGGTGCCGATCTGCGCACGCTGTTGCGCGACAAGGGCCTCCGCCATGGCGGTATCAGTCGCGAAGGGAATCAGTTGGTGATTCGCTTCCGCGAAAGTGACACGCTCGACAAGGCGCGCGTCGTGATCTCTGAGCAGCAGCCGGAACTTGATCTCGCCGAAGCTCAGGAAGGGGCCGACATCAAGCTCGTCGCGACCCTGAAACCACAGGCGATCAAGCGCATCCAGGAATCCGCGCTCAAGCAAAACATCACCACCTTGCACAACCGCATCAACGAGTTGGGGGTGGCCGAGCCGGTGATCCAACAGCAGGGCGCCGATCGCATCGTCGTGCAGCTGCCCGGCGTGCAGGATACGGCGAAGGCGAAAGACATCCTCGGCCGCACCGCGACGCTGGAAATCCGCATGGTCGATGACGAGGCGAGCGCCAATCCGGCCATCATGGAACTGGCCGCCCAGGGCCAGCCGCCGGCAGGCACCGATTACTACATCGAACGCGGCGGACGTGGGTTGTTGGTAAAGAAACAGGTCGTGCTCACCGGCGATAGGCTCACCGACGCCCAGGCGGGCTTCGACAGCCAGACCCACGAACCGGCGGTGCATCTGACCCTCGACGCGGCTGGCGCGCGCATCTTCAAGGACGTCACACGCGAGAACGTCGGCAAGCGCATGGCCATTCTGCTGATCGAGAAAGGCAAGGGCGAGGTCGTCACCGCGCCGGTGATCCGCAGCGAGATCGGTGGCGGCCGCGTGCAGATTTCCGGCCGCATGACGACCAGCGAAGCGAGTGACATTGCGCTGTTGTTGCGCGCCGGCTCGCTGGCCGCGCCGATGGAAATCGTCGAGGAACGCACCATCGGGCCGAGTCTCGGCGCCGAAAACATCGCCAAGGGCATGCAATCGACCTTGTGGGGCTTCGTCGCGATCGCCGTGTTCATGATCGCCTATTACCAGCTGTTCGGCCTCGTCTCGGTGATCGCACTCACCGCCAACCTGCTGTTCCTCGTCGCGCTGCTGTCCCTGTTGCAGGCGACGCTGACGCTACCGGGCATCGCCGCGGTAGCACTGACGCTGGGCATGGCGATCGACGCCAACGTACTGATCAATGAGCGCATCCGCGAGGAGCTGAGGAATGGCGTCAGCCCGCACGCCGCGATCGCCGCCGGTTACGAGCGCGCCTGGGGCACGATCCTCGATTCGAACATCACCACGCTGATTGCCGGCGTCGCGCTCTTGATCTTCGGCTCCGGTCCGGTGCGCGGCTTCGCGGTCGTGCACTGCCTCGGCATCCTGACCTCGATCTTCAGCTCGGTGGTGGTCTCGCGCGCGTTGGTGAACTGGATCTACGGCAGCCGCCGCAAGCTCGACTCGATCAGCATCGGCCAGGTGTGGAAACCCGGCGTGGCAACGAAATAAGGGGGCAGTATGGAATTCTTCAGGATCAAGAAAGACATCCCCTTCATGCGCCATGCGCTGGTGTTCAACATCATTTCGTTGGTCACCTTCGTGCTGGCGGTGTTCTTCCTCGCCACCAAGGGTCTGCACCTGTCGATCGAATTCACCGGCGGCACGCTGGTCGAGGTGGCTTACGACGAAGCCCCCGATCTCGACAGGATACGCAAACAGCTGGAAAACGATGGCTTCAGTGACACGCAGGTGATCAATTTCGGTTCCGCGCGTGACGTGCTGATCCGTGTGCCACTCAAGGCCGGTGAGTCCGCCCGGGTCAGCGAACGGGTCAAGGCAAGTCTCGAGGCGCTGGGTGGCTCCCCCCAGGTCAAGCGTGTTGAATTCGTCGGCCCGCAGGTCGGCAAGGAGCTGGCCGAGGACGGCGCGATGGCGTTGCTGCTGGTCGTGATCGGCATCGTCGTCTATCTCGCCTTCCGCTTCGAATGGCGTTTCGCGGTATCCGCGATCATCGCCAACCTGCACGACGTGGTGATCATCCTCGGCTTCTTCGCCTTCTTCCAGTGGGAATTCTCGCTGCCGGTGCTTGCCGCCGTGCTCGCGGTACTCGGCTACTCGGTGAATGAATCAGTTGTCGTGTTCGACCGCGTGCGAGAGACCTTCAAGAAGAAACGCGGGCTGACCACCCCGGAAGTCATCAACCATGCGATCACCAGCACCATCTCGCGCACCATCATCACACATGGCTCGACGCAGATGATGGTCACCTCGATGCTGATCTTCGGCGGTCCGGCATTGCATTACTTCGCGCTGGCGCTGACCATCGGCATCCTGTTCGGCATCTACTCGTCGGTGCTAGTCGCCAGCCCCCTGGTGATGTGGCTCGGTGTCACGCGCGAGCAGTTCGTTAAGCCGAAGAAGGAAAAACCCGCTGGGATGACCGAAGACGGCGCCTGCGTCTGAGGCGAGCACGATGAGAGTCTATGTCTGGGACCTGCCGACACGGCTGTTCCACTGGCTGCTGGTCATCTGTGTGACTGCCGCCTTCGTGACGGCCAAGATCGGTGGCAGCGCAATGGTCTGGCATGGTCGCATCGGCCTTGCCATCATTTGCCTGCTGGTGTTTCGCATCGTCTGGGGCCTGGTCGGTTCGACCTATGCGCGTTTTGCTCAATTCGTGCGCGGTCCTGCCGCGATCCGCGCCTATCTGAAAGGCGAATGGCAAGGGCTGGGCCATAACCCTTTGGGCGCGTTGTCGGTACTGGCGCTCCTTGGTACGCTCACTGCGCAAGCCGCGACAGGCCTGTTCGCCAACGACGACATCGCTTTCCAGGGTTATCTCTACCCGCTCGTCGGCAACGATCTTTCGGGCAAGATCACCGGCATTCACCAGCTGCTCGAGAAGGTGTTGATGCTGCTGGTCGTGCTGCACATTGGCGCGATTGCGTTTTACGCCCGGGTGAAGAAACACAACTTGGTGAAACCGATGCTCACCGGCTGGGTCGAAGGGCAAGGCGGCGCGCCGGCCCAAGGCGGCGGCATGCGTGCTTTCTTGATCGCGCTCATGATCTCGCTGGGCAGCGTCTGGGCAGCTTCCGGTCGCTGGTTGCCCTCGCCGCCTCCTGCAGCCACTGGCCAGAGCGCGCCCGATTTCTGAAACTCGGCGCTGGTAGCCCAGCACGAAAACGGCCGCCCGCGGGCGGCCGCCGGGGTAAAGCAATCAATTTCGGCCCCATGACAAGGGGCGACTCTTGCGAGGTCCGACCCCGCCGCGCGAGCCCGTCAAGGTGTTTCAACTCACTCTTCTTTTCTGAATTTCTCGTGACAGGCCTTGCAGGCCTCACCGAGCTTGCCGAACTGCGCCTTGACCGCGGCGGCATCGCCACTGGCGGCGACCTTGGCCATCTCGTTGGCCTGCTGACCGAAGTTCTGTGCGATCTTCGGCAGATCCGGATGGCCGAAGAACTCGGACTTGAGACGCGTTTCCTTCCAGCCCTTGCCCTTGTCGGAACCCGGCTGGTAGAGCGCGCCCATCTTCGAATTGGCGATCGCCTGGATTACATTGGCAGCCTCGATCACCTGTTCTTTGTTGTAGGTACCTTCGACGTTGGCCTTGATGCGCGCCATGCTCCAGGCCATCGTGTGGTAGGCCGACTGGCGCCAGCGGATCTGGTCTTCCATCTTGCCAACGACTTGCGCAGAAGCACTGCCAGCGCAGACCAGCGCCAGGGCGGCAGCACACAGGCTGAAGGTGTTTTTCTTCATTGTCATCTCCTTGGGTGGGTTGTCACGGAACAACACTACTATGCCATATCCGGCGCGGCAAAGACCTGTTTGACGCGCAACAGACCGCCTTCGGTGACCAAGGTCACCAGTCTGTCGATGGCCGGATATTTGCCGGGGTGAACCCGGGCATCGAGCGCCTGCTCGGCATAGAGCTCCAGACCTTTCTTTGCCGCCTCCGGCGTGATCGCGCCATAGAGCTGGGCAAGATGGTTGTAGATGGCCAACGAGCCCGTCTGCCCCGGCTTGTTCTCGATCACTGCGACGACATTGCCTGCGCCATCGAGCAGTTGCAGCGCGGCGAGATGGGAGACGCCCGGCAATTGCTTCAGGTTGTCGGCGAACGCCACCTCAGATCCTCTGCGCCAGTGCAACGGCCTTGCCCGTGTAGCTTGCCGGTGTCATCGCCTTGAGGCGCGCTTTCGCGTCGGCGGGAATCGCCAGTCCGTCGATGAAAGCGAGAAGCGCCTCTGCTTCGATACCTTTGCCGCGCGTCAGTTCTTTGAGCTGTTCGTACGGATGGGGGACAGCATAACGGCGCATCACGGTCTGCACCGCCTCGGCGAGCACTTCCCAGCAGGCGTCGAGGTCTTCCGCCAGTCGCTGCGGATTCGCCTCCAGCTTGTTCAATCCCCGCAGCGTCGCATCGTAGGCCAGCACGGTGTGGCCGAATGCCACGCCCATGTTGCGCAACACCGTCGAATCGGTCAGATCGCGTTGCAGTCGCGAGATCGGCAGCTTCTCGGACAGATGTCGCAGGATCGCATTGGCAAACCCCAGATTGCCTTCGGAATTCTCGAAATCGATCGGATTCACCTTGTGCGGCATCGTCGAGGAGCCGATCTCGTCCGCCTTGGTCTTTTGCTTGAAGTAGCCGAGCGAAATGTATTGCCAGATGTCGCGGTCGGCATCGATCAGGATCGTGTTCGCGCGGGCGATCGCGTCGAACAGCTCAGCCATCGCGTCATGCGGTTCGATCTGGATCGTGTAGGGGTTGAATTCGAGCCCCAGCGAGGCGATGAAGTCTTGCGCGATCGCTTCCCAGTCGAGTTCCGGATAGGCGGCGAGATGGGCATTGTAGTTGCCGACCGCACCGTTGAACTTGGCCAGCAGCCGCACATTGGCAATGCGTTCGCGGGCGCGCATCAGGCGCGCCGCAATGTTCGCCATTTCCTTGCCGAGCGTCGTGGGTGAGGCCGGCTGGCCGTGCGTACGCGCGAGCATCGGCAGTTCGGCGAGCTCGTGCGCCAGCGCGCGTAACTTCTCGATCACGCGGTCAAGCCCCGGCAGCAGGATCGCGGCGCGCGCGTCGTTCAGCATCAGCGCATGGGAGGTGTTGTTGATGTCTTCGGAAGTGCAGCCGAAATGGATGAACTCGGCCACGCGCATGACTTCTGGATTGTCACGCAGACGCTCCTTGAGCCAGTATTCGACCGCCTTGACATCGTGATTGGTGACCGCCTCGATCTGCTTGACCGCCTCGGCATCGCCGACCGAGAAACCGGAAACGACGAGATCGAGCTCGGCCAGCGTCGCCGGCGAGAAAGGCGGCACTTCGCAGATGGCGGGGTTTTCTGCCAACGCTTTCAGCCAGGCGATCTCCACCTTGACGCGATTCCTGATCAGACCATATTCGGAAAAATGGGCACGCAGTGATTCGAGCTTGGCGGCGTAACGGCCATCCAAGGGGGAGAGCGCGGTCAGGGCGAGTAAAGCAGCGGCGCGGGTATCGGCAACGTCGATCGGGTTCATTGGTGATGAGAATCGTCAGGCGGATGGCGCAATTTTATCAGGGCATATCATCCACCAATGGGTCAAATGAGCCGTGGAATGATACGATCGGTTCACACACCTAACGATCATCCTTCGATGAAACTTATTGGTACCCTGACCAGCCCCTACGTCCGCAAAGCGCGCATCGTGCTCGCGGAAAAGAAGATCGACTGTGATTTCGTGATCGACAATGGCGGGCCGGATGGCCTGGGCCTCGCCCCCTTCAATCCCCTCTGCCGCGTGCCCGTGCTTGTGCTCGACGATGGCAGCAGCCTGTTCGATTCGCGCGTGATCGTTGAATACCTCGACAACCTGGCACCAAACAACCGGCTGCTGCCCCCTCCCGGCCGTGAGCGCACCTCGATCCGCCGCTGGGAAGCCCTGTGTGACGGCGCCCTCGACGCCGCGGTCGCCGCCGTGATAGAAAGCCGCCGCCCCGAGGGTGAGAAAAACCCCGGCTGGATCGAACGCCAACGCAAGGTGATCGATCTGGCGCTCGCCGCCTGCGCCGCCGATCTCGGCGAATCGGCCTGGTGTCACGGCACGAGCATCACGCTCGCCGACGTCGCGCTCGGCAGCATGCTCGGTTATCTGTCGTTCCGCTTCCCGGACATCGACTGGCGCACCCGCCACCCGCAGCTCGCCAGACATTATGACAAGCTGATGCAACGGGCATCGTTTGCGGAGACCACGCCTAGAGAATGACGCCGCCGCCCAAGCAGACGCGCGACTCGTAGATCACCACCGACTGGCCAGGTGTGACGGCCCATTGCGGCGCGGCGAACACAACTTCGCAGCTCGTGGCATCGACCTGTTCGATCTCGCAGGCCGCATCGGGCATCCGGTAGCGCGTCTTGGCTGTGTAGACCCAGTGGGTATGGGGTGGGCGGTCGGCCACCCAGGAAAGTTCGCCCGCCGTCAGACGTGTGGTGAGCAGCGCCGGATGGTCGTGCCCCTGCACGACATAGAGGATGTTTCTGTCGCGATCCTTCGCGGCGACGAACCAGGGTTCTTCGGCAGCGCCCTTGACGCCGCCGATGCCCAGACCTTCGCGCTGGCCGAGTGTGTAATAGGCCACGCCGATGTGCTCGCCGACGACGCGATCATCGTCGAGGCGGCGGATCTCGCCCGGCGTCTTCGGCAGATAACGGGCGAGAAACTCTCGAAAGCGCCGCTCGCCGATGAAGCAGATGCCGGTGGAATCCTTCTTGGCGTGGTTCGCCAGTCCGGCTTGGCGCGCGATCTCACGCACCTCGCGCTTGTAGAGCGTGCCGAGAGGAAACAGCGTCTTGGCCAATTGTTGCTGGTTCAGGCGATACAGGAAGTAGCTCTGATCCTTGGTGCCATCCTCGGCCTTGAGCAATTGCCACTCGCCCTGGAATTGCCGCACTTGCGCATAGTGTCCCGTGGCGATGTAATCGGCGCCGAGCTTCATGGCATGGTCGAGGAAGGCCTTGAACTTGATCTCGGCATTGCACAGCACGTCCGGGTTCGGCGTGCGGCCGGCACGGTATTCGGCAAGGAAGTGAGCAAAAACCCGTTCGCGGTATTTCGCGGCGAAATTCACCACGTCCAGCTCGATGCCGATCACGTCTGCGGCCGCCGTCGCGTCGATCAGATCCTGGCGCGACGAGCAATACTCCTCGGTATCGTCATCCTCCCAGTTCTTCATGAACAGGCCGACCACTTCGTAGCCCTGCCGCTTCAGCAACAATGCGGCGACCGAGGAATCGACGCCGCCCGACATGCCGACGATGACCTTAGCCATGATGACGGATCAGATCGAGTGGGAAACGCCGGCCGGCCAGATAATCGCGCACACATTGCAGTACCAGCGGGCTACGATGGCGCTCCCGACAGGCTTCGATTTCCTCGACGCTCAGCCACACGGCACGCAGGATGCCGTCATCGAGCCGGCGTGCCGGATCGTGAGCGCCGACTTTGCCCGCGAAAGCGAAACGCAGATAGGTGATGTCGCCTTGCGGGCGCGGCCACTGGTAGATGCCCACCAGCGCGGTCGGTTCGAAAGCATAGGCGGTTTCTTCCAGCGCCTCGCGCGCGCAGGCGGCGATCAGTGACTCGCCTTCATCGAGATGACCGGCAGGCTGGTTGAAACGGATGCCTTCGCTGGTCTCCTCCTCGACGAGCAGGAACTTGCCGTTTCGTTCCATCAGCGCAGCAACGGTGACATTCGGTTTCCAGATACGCTCCATGTTTTCATTCTACAAGGCGCGCTAGAATCTGGCGTTATTCGCATTCGTGGAGATTTCCCATGTCCATGGCAGATCGTGACGGCTTCATCTGGTACGACGGCCAGCTCGTACCCTGGCGTGAAGCCACCACCCATGTCCTGACCCATTCACTGCACTATGGTTTGGCCGTGTTCGAAGGCGTACGGGCTTACAAAACCGTCCATGGCACGGCGATCTTCCGCCTCAAGGAACACACCGAACGGCTGTTCAATTCGGCCCACATCTACCGGATGGCGATGCCCTGGGACCGGGAAACCCTGATGGCAGCGCAAAAGGAGGTGGTGCGCGCCAACGGGCTCGAATCCGGTTATATCCGCCCGATCGCCTTCTATGGCTCGGAAAAGATGGGGCTTTCTCCGAAGGGGCTGAAGACCCATGTGGCGATCGCCGCCTGGCCGTGGGGCGCCTACCTGGGCGAAGAAGGCTTGGAGCGCGGCATCCGTGTCAAGACGGCGAGCTACGCGCGCCACCACGTCAATGTCTCGATGTGCCGCGCCAAATACTCCGGCACCTATGCCAATTCGATCCTCGCCAGCATGGAAGCCACCGAGCATGGTTATGACGAGGCGCTGCTGCTCGACGTAGACGGCTTCGTCGCCGAGGGTGCGGGGGAAAACCTGTTCGTCATCAAGGACGGCCAGATCTTTGAACCGGAAATCGCCTCGGCGCTGATCGGCATCACGCGCGCGACGGTCCACACGCTGGCAAAGGAACTGGGCTACAGCGTGATCTCGAAGCGTCTCACCCGTGATGACATCTACATCGCCGACGAAGCCTTTTTCACCGGCACCGCTGCCGAGGTGACGCCGATCCGCGAACTCGACGGCCGCACCATTGGTAGCGGACGTCGCGGGCCGATCACCGAAAAGATCCAAAGCCTGTTCTTCGACGTGGTCAACGGCAAGGTGCCTGCCCATGCCGACTGGCTCACCCCGGTATGAGGGAAGAACGATGAGCGCCATCGACGAAACCGTCCGCGAAGTGACCGTCATCGCCGACGACCTGCCGCTCGCCTGTCCGCGTCCCGGAGCCCCGCTGTGGGCGCGGCATCCGCGCGTTTTCCTCGACGTGCTGAAGACCGGCGTGGCAGTCTGCCCCTACTGTGGCACGCAATACCGCTTCAGTGGCGACAAGCCGAAGGGACATCATTAAGCTTCTCATCGTCGCGCCGTCCTGGATCGGCGATACGATCATGATGCAGCCGCTGTTGATGCGGCTGAAGGCACGCGATCCGACGGCAGAGATCCACGTCCTCGCGCCGGCTTGGAGTGCGCCTTTGCTAAAGCGCATGCCCGAGGTGAGCGCGGTGATCGACAGCCCGTTCGGCCACGGCCGTTTCGACTGGGCGGGCCGCAAAGCCTTGGGGTGCCGTCTTGCCAGCGCCGAGTTTGCGCGTGCCTATGTGCTACCGAATTCCTGGAAATCGGCGCTCGTGCCGTTCTTTGCCCGCATCCCGGAGCGCATCGGCTATACCGGCGAAGCGCGCTACTTCCTGCTCAACCGGCGGCTGCCGGACAGTCGCCTGCCGCGGCTGGTCGACCGTTATGCCGCGTTGGCCGGCGCCTTTCCCGATCCCACACCCTACCCGCATCTGATCTCGACGCCCGAACAGCAACGCGCAGCACGGCTGCAGCTCGGCTTGCCGGTGGATGCCGCGCCAGCGATCTTCTGCCCTGGCGCGGAATACGGCCCAGCCAAACGCTGGCCGGCCCACCATTTCGCGACGCTGGCCCGCTCGCTCGCGGCACCGGTCTGGCTGCTCGGCTCAGAGAAAGATGCGCCGATCGGCGCCGAGATCGCGCAACTCTCCGGCGGTGCCGCGCTGAATCTCTGCGGCCGCACCACACTGGAGCAAGCCATCGATTTGATCGCCGGCGCGCGCGCGGTCGTCAGCAACGATTCCGGCTTGATGCACATCGCCGCCGCCCTCGACAGACCGCTCGTCGCGCTCTATGGCTCGTCGAGCCCGGGCTATACGCCGCCGCTCTCCGTCCGTGCGAAAATCCTCACGCTGGGATTGCCGTGCAGCCCGTGTTTCAAGCGTACTTGCCCGCTGCCGGCACCCGAGACCTTGCGCTGCCTCGAAGACCTGAGTCCTGCCCAAGTGTTCGCCGCCCTCGATGCATAAAAATGCCCAAGAAACCGATCTTCACCTCACCGCAGGAAGCCGAAGCCGCCTTCTATGAGGCGCTCGAGCGCGGCGATCTCGACGCGATGATGGCCGTCTGGTCCGAGGACGAGGAAATCGTCTGCGTTCACCCCGGCGGGCCGCGACTGATCGGCTACGCGCTGGTACGCGAAGGCTGGCGCAGAATCTTCGAAGGCGGTACACGGCTCAAGGTGCAACTGCTCGCGCTCTCCACCCTGCACAGTCCGCTGACCGCTGTGCATAGCCTGATCGAACAGATCGCCGTGGTCGGCGAAAAACATCTCGCCGCGCCGGTCGCCGCCACCAACGTCTATATCCGCGGCGCACTGGGCTGGCGCATGATCGTGCATCACGCATCAGCCGTGCCGCCGACCAGCATCGGCGATGCGCCCCAAATCCTCCACTGAACGCAAGGAATCGCGATGGAGATCGCTACCGAAATCTTCAAGGCCTACGACATCCGCGGCATCGTCGGCAAAACGCTCACTGCCGGGACGGCGCGCCTGATTGGCCAGGCACTCGGCAGCGAGGCGCGCTCGCAGGGCATGACGGCAATCGTCATCGGTCGCGATGGGCGTCTCTCTGGCCCGGAGCTCGCCAGCGCGCTCGGCGAAGGGATACTGCAAACCGGCATCGACGTCGTCGACATCGGCTGCGTGCCAACCCCCGTGACCTATTTCGCTGCCCACCATCTCGGCACGCAAAGCTGTGTGGCAGTCACCGGCAGCCACAATCCGCCGGATTACAACGGCTTCAAGATCGTGCTGGGTGGGAAGACGCTGTATGGCGAGCAACTCCAGGCGTTGCGCCGCCGCATCCTCGCTGCCGACTTCGTCGCTGGCCGCGGCACGCTTTGCCGCGCCGATGTGCGCCCCAACTATCTCGAGCGCATCGTCGATGACGTGAAGCTGGCGCGGCCGATGAAGATCGCCGTCGATTGCGGCAACGGCGTCGCCGGCGAGCTCGCGCCGCAACTGTTCCGCCGCCTAGGCTGCAAGGTGATCGAACTGTATTGCGAGATCGACGGTCGTTTCCCGAACCACCATCCCGATCCGTCGAAGCTGGAAAACCTGTGCGATCTCACGCGCACACTCGCCGAAACCGATGCAGAACTGGGCCTCGCTTTCGATGGCGATGGCGATCGCCTCGGCGTCGTCACCAAGGATGGCGAAATCATCTACCCCGACCGGCAACTGATGCTGTTCGCCGCCGACATCCTGTGCCGTCATCCCGGCGCGACGATCATCTTCGACGTCAAATGCTCGCGCTGGGTCGCCGAGTCGATCCGCCATCAGGGCGGAGTGCCGCTGATGTGGAACACCGGCCATGCGCTGATCAAGGCGAAACTGAAGGAAACCGGCGCGCCGCTCGCCGGCGAGATGAGCGGCCACATGTTCTTCAATGAGCGCTGGTACGGCTTCGACGACGGCCTCTACGCCGGTGCGCGTCTCCTGGAAATCGTCTCACGCTGGCCGGATGCCAACTGGCCGCTCAAACACCTGCCGAACGCGCTTTCGACACCGGAACTGAACCTGAAGATGAATGAGGGCGAACCGCACCGGCTGATCGCCGCGCTCAAGCAGGCGGCGCTGGAAAAGCGCGTGCTGCACGATGCCCGCACACTGATCACGATCGACGGCGTGCGCGCCGAATATGCCGATGGTTTTGGTCTGGCGCGCGCCTCGAACACTACACCGGTCATCGTGCTGCGTTTCGAAGCCGACGAGCCGTTTGCGCTGGCACGCATCCAGGCCGACTTCAAGGCCGCACTGGAAAGCGTCTGGCCGGGCCTGGTGGTCGATTTTGTGGCTGACCAAGCTGCTCATTGAGACGCGAAGTAAAAAAAGCGGCCTCATTTGCCGAATTCGACGACGACTGGATGACAGGCTAGATCTATCTCAACCTCAACCCGTAACCCCAGCGTCATGACCACCGCCTCGGAAATTTACAGAAAAGAAGTTGCACAATCCCAGCAGGGTTTCGTGATGCTCAGTTGACGGCACTTTCATAAACGATTTTCCACCGGCCATCCTCCCTGATCCAGTATTGAAGCTTCCGCATCCGATCAGAGAGGTTATTGCTCTGGTAATCCTGATCGAAGGTGACCACGAGATAATCGTCGTTGTCGGAACTGCGCAGGATGCCGAGGTTTTCGATTCTTACCTTGATCCACCGCTTGCGGGCATTGATTTTTTTCTTTTGCGACAACCAGTTGGCAAGTTCTTTACCGTCGGTGAAAAAGTGGCGGGAATAGTGACGCGCATAGCGCTCGTGATCGAGGCTTTCCCAGTCGCGGCGCCATTCGTCGATCATAGCGTGGAAAGCCTTGCGTTCCTTATGCCAGTTTTCGAGCGAAAGCCACCTGATGCGGTGGCTGATCACTACGGGCGTGACTCCAATCTGGATGATTTCCGCCAGCTTCGCAAGATCGGTATTTGCAAGGACTAAGCAGCCGTCGGAAGACTTCGGGGGACGAGAATAAGTGTCGGAAGGCGTGCCATGCAGCCAAATGCCGTGGCCGTTCCTGCCTTTCATTGTATCCCACTCGTTCGGATAGCTGATCGGGAATGCCAGGCGACCATAATAGTCAGTGAGTTTTTCGCGCGGGATAAGCCCGGTGACGTGATAAACACCCAGCGGTGTTTTTTTGTCTCCCTCTATAAGCTTGCCGGTTCCAAGCTTGCCGTAAGAGACATAATAATCGGCGATCAAGCGCGGTGTGCCGTCGTCATTCCGAAAGAGATACAGGCGGGACTTTTCCGCGTCAATGATTGCGGCGTACTTCTGATCGGCACGCAGTCCAAGCAGAGAAGACGGCATTGCATCACTGCGTGGTTTTTCGCGCTGTGCGCGCAGGCGGACAAGCGCTTCTTCACGCAGTGCAGCGACTTGCTCTTCAGCCTCTCGGGGCACCCCTTCGCCAAATGACTGAAGTTGGCGAGTGTGGGCCAGTAACAGATCGCCTTTGATGAGATGCCCAAGACGAAAATTGGGATAAGCCTGCACCAGAGCTTCCGTTTCATTGAGAGCCTCTTTCCAACGGCTTTGCCCGATCTCAAGCAAAATCCGCGCCAACGAATATTCGGGTTCCGTGACACGGTTGTGACTACTCCCTGGCTCTGCAGCCAGGAGAGAGGCGCTGCAAATCAGGCCGACAAGCGGCAACATCGTGTGATGCCACAGCTCCAGCCCTTTTTCAGGCATCATGAAACGGAGCGACCTCTTTGGTTCTGGTACGCCGCGAGGCTTGCCGGCAACCAACACAACGACGGATCGGCGACCTCAGGCCGCCCACAGCCAATGAAACCCGCGTGGTCACGGTTGGCAGGTAGGACGTTCACGTTATAAGCCTATTGCCAAGAACAGCAACACTCACTCCTGTTAAGGCTGTCCTCGGTTTATCCTGATTTTTCTTTAATGATTAGCCACTTACCGTCACGACGCACCAGCGTGAGCGTTTTATACGAGGATGAATTGAAGCTGGCGGAACGATAGTCTTGACGAAAACGCACGGTAACCCTGTCAGAGGCTTCGATCTTGGTCGTTAGTTTGCCACGGGTAACTTTGATCGGCCCAGGTTTGCCGACACGCAGAGTGCGTTCAGCTTCCCACGCCTTGCGTGACAGACCGTTCGGCGTTTCGAAATCGGGTGCGTAATGGGCCAAATAGCCCGCGATATCCTTCCGTGACCACATCGCAAGCCAGTCATCGACAGTCGCCGTGATCTGTGCGTCTAGACTACCCGCCTGCGAATCAGGCACCTCCCGCGACTCAGACTTAGCCAAAATGGTTTCCACTTTGGCCTGCTCAGCAATGACAGCGGAGGATGACTTAGACTGAAGGTTGGAAGACAAAGCCGATGAGGGCGTTCCGACAGGATTGGTGTTTGCCATCTTGGCCGCGCTTGCGATCGGCGCTGCCCCTGGCGTTTCCCTTGGCGCGCCAAATAGTTCATTGATCATCGCCAGTTTTGCCTGCGCTGCAACATTCGATGTATCGATCGAGAGGGCCTTTTTATAGGCTTCACCAGCGAGAAGGGAGTAGATGTCTCCAAGATTTTCATGAGCGATCGCGTAGGCCGGGTGAGTGCGAATCGCCTGTTCCAAGGCCTTACGCGCCTTCTCATATTGTTTTTGTTGAGCGTAAATCACGGCTAGGTTATTGTAGGGTGCCGGAAGCTCTGGATAGTCTTCGGTGAGCTTGCGGAACACAGCGATGGCCTCGCCCTTTTTCTCGAGTTTGGTGAGAATCAGACCCTTGAGGAAGCGGCCTTGTGCATCCTTGGGTTTTCTGGAAAGATGTTCTTCTACTAGCTCCATTGCTTTGGCGTAGTCGCCGGCCTTGAAAGCTTGGTTTGCATCGTCGAGTGAGGCTGGGTAAGCGACCCGGGTGGCCAGCAAGATTGCGATCAATGCAAACGTCCGCGGCACGAACGACCGCATTGGCTTCCAGCCAAGTTTGGCAGGCAGAAAATGACTGTGGTTCAACATAGGC
>CAYZII010000047.1:0-17122 GCA_964478415.1 uncultured Methyloversatilis sp.
TCCGAGGTGACTCGGCGCCCGGCGGGACGCTCCCATTTCCGCCAGCGCCGAGTTTCCGAGGTGACTCGGCGCCCGGCGGGACGCTCCCATTTCCGCCAGCGCCGAGTTTGCAAGGTGGCCCGACGCCCGACGGATGCTGCGCGTCTTCGGCAACGCTGGCGGAGGATGATCTGCCGCTGGGCCATGCGCTCGCGCAGCTGCATGGCATCTACATCCTCGCGCAGAATGCCCGGGGGCTCGTCGTGGTCGACATGCATGCCGCCTACGAGCGCATCCTCTATGAAAAGCTCAAGGCGGCTGCCGATGGCCCTCTGGCGACGCAGGTTCTGCTCGTTCCCGTGCTGTTTTCGGCCAGCGCCACAGAACTCGCCTGCGCCGAGGCGCACGCCGCCACGCTCGAGAAGCTAGGATACGAGATCGCGCCCACCGGGCCGCAGCAGCTCGCGGTGCGGGCGGTGCCCGCCGTGCTCGCCGGCAGCGACATCGAACGGCTCGTGCGCGCGTTACTGGCCGAGCTCACCGAGCAGCCGGCCAGCCAGGTCGTCGCAGAACGACACAATGAGCTGTTGGCCACCCTTGCCTGTCATGGCGCGGTACGCGCCCACCGGCAACTCAGCCTGGCCGAAATGGATGCGCTGCTGCGCGCGATGGAAGCCACCGCGCGCGCGGATCAGTGCAATCACGGCCGCCCGACCTGGGTGCAGATCGGCATCGATGAGCTCGATCGCCTGTTCATGCGCGGCAAGTAATACACCGCGCTAATGCCGCTGCTCAGTGAAGAATGAGCGGGTGTTCGAGAATCGCGTCGTGGGCGTCGAGGAACGCATCGAATTCCTCTTCGTCATGCGGCCGGGTCAGGAAATCCCTGAACTCCGAACGGATGTGTTCTGCCGCGGGGCCGCGCAGCAATCCCAGCCGCCCCGTGCGCTTGTCGAGGATTTCCAGCGCATCGTGGGCCGGATATTCGATCACGTAGAGCTGTGGATTGTTGAACAGAACGATCATCTATAACCTCCTTTGACCTTCTGCCTCTTAAATGCGCCTCATGGCGTGGATTTCAACCCAGATTGTCCATAAGACCGGGGACGCATCGTATGATCTTCAACCCAGAGGATTCATGGATGCATCAGTCCCTTCCGCCTGCCGTTGCGCTGATTGGCCCTACCGCGAGTGGCAAGACCGAAATTGCGCTGGAAATCGCCCAACGCTTGCCAGTCGAGATCGTCAGTCTGGACTCGGCGCAGGTGTTCATCGGCATGGACATCGGCACCGCGAAGCCCGACCGCGCCACGCTCGCCCGTTGTCCGCACCATCTGATCGACCTGATCACGCCCGAGGAGCCCTATTCGGCGGCCCGTTTTCGCACCGATGCGCTGCGCGTGATGGGCGAAATCAGTGCGCGGGGCAAGGTGCCGCTGCTGGTCGGCGGCACGATGCTGTATTTCAAGGCCCTGCTCGCCGGGCTCGCGGATCTACCCCCTGCCGATCCACAGGTGCGCGCCGCGATCGATAAGCAAGCTGCCCAGCGCGGCTGGCCGGCGCTGCATGCCGAACTGGCCCGGGCCGATCCGCTCACCGCCGCCCGGCTCGCGCCCACTGACAGCCAGCGCATCCAGCGCGCGCTCGAAGTGCTGTATCTCACCGGCAAACCCTTGAGCGCCTTCTGGCAAAGTCAGGGAAAGGGGGCATTGCCGTTTCGCTTGCTGACCATCGCGCTGGTCGCCCCAGACCGCCTACGCCTGCACGAGCGCATCGCCGCACGCTTCCGCGCGATGCTTGCCGCCGGGCTGGTCGAAGAGGTCGAGGGTTTGCGTGTGCGCTACCGGCTGTCTGCCGACCTGCCCTCGATGCGCTGCGTCGGCTATCGGCAGGTTTGGGAAATGCTCGAAGGGCGGCTGCCCGCCAGCGAGCTTGCCGAGCGCGGCATCTTTGCCACCCGCCAATTCGCGAAACGCCAGCTCACCTGGCTGCGAGCGCTGCGAGAAGCGGGCACAATCGACCTCGAATCGGCACTTGGCGACGCATCGACTCTTGCAAGAATATTCTCGGCAATGGAAACCCATCTCGAACAGTCGTCGCACGACGCATGACCTTTCAGTCGATCACGCCCGAGGAGCTGGAAAAATTCAGCACGACCCATCGGCGTGAGATTCTTTTCTACCTGCACCAGCTCATCAAGGACGAAGAAAAGATCAGCGTGGTGTTCAATGAGGGCAAGGATGCATTCCTCACCCTGCTGCTCGCCGTCGATGAAGATCACGACCGCCTGATCTTCGACTGGGGCGGCAGCGAGGAAACCAACCAGAAGCTGCTCAAGAGCGAGCGCAATTTCTTCATCTGTGCCCCGCATGGGGTACGCAATCAGTTCCTGACGGGCAAGGTGGAAGAAACCGTTTTCCAGGGTCGCCGCGCCTTCGTCACCCACTTGCCGGAACGCTACACGCGTCTGCAGCGGCGCCAATTCTTCCGTCTGGTGCTGCCGATCACACGGCGTCCGATCTGCACCCTGCCGGCGCCGGAAGGTCAAAAACCGCTGCAATTGCCGGTCATCGACATCAGCATCGGCGGCTTGGCGATGGAAATGAACGATCCCCATCCGCCCTTCGAGGTCGGGCAGCTGTTGCCCGAAGCGCTGATCGAGTTTCGCAATGGCCTGCGCCTGTCCGTAACGCTGGAAGTGCGCAACGTTGGAGCAATCGAACGCGGCGCCAAACTCATGGGCCGCATCGGCTGCCGCTTCGTCGATCTAACCCCCCACGAAGAACACCTGCTCCAGCACTTCATCATCGAAGAACAGCGCGAGGAACGCGCAAGGCTCGGGAAGTAACGACGCTTCAGCAGATCAGTGTCTGCGGCTGTCCAGCCTGACGCGCGACGATGCGCCCGATCTCGTAAACCGTCTCGCCCGCCTCGCGCAGCAGCTTACTGGCGCGGGGCGCATCTTCAGCGGCGAGGATCACCACCATGCCGATACCGCAATTGAAGACACGGAACATCTCGTCGTCGGCGACATTGCCCTCGCGTTGCAGCCACTGGAACAGTGGCTGCAGCGGCCACGCGCTGCGCTCGATCATGGCGGTGGCATTCTCGGGCAGGATGCGCGGGATGTTGCCGGTGAGGCCGCCACCGGTGATGTGTGCCAGGCCTTTCACCGTCACCTGCTGCATCAGCGCAAGCAAGGGCTTCACATAGATGCGCGTCGGCGCGAGCAGCGCATCGGCGAACGAGCGGCCGTGGAAATCCGCTGCCATGTCCGGCTTGGCCCGAGCGAGGATGCGGCGGATCAGCGAATAACCGTTCGAATGGGCGCCGGAAGAGGCCAACCCCAGGACGACATCGCCTGGCGCAATCGAACGGCCATCGATGATCTGCGATTTCTCGACCACCCCGACCGCAAATCCAGCCAGATCGTATTCGCCGGCCGGATACATGTCGGGCATCTCGGCCGTCTCACCCCCGATCAGTGCACAACCAGCCAGTTCGCAACCCTTCGCAATGCCCTCGATCACTACGGCCGCGGTAGGCACGTCGAGCTTGCCACAGGCGAAATAATCGAGGAAAAACAGCGGCTCCGCCCCCTGGACGAGGATGTCGTTGACACTCATCGCCACCAGATCCTGACCGACCGTGTCATGGCGATCGAGCTGGAACGCGAGTTTCAGCTTCGTGCCGACGCCATCGGTGCCTGACACCAGCACCGGCTCGCGGTACCGGCGGGAAATCTCGAACAGCGCGCCGAAACCGCCAATGCCGGCCAGGACTTCGGGACGCAAGGTGCGTTTCGCGGCGGGCTTGATGCGTTCCACCAACGCATCGCCGGCATCGATATCGACGCCCGCAGCGCGGTAAGTCAAAGAGGAGGAATCGGAATTCATGATCTGCGCGGTCGGGAAAGGATGAATCGGAAGGATTTTGCGGCGATAATTCGCGCTGCCGCAGCAAAGTTGTGCGCGGATTTTACCGGAATCACCCGATTGCCCACGTTGCCTTGACCCAACTGCTGCTCGATCTGCGGCCCACGCAGCCGCCCTCCTTCGACAATTTCATCGTCGGCGACAATGCCGAGCTGGTCGCGCGGCTGCGCCTGCTCGCCGAGCCCAGCTGCTACGACAGTCTGACCCTGTGGGGAGCGAGCGGTTGCGGTAAAAGCCACCTGCTCGCCGCCACCGCCGTGCTGGCGCAGCGCAAACGGCCCGTGTTGCTGTTGTCCGGGTGCCGTTCCGCCAGCGCCGACTTTGTGTTGCCAGACGCCGGCCGGCAGGACGATCCGGAAGCCGCCCGGGCCGATATTCATGTTCCAGCCGGTGGGCTGCTGATCGTCGATGACGTCGATCGGCTCGATACGGAGGCACAGATCGGGCTGTTTCGCGTCTTTAACACCGCGCGCCTGATCGGTTTGGGAATTCTCCTGGCAAGCCGGCAGCCGCCGGCAAAGCTTGGGCTGCGCGAAGACCTGCGCACGCGCATCGCCCAGACGCTCGTCTATCACGTCAAGACCCTCACCGACGAGGAGAAGGCGGCCGCGCTGCGCCGCCATGCGCTCGAGCGCGGTCTCAAGGTCGATGACAGCCTGGTGCGCTACCTGCTCAGTCATGGCCGGCGCGACCTGCCCTCCCTGATGGCCGTGCTCGACCATCTCGACCGCACCACGCTCGAACGCAAGCAGCAGGCCACCCTGCCTTTGCTCAAGGAAGTCATGCAATTACCGCTCGTTCCCGACGACAATGAATCTCGCCCTGTTTGATCTGGACAACACCTTGCTTTCTGGCGACTCCGACTTCGAGTGGGCGCAGTTCCTGATCTCGAAGGGCGTGCTCGACCGCGAAGTTCACCTGGCGAAGAACCAGGCGTTTTATGAAGACTACAAGACGGGCACGCTCGACATCCACGCGTTCCTGAAATTCCAGCTCGCCCCGCTGGCGCGCCACGAGCGCCGGGAACTCGATGCCTGGCACCGCGAATTCATGACCCGCCACATCCTGCCGTTGATCGGTGCGCCGGCGCGTCAGCTCGTCCAGCGCCATCTTTCTGCCGGCGATCTGTGCGTCATGGTCACCGCCACGAACAGTTTCGTCACCGGCCCGATCTGCCGCGAATTCGGTATCCCCCATCTGGTCGCCACCGTGCCCGCCCAGGAGGACGGGCGATTCACCGGCGCGCCGCGCGGCATCCCTGCTTTCAAGGAAGGCAAGATCACGCGTATGAACCTGTGGCTCGAAGAAATGGGGCTGTGGTGGGGCGCTTTCGAGCGTAGCACCTTCTATAGCGATTCGCACAACGATCTGCCTCTGCTCGAGCGCGTCACGCATCCGGTCGCGGTCGATCCCGACCCAACCCTGCATGCCGCCGCCGTGGCGCGCGGTTGGCCCGTGCTGAGCCTGCGGACGTGAAACGGCGATGATCAGAAAACTGTTGCGCCGCGTCTTCCAGCGTGGCGAACCCACCCCTCAGCCGGTCGAGATCATCGGTCCCGAGCGGCATGGCATCCACCCGGAACAGGTATCGAACGGCGCACGGCGCACCTGTGAAACCCTGCAACAGGCCGGCTTCAAGGCCTACGTGGTCGGCGGTGCGGTACGCGACCTGATCGCGGGTCTCACACCGAAGGATTTCGATGTCGCCACCGACGCCACCCCCGAACAAGTGCGCGCCCTGTTCCGCCGCGCGCGCATCATCGGCCGCCGCTTCCAGATCGTCCATGTGCTGCAGGGCGCCGAGACCATCGAAGTGTCGACCTTCCGCGCCGTGCATGATGAACATACCCTGAAGGACGAACACGGCCGCGTCCTGCGCGACAACGTCTGGGGCACGATGGAGGAAGACGCCGCGCGCCGCGACTTCACGATCAACGCGCTCTACTACGATCCGGCCACCCAGCAGGTGTTCGACTATCACCACGGCGTACGCGACCTGCAGCACAGAACCCTGCGCATGATCGGTGATCCGCGCGCGCGCTATCGCGAAGATCCGGTGCGCATGCTGCGTGCCGTGCGGCTCGCCGCCAAGCTCGAGCTGCGCATGGACCCGACCGTCGAGGCGCCGATCCCCGCAATGGCCCATCTGATCGAAAACGTGCCTGCCGCACGGCTGTTCGACGAGATGCTGAAGCTTTTGTTTTCCGGCCACGCACTCGAATGCATCAGGCGTCTGCGCGAAAAAGGGCTGCACCACGGCCTTCTGCCACTGCTCGACGTGATCCTCGAACAGCCGCTCGGTGAAAAATTCGTCATGCTGGCACTCGCCGACACCGACCGAAGGGTGCGCGAAGGCAAGCGCACCTCGCCCGGCTTCCTGTTCGCCACGCTGCTGTGGCATCAGGTGCTTGCCAACTGGGAAACGCGCAAACAAAACGGCGAGCTCCCCGTACCCGCGCTGCATGCCGCGATGGACGAAGTGCTCGATACCCAATCCGAAAAACTCGCGATCACCCGCCGTGTCGTCGGCGACATCAAGGAGATCTGGCTCCTGCAACCGCGTTTCGAGAAGCGCGGCGGGCGCGCCCCGTTCCGCCTCGTCGAGCAGCCGCGCTTCCGCGCCGCCTGGGATTTCCTGCGCCTGCGCTGTGAGAGCGGCGAGATGCCGATGGAAATCGCCGACTGGTGGGTAACCTTCGCGGCCGCCGACCATGCCTCGCGTGAGGCGATGCTCAAGCCCGAAACCGGCGGCCCGAAGAAGCGCCGCCGTCGGCGCAGCAAAAAGGGCACACCGACCGCCGGGGGTGCCGCTGCGTCAGCGCAGAATCTGGCGCAGGAGACGTCTGGCGCATCCTCTCTATCACCGATGGTGGAATGACGATGCCCGCCATCGCCTATGTCGCGCTCGGTGCAAACCTCGGCAACCCGCTCACCACGGTGCGCGCGGCGCTCGCCGCGTTGCAGGCAATGCCGGATGCCGCACTGCTCGCCGCTTCGTCGCTCTACCGCACCGCGCCAGTGGGATTGAAACATCAGCCGGATTTCATCAATGCCGTCGTCAAATTGACCACCGACTTGTCGCCGCTCGAGCTGCTCGGGCGCCTGTTCGAGATCGAGGCGCGTTTCGGCCGCGTGCGCTCGATCCGCAACGCGCCACGCACACTCGATCTCGACCTGCTGCTGTGCGACGACCTGATGCTTGACCTGCCGGGCCCGCCGCGACTCACCCTGCCCCATCCGCGCATGACCGAGCGCGCCTTCGTGCTCGCGCCGCTGGCCGAGATCGCCCCTGATTTAACCATCCCCGGCGCCGGGCTTGTGGCCGAACTGCTGCCCAGCGTCGCCGATCAACGCATCGAGAGACTGCGATGAACGCTCTGAAGGGAATCCCCGTCCTCTGGCAGACCGTGCTGCTGCTTTCCGCCTCGAACGTCTTCATGACCTTCGCCTGGTACGCGCACCTGAAGAATCTCAACGACCGGCCATGGTGGATCGCGGCGCTGGCCTCCTGGGGCATTGCGATGTTCGAATACCTGCTGCAGGTGCCTGCCAACCGCATCGGTCATCACGAGCTCACGCTGCCACAGCTCAAGATTCTGCAGGAAGTCATCGCGCTGACGGTCTTCGTGCCCTTCGTCGTGTACTACATGCGCCAGCCGCTCAAACTCGACTATCTGTGGGCGGCTTTGTGTATCCTTGGCGCCGTCTATTTCATCTTCCGCAATCCCTGAATGACTTACCTTGCTGCGAACAAACCAGTCACCCTCCCGGGTCTTGCCCGGATGAAACAGGCCGGCGAGAAGATTGCAATGCTGACCTGTTACGACGCCAGCTTCGCCGCGCTCGAAGACCGTTGCGGCGTCGACGCGATCCTCGTCGGCGATTCGCTCGGCAATGTGATCCAGGGCAAGACCTCGACGCTGCCGGTGACGATGGAGCACATGGTCTATCACACCGAATGCGTCGGTCACATGGTGCAACGCGCGATGGTCATCGCAGACATGCCGTTCGGTGCCTACCACGAATCGAAGGAGCAGGCGATCCGCAATGCCGGCCGGCTGCTCGCCGCGGGTGCCGAGATGGTCAAGCTCGAAGGCGGCGCGGTGATGGCGGAAACCGTGCATTTCCTTGTCGAACGCGGCGTGCCGGTATGCGCCCACATCGGCCTCACCCCGCAATCGGTGCATGCGCTGGGCGGTTACCATGTGCAGGGGCGCGACGAGGCCACCGCGGCACGCTTGATTAACGATGCGATCGCGCTCGAACAGGCCGGCGCTGCACTGCTGGTGTTGGAAATGGTGCCCTCCAGGCTCGCTGCAGAGATCACAGGCAGGCTCAAAGTCTGCGCGACGATCGGCATCGGCGCCGGCCCCGACTGCGACGGTCAGGTGTTGGTGCTCTACGACATGCTTGGCCTCTACCCGGGCAAAAAAGGGCGCTTCGTGAAAGACTTCATGGCCGAGGCGCAGAGTATCGAAGGCGCGGTCAAGGCGTATGTCGCGGCGGTGAAAGAGGGACGCTATCCCGGCCCGGAACACTGTTACTGAAGCACCGATGCAGATTCATCACACCATCGCGTCCGTGCGTGCCGCGCTGCAAGGCGCCGGCCGCATCGTGTTCGTCCCGACAATGGGCAACTTGCACGAGGGACACATCACGCTGATGCGGCAGGCACGCGCCCACGGCGATTGCGTGGTCGCCTCGATCTTCGTCAACCGCCTGCAGTTCCGCCCGGGCGAGGATTTCGACAAATACCCCCGCACCCTGGCGGCCGACTGCGAAAAACTCATCGCCGCCGGTGTCGACCATCTCTTCGCACCCGCCGAGGAGGAACTCTATCCGACGCCACAACGCTATCTCGTCGAACCGCCGCCAGAACATGCCAACATCCTCGAGGGCGAGTTCCGACCGGGGCACTTCCGGGGTGTAGCCACTGTCGTGATGAAGTTGTTCGCGATCGTCCAGCCGCAGGCGGCACTGTTCGGCAAGAAGGACTATCAGCAGTATCTCGTGCTTTCTTCGATGGTGCGCGAATTCGCACTGCCGATCGAGATCATCCCCGGCGAGACTGTGCGCGCCCCGGACGGGCTGGCGCTCTCCTCACGCAACGGCTATCTCTCGCCAGAGGAACGCGCCGAAGCACCGCGACTCTATCGCTGTCTGAACAAGGTGGCAGAGGCGGTACGTGCCGGCGCGCGCGACTATCAACATCTCGAAAACGAGGCCATCGCAGAATTGCGCAACCACGGCTGGCAACCGGATTACGTTGCCGTGCGCCAGAGAACTGATCTACAATTTCCGCCCATCGATGGCCCGACCCCACCGCTGGTGGTCCTGGCCGCGGCCCGCCTGGGCACGACACGCCTGATCGACAATCTCGAAATCTGATCTCCCGCTTTTTTCCCACCCTCGAGGCAAAGCCATGAGCGAGCACATCCATTACGTCACCGACGCGAGCTTCAAGAGCGACGTGCTGGAATCCCCGATTCCCGTCTTGGTCGATTTCTGGGCCGAATGGTGCGGTCCGTGCAAGATGATCGCGCCGATTCTCGACGAGGTCGCCAAGGAATACAGCAGCCGGCTCAAAGTCGCCAAGCTGAACATCGACGAGAACCCGAAGACACCGGGCGAATATGGCATCCGTGGCATTCCGACCCTGATCCTCTACAAGAACGGCAACGTCGAGGCCACGAAAGTCGGCGCACTGTCGAAATCTCAGCTCACCGCCTTCATTGACAGCAACCTGTAATCACGTTAGATTTTTCACGCAGACGCCCGGCAGCTTCCCAAACCGAACCCTCGTTTCGGGAGTTCCGGGCCACAGGCTTCCTCCTCCGCCTGTGCCGTCCCGATTCCCATTCCTTCCCGTTTCATCCGCAGCCGCAGGCCCGTTACGGTCTGTATCCCACACAGCACGATCATGCACCTTTCCGAACTCAAGTCTTACCATGTCAGCCAACTGATCGAAATGGCCACTGCCCTCGGTATCGAGGGCGCCAACCGTCTGCGCAAGCAGGAGCTGATCTTCGCGATCCTCAAGGAGCACGCGAAGAAGGGCGAGGTGATCTACGGCGACGGTTGTCTCGAAGTGATGAGTGACGGCTACGGCTTTCTGCGTTCCGCCGACACCTCCTACCTGGCCAACCCGGACGACGTTTATGTCTCGCCCTCACAGATCCGCCGTTTCAACCTGCGCACCGGAGATACGATCGAAGGCGAGATCCGCACCCCGAAAGACGGTGAGCGCTATTTCGCGCTGGTCAAGCTCGACAAGGTCAATGGCGAGTCGCCGGAAATCTGCAAGCACAAGATCCTTTTCGAGAACCTCACGCCACTGCATCCGACCGAGCATCTGCGACTGGAGCGCGACATCAGGGCCGACGAGAACATCACCAGCCGCGTGATCGACATCATCGCGCCGATCGGCAAAGGCCAGCGCGGCCTGCTCGTCGCGCCGCCCAAGTCCGGCAAAACCGTGATGCTGCAGCACATCGCCCATGCGATCGCCGCCAATCACCCGGAAGCCGTGCTGATCGTGATGCTGATCGACGAACGTCCAGAAGAAGTCACCGAGATGCAGCGCACGGTACGCGGCGAAGTGGTGGCCTCGACTTTCGACGAGCCGGCCACGCGCCACGTCCAGGTCGCCGAGATGGTGATCGAAAAAGCCAAACGGCTCACCGAGCACAAGAAGGATGTCGTCATCCTGCTCGACTCGATCACACGCCTGGCGCGCGCCTACAACACGGTGCAACCCGCCTCCGGAAAGGTGCTCACCGGCGGTGTGGACGCCAACGCGCTGCAAAAGCCGAAACGTTTCTTCGGCGCCGCGCGCAACATTGAGGAAGGCGGCAGTCTCACGATCATCGCCACCGCTTTGATCGACACCGGCAGCCGCATGGATGAAGTCATCTACGAGGAATTCAAGGGCACCGGCAACTCCGAGATCCATCTCGACCGCCGCATGGCGGAAAAGCGTGTCTATCCGGCGATCAACGTCAACCGTTCCGGTACACGCCGCGAGGAGCTGCTGCTCAAGCCCGATGTGCTGCAGAAGGTCTGGGTATTGAGAAAGCTGATGTATGGCCTCGACGATCTCGAGGCCACCGAATTCCTGCTCGACAAGGTCAAAGCCACCAAGAACAATAGCGAATTCTTCGAGGCGATGCGGCGCGGCGGTTGATTTGGCGGCGCGATTTCAGGATAATGCGCGGTTTTCCACGATCACCGTGGCCCTTCCGGACAAGCAAAAGGATCAGTGACATGAAAGAAGGCATCCACCCGAAATATACCGAGATCGAGGTGACATGCAGCTGCGGCAACACCTTCAAGACGCGCTCGACCGTCGGCCGCCCGCTGCATATCGAAGTCTGCTCGGCTTGCCATCCGTTCTACACCGGCAAGCAGAAGATCGTCGATACCGCCGGTCGCGTCGAACGTTTCAAACAGAAATACAAGCGCGCCGGCGCGGCGGCTTAAGGTCTACGAACCGCGGTATCCCGGGGGCAAACATCCCTGCTCCCGGCGTGAAGAATGCACCCTCCGCGCAGGGCTGGGCCTACGCCGCCGGCATTGACAGCCCTCTGCGAAGCAGGATGATCACGAGACTTCCGCCGCGATGAATTTTGTCGTGCCCGCCCATCCGCCCTCGCCACGGCTGCCGCTCATGGTGGTGGTGGTGCTGGTCGCGATCTATCTGTTGACGGGCATCCAGCACGATCCCTGGAAACATGAGGATGCCATCCACATCGGCATCGCCTGGGGCTTCCTGAACCAGGGCAATTGGCTGACGCCTGCGATCGCCGGCGTGCCATGGCCGCATACGGCCCCGCTCTACCACTGGGTGGCAGCGCTGAGCGGCAAGCTTTTTGGAAGCCTGCTCGGCTTCCACATCGCCGCACGACTGGCCACCGCGCTGTTCGGCGCCCTGTTTCTGATCGCGCTGGCCCGGGCAGCGAAACATTGCCACCATGACAACGCCGACCGTATTGCGGTGCTGCTGGCACTGGGCACACTGGGCCTCTTGCTGCCGCTGCACGAAACCCAGCCCGCCATCGCCGGCTTGGCGTTTGCGGCGCTGGCCTGGTGGGGCGCTGCCCTGACCCTGAAAGGCCAGCGCCGCGGTGCGGTGCTGATCGGCGTTGGCCTGGGTCTGAGTTTCCCCGCCCACGGCCTGGCGGGGGTGCTGATGGCAATTGCCGCGCTGCCAGCGCCGCTTTTGCGTCGTGACTGGCGGGGGCTTATCCTCGCGCTGCTGATCGCAATACCCCTCGCACTCGTCTGGCCCTGGGCGCTCCAGCAGACTGCACCGGAATTCTGGACGCAATGGTGGCGCAACGAACTCGCTGAGGCAACGATTGGCCGGCGCTGGCCGCAGGCAGAGCATCTCGAATTCCTCGGCTGGGTCACCTGGCCACTCTGGCCGATCGCATTGTGGAGTCTGTGGGCCGATCGCCGCACCCCCGGCAAGCATGCGCTACCCTTGCTCGGCGTCCTGATCGCCCTGCTCTGGTTTTTGTCTGGCCCGCCGCGCAGCCTCGCCCTGTTGCCGCTCCTCCCCCCTCTCCTCCTGATCGCAGCCTCCGGCGCCGACCGGCTGCGCCGCGGCGCGGCGAACGCCTTCGACTGGTTCGGCTGGATCACTTTCACTTTCTTCACAGTGCTGATCTGGCTTGGCGCCAGCGCCCAGGCGCTTGGCTGGCCGGCCAGGATGGCGCGTCAGTTCGCCCGTCTCGCCCCCGGCCATCAGCCTGATTACAGCTTCACTGCCTTGGCGTTCGCCGGCGGATTGACCCTCCTCTGGTTGTTTTCGTGGGGTTTGCGCCGCGCCAGTTGGCGCCCGACCTTGCGCTGGGCAGCGGGCCTGACGCTGATGTGGGCCCTGATCGCCAGCCTGTGGCTGTCATGGATCGACCATTACAAGTCCTACCGGCCGGTCGTGCTCGCGCTGCGGGCGGCACTGCCCAAAGACAGCGATTGCCTGGAACAAAGTGGGCTTGGTGATGCCCAGCTTGCACTGCTCGATTACTATGCCGGCATCCGTACCCGACCGTCGTCCGCCGTGCCGGATTGCCACTGGCGGCTGGTCATCGCAGCGCGCGACCGCCTTGCGAGCGCCAGCTGGGTAACGGTTTGGCAGGGGCACCGCGCCGGCGACCGCAAGGAACGCTGGTATCTCGAGCGGCGGTCCGACTAGATTTTCAGGAAGTGGGTTCGGTAGTACTTGAGCTCCTCGATCGACTCGTAGATGTCGGCGAGTGCCTCGTGTTTGCCGCCTTTCTTGACGCCTTTGGCTATCTCCGGCGCCCAGCGGCGACACAGCTCCTTCAGGGTCGAGACATCGAGGTTGCGATAGTGGAAATACGCTTCGAGCTTCGGCATGTGGCGCGCCATGAAGCGCCGGTCCTGGCAGATCGAATTGCCGCAGATCGGCGATTTGCCTGCCGGGACATGGCGTTTCAGGAAGTCGAGCGCCTGGGCCTCGACGTCGGTCTCCGTCAGCAGCGAGGAGCGCACCCGCTCGATCAAGCCCGACTTGGCATGCGTTTTTTTGTTCCAGTCGTCCATCGCATCGAGCACCGCATCGTCCTGATGCACTGCCCAGACGGCGCTTTCAGCGATCACCTCAAGCTGGGCATTGGTGATCACCATCGCCAGTTCGAGGATGCGGTCGCGCTCGGGATCGAGACCGGTCATTTCCATGTCGAGCCAGACGAGGGCGTTTTGGTCTTGTGCCATACTGCGGTTCCGAAATTGCAAACCCTTGCATTCTTGCACACCTGACCCATTTTCCAGCGCATGGCTACTGTGTTCTCTGCCTGTTTTCTCGCCATGCTGGCGCTCACTCTTGCTTTGCGGCTGTGGCTCTTCCTGCGCCAGATACGGCATGTCAGCGCAAACCGCGCAAGCGTGCCGCCGGCTTTCGCCGCACGCATTCCGCTCACCGACCACCAGAAGGCCGCCGATTACACGGTGGCGAAGTTGCGTCTTAGCATCGTCGAACTGGCTGCCGACACGCTGCTGCTCCTGCTATTGACCTTCGGCGGCTGGCTGGCCGGCATCGATCGCTTCTGGCGGGATTTCTTTCCCGAGAGGGGCATCGCCTACGGCCTCGCCCTCTTCGCCAGCGTCGGCCTGATCAGCTTTTTCGTCGGCTTGCCGTTCACCCTGTGGCGCACTTTTCGCATCGAGGCGGCCTTCGGCTTCAACAAGATGACGCCGGCGCTGTTCGTCTCCGATCTGGCGAAACAACTCCTGCTGCTGCTCCTGATCGGCGCCCCACTGCTTGCCGTGGTGCTGTGGCTGATGCAGACGCTGGCCCGCGACTGGTGGCTCGCCGTCTGGGCCGTCTGGTTCATCTTCAATTTGCTGGCAATGCTGATCTATCCGACTTTCATCGCGCCGCTTTTCAACAAATTCACCCCGCTCGCCGACGGAGAGGTGAAACGGCGCGTCGAAGCCTTGCTGACGCGCTGCGGCTTTGCGAGCGCCGGCCTGTTCGTGATGGATGGCTCGAAACGCTCGGCGCACGGCAATGCTTATTTCACCGGCTTTGGTCAAGCCAAGCGCATCGTCTTCTACGACACGCTGATCGAAAAACTCACCCCGGTAGAGGTCGAGGCGGTGCTTGCGCACGAGCTTGGCCATTATCGCCATCGTCATATCCAGAAACGCCTTGCCATGATTGCAGTGCTGTCGCTTGCATTGCTTTGGCTGCTCGGCCAGCTCGTCGATCAGCCCTGGTTCTATGCCGGCCTCGGCATCCCGGAAGCGACAAAAATCGGCGCTGGTGAAACGGCACGCAACCCGGCACTGGCTTTGGTGCTTTTCTCGCTCGTGCTGCCGGTGTTCACTTTCCCGCTCACACCGCTGTTCTCCTCGCTGTCGCGCCGGCACGAATTCGCGGCGGATGCCTTCGCAGCCCAACAGGCCGACGCCGGCGCGTTGATCGATGCCCTGGTCAAGCTCTACCGCGACAATGCCGCGACGCTGACACCCGACCCCCTGTATTCGCTGTTTCATGATTCACATCCACCGGCCGCCGAGCGCATCGCCCATCTCCAATTGTCACGCGGCAAGGAGTCTTTCGCATGCTGAATGAATCCGAGATCGCCGCCCGCCTCGCCACCCTGAATGGCTGGGAGCGCCACGGCAACACGATCACGAAACGCCATATCTTCGCGAATTTCCATGAAACGATGGCTTTCGTGAATGCCATCGCCTGGATCGCCCACCGTTGCGACCATCACCCGGACCTCCAGATCGGTTACAACTACTGCCGGGTGAGTTTCACGACCCACAGTGCCGGCGGGCTCACCGACAAGGATTTCGCCGCTGCGGCGCGCATCGATGCACTGTTCTTCACGCCGTGAAGCTGCCGGAGGCGATCGCCGCGCTCGGCCCCCGGGAGGGCCTCGTCACGGCCGCCTTCGGCCGCCATTACGAAGTCACGCTTGCCGACGGCCGCGTGGTCATCGGCCTGCCGCGCGGCAAGAAAAGCATTTATGCCTGCGGTGACCGCGTCACCCTCGGCCCCCTGCAGGGCAACGAGACGCCGATCATCGCCCATGCGCCACGCAGCAGCCTGCTCTACCGCTCGGATCAATGGAAGCAGAAACTGATCGCTGCGAATGCCACGCAAATCATCCTGGTCGTCGCCACTGAACCGAGCTTTTCGCCGGAACTGATCTCGCGTGCGCTCGTCGCCGCCAGCCACGAATGCTTGCGTGCCGTGATCGTCCTCAACAAATGTGATCTTACGGCTGCCCTGCCCGCGGCACGCGCGCAACTCGTCCCCTTCGCGGCACTCGGCTTGCCGATCGTCGAACTGAGCGCGCGCCAGGATGCCTCCCCCCTCGAACCCTGGTTGAAACGGCATGTCTCGGTGCTGGTCGGGCAAAGCGGCATGGGCAAATCGACACTCGTCAATGCCTTGCTGCCCAGGGCCGCCGCAGCGACGCGCGAGATCTCCACCGCCCTCGATGCCGGCAAGCACACCACCACGCATACGCGCCTGTATTTCCTGCCGGACGGGCACGGTGCGCTGATCGATTCGCCCGGACTGCAAACCTTCGGTCTGGCGCATCTGTCACGCGGCGAGCTCGAACTGGGCTTTCCCGAATTCCACTCTCATCTCGGCCAGTGCCGCTTCCGCGACTGCCGTCACGAAAACGAGCCCGACTGCGCGATCCAGGCAGCCGTCGAACGCGGCGCGATCGATGCGCGCCGGCTGATGCACTTTTTGACCATCGCGCGCGAAAACGAGGCCGCGCGCCCGTTCTGATCGGGACACGGTACGTTTTTCCGGGCCCTGGGGCTACTACTTCACGCTGCTCGGCACATCCCTGCCCAACCGCGCATCGTGTGTCCCGGGCATCGGCGCTTCCTCGATCTGCGGTTGCCAGAAAAACACCACGAACACGATCGCGGCCAGCAGCACGATGTTGAGCAGGATCAGAAAAGTCCTCAATGTCCAGCCTCGAATCTGAAAGGCACGGCGAGGCGTTGGCCATCCGTCGCGAGCAGCACGGTCGCCTGCCAGAGCATGCGACCGGTCACACACACCGGCAGCGTTGCCTCGCCGACGTGATGGGTGGGAGAGAGCGCCTCGAGCGTTGGCCGGTTGTAACCCATGCTCATCTCGACGCCGGCGAAATCGACCTTCACGCGCTGCGCAGCGATACCCTCGAGCCTCACCTCGACACGCAAGGGTGTCGCCACCGGAATCGGCCGCGGCGTCAACGAGAAAATCAATCGGCCACCGCCAGGAAGCGCTGCCGTGCAGGCCGTCTGATGCAGGTCACACTCCGGCGTCGGCGCGACGACCAGATCAGCCTTCGGCATCATCAGCGGCGAAAGTTTGTAGCCGATCGCCCCGATCAGGATCAGGGCGAGGATCATCGCGGAATCGACGAGAAGAGACTTGCGCGGCTGCATCGGGCCGAAAGTTACCATGCCGGAGGGTGAAAAAGCGTCCGTGGAATTGATTCCAATCAAGGTAAAGGCCCCCAACCAGGGAATAGAGTGCGCGGCAAATTGTCGCAGCGACAAAGTGTCGCACGCTCGAACTTGCGTCGTTGCGCCTTTTGATCTCCCTTTTTTCGGCTCTTTTGAATTTCGAGTGGGTTAAGCGGCATGGGGGTTGATGTTGCTGAAATCGAGTTTGCCGGCGAGCAGGAAGATGACGGTGCGAATCGTGGAGAAGTTGC
>CAYZII010000048.1:0-16522 GCA_964478415.1 uncultured Methyloversatilis sp.
TCCGGCTCCGGGCACCACACGGATCGAGAGCGGGTGCCGTCTTGCCAGCGCCGATTTTTCTTCAGCTGCCCCGTGCGATCCGATAGACGGCAAGACTGCCGAGGAAGTTGGGCTCCTCGGTGACCAGCACCCCTTTTTCGTCGAGCACCTTGCGCTCGCGGATGACGATGCCCATCGCTTCACAAAGGCTTTCGAAATCGAGCAGCGTGAAGAAGCGCACGTTCGGCGTGTCGTACCACTGATAGGGTAGGTCTTCCGAGACGGGCATGTGCCCTGCGAGGATCGCTAGGCGGTTTTTCCAGTAGGCGAAATTCGGGAAAGAGACCACTGCCTCGCGACCGACGCGCAGCATTTCGGCGAGGATCTGCTGCGTATGGTGCATCGTTTGCAAGGTGCGCGAAAGGATCACGTGATCGAAAGCATCGTCCTCGAAGCCGGCCAAGCCTTCTTCAAGGTCGCTTTGAATCACATTCACACCATTTTCGATCGCTGCCAGCACTTGACCGGGATCGCGTTCGATGCCCCAGCCGCGCAGGCCGCGTTCGGCGAGCAGTTTCAATAGCTCGCCCGAACCACAGCCGAGGTCGAGCACGCTCTCGCCTGGCTGCATCCAGCCGGCGATGACATCGAAATCAGGGCGTTTCAGCGCGTGGCTCATGTCTTGATGTTGGCCAGGTAGGCGGCAACGATGGCGTGGTAGTGGGGATCGTTCATCAGGAAAGAATCGTGACCATGCCGGCTGGCGATCTCGGCATAGCTCACCGGTTGTTTGTTCTTCACCAGTGCATTGACGATCTCGCGGCTCCTCGCCGGGGAGAAGCGCCAGTCGGTGGAGAAGGACACGACCAGGTAACCGGCCTGCGCATGGGCGAGCGCCGCAGCCAGGTCATCGCCGTAGGGTGCGGCAGGATCGAAGTAATCGAGCGCCCGGGTCATCAACAGATAAGTGTTCGCATCGAAGATGCCGGCGAATTTGTCGCCCTGGTAGTGCAGATAGGACTCGACCTCGAACTCGACGTCGAAGCTGTAGCTGCCGGCACCGCTGCGCCGCTTGCGGCCGAATTTTTCCGCCATCTGGTCGTCGGACAGATAGGTGATGTGGCCGAGCATGCGCGCCAGCCGCAGGCCGCGCAATGGACGCACGCCGAAACGGTAGTAATGGCCGCCGTGGAAATCAGGGTCGGTGATGATCGCCTGACGGGCGACGTCGTTGAAGGCGATGTTTTCCGCGGTGAGCTTCGGTGCGGCAGCGATCACCAGCGCATGGCGCACACGCTCGGGACGATCGATGGTCCATTGCAGCGCCTGCATGCCGCCTAGAGAGCCACCGACCACGGCGGCCCATTGCTCGATGCCGAGATGATCGGCGAGCTTCGCTTGGGCGCTGACCCAGTCGGGGACGGTGACGACCGGAAAATCTGCACCCCAGGGTTCGTTGGTCGCAGGGTTGATCGAGGCCGGGCCTGTGGAGCCATGACAGCCGCCCAGGTTGTTGACGCCAATGACGAAAAAGCGCTCGGTGTCGATCGGCTTGCCGGGCCCGATCATGTTGTCCCACCAGCCGAGGTTCTTCGGATTGTCGGCGTACCAGCCGGCGACGTGATGGTGGCCCGAGAGCGCGTGGCAGATCAGGATAGCGTTCGAGCGCGCCGCGTTCAAGGTGCCGTAGGTCTCGTAGGCCAGTTCCCACTGTGGCAGCGCCTTGCCGGCGGCAAACGTAAACGGCTCGGTGAAAGTGACGCGCTGCGGCTCAACCGGGCCGATGCTGTTTTGCTGCGTCATCGCCACGTCAGGGTTGGATGCGCCGCGCGCCGTTGAAGCGGCGGCTCCAGTAACGGTCCGTCAGGTCCTCGATACGCACGCGTTTGCCGGCACGTGGCGCATGGATGAACAAATTGTCGCCGAGGTAGATGCCGACATGCGAAAAGGCGCGTCGCATCGTGTTGAAGAAGACCAGGTCACCCGGCTTGAGCTCATTTTTCTCTACGCGTTCGCCTTGTTGCGCGATCGCCTTGGCGCTATGGGGCAGCAGAAGTCCAAGCGTTTCATTGAAGACATAACGGACGAAGCCGGAGCAGTCGAAGCCGGTCTCCGGCGAACTGCCGCCGCGTTTGTAACGCACGCCGAGGAAATCGAGGGCGCGCTCGAGCGTTTCTTCGATGCGGTTGGAAGCTTTCTCGAGAAAAACAGGGGAAGTCGATGGTTCTGCGGTCGCCGACGAACCCGCGGAGGGGACATCCGTCGGTACGTCAATCCTCGCCGACAGCGCCGACCCAGGGACAAGCTGCGGCAGCGGGGGGGCCGTTTCGTCCGCATGGACGGACCATGAGAACAGCGCGAGGCAGAAAACGCACAGGGTCTTTTTCATAGTCCGCAAACTTTATCAGGTTTCGGTTACCCGTAGCGGGCCAGGCCAGACGATGGAGTTGCGACGGTGCGATTTCTACTGTTCCCGATGGACCACCTCTTGGAGCCGGGAGACCATCTCACGGATGCGCTCGGGCTCCTCGCAGCGCAGGATCTTCGCTACTTTTGCGGCCAGATGCCCGGTATCCGCCATCACGATCTGCTGTTTCACTTCGAGTAGTTGCGTCGGGTGCATCGAGAACTGCCGCAAGCCCATGCCGAGCAGCAGCGGGGTGAGTTTCGGGTCGCCGGCTATCTCGCCACAGACCGCCACCGGCATGCCCGCCTTGTGCGCGGTCTGGAGGGTGTGGGCGATGATGCGCAGCACGGCGGGATGCAAAGGGTCGTAGAGGTGGGAGACGGCCTCGTCGGTGCGGTCGATCGCGAGCAGGTACTGGATCAGGTCGTTGGTGCCGACCGACAGGAATTGCAGGTGGCGCAGGAAAGGTCCGAGCGCCAGCGCCGCGGCAGGAATCTCGATCATTCCGCCAACGGGAACATTTTCGCTGAATTTGCAGCGCCGCTCGCGCAGCTGCTGCTTGGCCTGTTCGACCATCGCCAGGGTTTGCAGGATCTCCCCGTGGTGTGCGAGCATCGGCACGAGGATGCGCACCGTGCCGTAATGCGCCGCACGCAGGATGGCGCGCAGCTGGGTGAGGAAGAGCTGCGGCTCGGCAAGACAATAGCGGATCGCCCGTAATCCCAGGGCCGGGTTGGGTGCCTGACGTTCCGTGCCGTTCAAGCCACGCGCCGTCTTGTCGGCGCCGATATCGAGCGTGCGGATGGTCAGCGGCTTGCCGGCGAGCGCCTTGGCCACCTGGCGATAGGCCTCGAATTGTTCGTCCTCGTCCGGCAGGGTATCGCGGTTCATGAACAGGAACTCGGTGCGGAACAGTCCGACGCCATCGGCTCCCGCCTCGCGTACCTGCTCGATGTCCTGGGGCAGCTCGATGTTCGCCTGCAGGCTGATCTCGACATCGTCGAGGGTTGTGGCACGTGCGCTCTTCAGGCGCTTGAGCTTCGAGCGTTCGAGTTCGAATTCGCGCTTTCTGAGCCGGTATTCTTCGAGCACGCGCTCGTCCGGATCGACGATCAGCACGCCGCGCCGGCCATCGACGATCACCAAGTCGTCCTCGCGCAGCAGCGCGCGTGCATGGTGCAAGCCGACCACGGCAGGGATGGCGAGGCTGCGGGCGACGATCGCGGTATGCGAGGTGGCCCCCCCCAGATCGGTGACGAAGCCGGCGATCTTCAGGTTCTTGAACTGGATCGTGTCGGCTGGCGAGAGATCATGCGCGACGATGACGATTTCGCTGTCGCCACCCTTTTTCGGCAGGCGGCGCGGCTTGCCGGAAAGGGCGCGCAGCAGGCGTTCGACTACTTGGACGATGTCATGGCGGCGCTCGCGCAGATAGGCATCATCGATGCCCTCGAACTGCGCGACGATCTCGTTCATCTGCTGCACCAGGGCCCATTCGGCATTGCAGCGCCGTGCGCGGATCAGTTGTTGCGGCACCTGGCAGATCAATGGGTCGTCGAGGAACAACAGATGCACACCAACCAGCGCGGCGAGTTCGGCCGGCGCGCCGGGTGCCGCCGCTTCGGCGTTCAGTGCGGTCAGCTCTTGGCGCACTTCGGCGAGTGCACTATCTAAACGTGCGATCTCGGCAGGGATGTCGCGCTCGCGCAGCGTGTAATGGACGACTTCGAAGATGGCATGGGAGATCAGATGGGCGCGGCCGATTGCGATGCCTTGCGAGACGGCGAGACCATGCACGGTGAAGCTCATGATCGTCCCCCGGGCACGGCATGCAGCGTGACGTTCATTCGTCTTCCCCGAAGCGGTCGTTGATCAGCGCGAGGATCGCCTCGAGTGCTTCGTCGGCGCGCTCGCCTGTGGTATCGATAGTCACCGTGCTCCCTTTCGGCGCGGCGAGCATCATCACGCCCATGATGCTCTTCGCGTTGATGCGTCGGCCATTGCGTTCCATCCACACCTCGCAGGGAAAGCTGCCGGCGAGCTGGGTGAGCTTCGCCGAGGCGCGCGCATGCAGGCCCAGCTTGTTGATGATCGTGGCCGTGGCTTTGGGCATCTGCCTTCTCAATGCCGCAGCATGTCGAGCACGCCGTCACGGCCGCCACCGGTGGTGCGTTTGATGAGCGTTGCCATGTCCTTGTCGCGGTAGGTGAGCGCGCGCAGCAGCATCGGCAGATTGACGCCGGCGATGCCCTCGACGTGCCCGGGATCGAGCAGCTTGGCGGCGAGGTTCGCCGGCGAGGCACCGTAGATGTCGGTGAGGATCAGCACCCCTTCGCCAGTATCGACGATTTCGAGCATCTTGCGCGCCAGCGGCAGCAGGTCGTTCGGGTCGTCGCCGGCCGCGACACCGAGCTGCATCAGCTGCAGCGGGCGCTTGTTGAGCACGTGGCAGGCACATTGCAGCAACGCCTCGCCTAGGGTGTCGTGGGTGATGAGGAGGATACCGATCATCGCGTGGATTATGGCATGACGGTGATTTGCAGATCGTTGGCCGTAAAGGTCAGGCGCTCACGCATCGCCGCCGTGACGAAAATTCTTCCCTCGGCATCGATGCGCAGCACATGGCCAACAGCGAGGCGGGCAGCGAGCACCGGCCACTTCTCGGTGGCAATGAACAAGGGTTTGGTGAGCACGTCCGAAAGCATGCCGGCATCGGTTCCGCCGGGAATGAGTATCGTCAGCGACTGGGTACCCTGTGCCGGGGCGCCGCTGCGTGGATCGATCAGGTGGCAATAGCGGCGTCCTTCGAATTCGAAGAAACGCTGATAGTCACCGGAGGTGCCGATCGCCTCGCCATCCTTCAGCTCCAGCGTGGCGATCACGCTCTGGCCGACAAGCTCGCTGCGCGGATGGCGGATGCCGACGCGCCAGGGCACGCCGCCTTTGCTGCCCAGCGCGAGCACGTTGCCGCCAATGTTGATCAGCGCGTTGTTTATCCCCCGCGCTTTCAGGAGGGTGGCCGCGCGGTCGAGGGCCACGCCTTTCAGGTAGCCGCCGAAATCGAGCGCCACCGCAGGGTTGCGCGAGGTCACGGTGCCATCGTCGGCCACCGTCAGATCCGCGATCGAAGGCTTTGCAGCGACGAGGCGGGTGAGCGCCTCGTCATCCGGCAGTCTGGGAATGAATTCGTCACTTTGGAAACCCCATAGCGCGATCAGCTGGCCAATGCCGGGATCGAACAGATGATCACTCTGCGCCGCCAAATTCTGTGCGGTGCGGATCAGGGCGGCGAGTTCGGTGGCGACCCGGTGCGGCCGACCGGCGGCGATCGCCTCGTTGAGCGCGGTCAGTTCGGAGGGTTGCCAGGCATGGTAGGCGCGATGCAGGCGCTCGAATTCGCGCAACACCACACCGAGCGCTGCGTGCGCCTGGGCCTCAGGGACGCCAAAGACGACGATTTCGACGCGCGTGCCGAAGACATAGGCTTCCTGAGCCACCGGTGCCGTTCGCCCACAGGCTGCCAGTAACACGGCCAGCCACCACAGCCACCACCTGCTCATTCCGCTGCGCCGTCTTCCAGTTCGAGTGCGGCGGCGAGCAGCGCCAGCCGTGCCACGACGCCGTAGGCATAAAAGCGGTTCGGTGGCGCATCGGGGTTCTGTGTCATGTCGGGCAGCGTGCAGCCGGTCTCGAAGGCAAGCGGCTTGAAATGCATGCCCGGCGCATTGAGATTCTCGTCGGCCCCGCGCTGGGTATGCACACGGTAGAAGCCGCCAATCACATAACGATCGATCATATAGACGACCGGCTCGGCCACACCTTCATCGACGCTTTCGAAGGTAGGCACGCCTTCCTGCAGGATCACTTCGGTCACCGGGCGGCCTTCCTTGACGACGGCCATCTTGTTGCGTTGCCGGCGCGAGAGTTCGCGCACCTCGCTGGCGTCTTTCACCATCATGATGCCCATGCCATAGGTGCCGGCATCGGCCTTGACGACGACGAAGGGCGTGGCGGCGATGCCGTATTCGCGATACTTGCTGCGGATGTGGTGGAGCAGTTTGTCGATGTTCGCGGCGAGGCATTCGATGCCGGCACGTTCGTGGAAATTGATTTCGCCGCAGACCGCAAAATGAGGATCGATGAACCAGGGATCGATGCCGATCAGTTCGGCGAATTCCCGCGCGATGCGCCGGTAGGCGGAGAAGTGCTGCGATTTGCGGCGCACATGCCAGCCGGCCGACAGCGGCGGGATGACGAACTGTTCGTGCAGATTCTCCAGGATCGGCGGCACACCGGCGGAGAGGTCGTTGTTGAGCAGGATCGCACAGGGATCGAAAGAGGCGTCGCTGGCCAGCCCCAGCCGCCGGCCCTGGCCATCGGGGCCCGGCGTGCCGAAACGCCGCAACGGTTCGAGCGTCAATGTCTGGCCGTCGGGTAGCGTGAGCGGGGTCGGGCGATCGATGTCCGGCAGCAGGGAACCAATGCGGACGTTGAGGCCGGTATGGCGCAGGATGCTCGCCAGCCGCGCGACGTTCATCAGATAGAACTGGTTGCGCGTGTGGTTCTCGGGGATCAGCAGGAGATTCTTCGCCTCGGGGCAGAGCTTCTCGATCGCGCTCATCGCCGCCTGTACCGCCAGTGGCAGCATCGCCGGATCGAGATTGTTGAAGCCGCCGGGGAAGAGGTTGGTGTCGACCGGTGCGAGCTTGAAGCCGCTGTTCCTGAGATCGACCGAGCAATAGAACGGTGGCGTATGTTCGAGCCACTGGCCGCGCAGCCAACGCTCGATGGTGGTCTCATTGTCGAGGAAGCGCTTTTCGAGCTCGAGCAGCGGACCGGTCAGCGCGGTGGCGAGATGGGGGACCATGGCCGATGATGTTACAACATCGCATCCCGGGCCGAACCACGCGTCGGTGGCGCTACCACGCTGCAGACGATGAAGCACCGACGCCGGCGCTGGCGAGTCGTAGAATCGCTGCAAAGAAAGGAGCCGCCCGATGGATGAACCGAATCCCCGCACCTTCGAACTGGCCGTGAGTGCCGAGGGCGCCCCCGGCCCGGCACAGCACATCGTCGCTTCGTTCGTGCCGGCGACGGCCACGACACCCGCTGTGGTCGCACTGGCCAATGATCCCCGCCATGCTCCTGATCACACGATCCAGGAACTTGCGCCCTATGCGATCGACTGGCTGCACAACGCGCTGGGCGAGGTGGCGCGTGATGCTGTCTGGGTGGCGATCGACGACTACGGACGCTTTTACCGCGCGAAGCCGGATTACGCGCTGAGAATCGGCGCTGGCGGGACGGCACCCCAAGCGACTTATTCACCCTTCAGACAGGGGAGTGACATCGATGCGTTCTACGCCGACCTCGGTGCTCCCGGCGAAGCCGCGATCGAACTGCTCACGGCACTCGTCGAACAGCCGAACCGTCTGCCGATGACACCGCCGATGACCGAATTCCTCGATTCGATCGAGTCTCACGGCAATCTGCCGGCACCGGGGCTGATCTTTCAAAAGGTGTCACTGGCCGCCGAGGAAGGTGACGCGCGCAAGGTGGCCACTATCATCCAGCCCGACCCGGTGATCGCCACGCTGCTGATCAATTACGCCAATGCGGCGCGTTTCGCGGCCGCCGGCAAGACGGCTTCGGTACCGCAGGCAGTGACGCGCCTGGGCACCCGTTTCGTCAAACACGTGGTGTTCGTGGCCGACATGCTGACACGCTATCAGCATGGCGCCTGCCCTGATTTCGATTATCGCGGCTTCTGGCTGAATGCGATCGCCACCGGTGCGTCGATGCGTGCGCTGCTGCCCGAACTCGGCATTTCCCCAGCGCGTGCCGATGACGCTTTTACGACCGGCGTGGTGTCCGGCATCGGCTGGCTTGCCGTCGCAGAAACCTATCCTGCGCTGATGTCCCGCTATCTCGAGCGATGTCGCAGTGCCGATCCGATCACCAAGGCACGCGGCCAGCGCGAGATTTTTCCCTGTGAGATCAGCAAGGTGTCCGAGCGCTATCTGCAGCGCTTCGCGTTTCCCGAGACGGTCTTGGCGGCGGTGGCCGGCCGTAGCGACGCAGACCCGGCGTGGTATGACGCTCTGGCGCGCGCGGTACGCATCGGCCAGGCGCTCGCGCCTTTCGACTGTCTGGCGATCCCCACCACCGTGCATGTTCCGGATGCCTGCCGCGCCGAGTGGGCGAACTGGCAGCCCTTCATTGCCTCGATCCATTGATTCTCGCCAGAAACCTCGCCTTCGGCCGCGCCGGGCGGACGCTCGTCGCGCAGGTCTCGTTGCAGCTCCATCCTGGATGGAAGGTTGGGCTGACCGGTGCCAACGGTTGCGGCAAGTCTTCGTTCTTCGCCTTGCTGCGTGGCAAGCTCGACGCCGAGTCTGGTGATCTGGAACTGCCACCTGCCTGGCGCATTGGTCACGTCGCCCAGGAAACGCCCGCGCTGCGCACTGCTGCGCTCGACTATGTGCTCGATGGCGATGAGGAACTGCGTGACATCGAAGCGGCGCTGCTCGACGCCGAGGATGCGCACGACGGCCATCGCATCGCCGAGCTGCATGCGCGCCTGGCAGAGATCGGCGGCTATGCAGCTCCCGCACGGGCTGCGGAAATCCTTGCGGGTCTGGGCGTTGCGCCCGGCGATCACTGCCGGCCGGTGGCCGAGTTTTCCGGCGGCTGGCGCGTGCGCCTGAATCTGGCCCGGGCGCTGATGTCGCGTGCCGACCTCTTGCTGCTCGACGAGCCGACCAACCATCTCGATCTCGACGCGGTGCTATGGCTGGAAGGGTGGCTGAAAAGCTTTCCCGGCACGCTGATCATGATCTCGCACGACCGCGACTTCCTCGATGCGATCGTCGATCACATCCTCGCCATCGGGAACGGTGGCATGAAGCTCTACAGCGGCAATTACTCGGCCTGCGAGCGTGCCCGTGCGCAAGCTCTCGCGCTGCAACAGACGATGCACGAGCGGCAGCTTTTCGACTGGCAGGCGCAAAAATCGGTGCTGGAAGCACGGCTCGCCGCCCCGGCGCTGTATACCGACCCTGCCGCCGCTGCTGCGCTGGCGGCCGAAGATGCCGAACTCGCCGCGGCAATCGAGGCGGCGGAAACCCGCTGGCTGGAGATTCACGACCAGCTGGAAAGGATAAGCGCAGGGTAGAATCGCGGCTTTCTTTTTGGGAGCCTGTCCGTGCAACTCGTTTGTCTCGACCTCGAAGGGGTGCTCGTCCCCGAGATCTGGATCGAATTCGCCGAACGCACGCAGATTCCCGAACTCAAACGCACGACGCGCGACGAGCCGGATTACGACAAGCTGATGCGTTACCGACTCGATCTGCTGCGCCAGCACCGTCTCGGCCTGCCGGACATTCAGCGCGTAATTGCCAAAATGGGGCCGCTGCCCGGCGCGAAGGATTTCCTCGCTGCGTTGCGCCGCGATTACCAGGTGATCATCCTCTCCGACACCTTCTACGAATTCGCGATGCCGCTGATGGCGCAGCTTGGCTTCCCGACCCTGTTTTGCCATCGGTTAGAGACCGACGCCGAGGGCCGTGTCTGCGCTTACCAGCTGCGCTTGCCGAACCAGAAACAGGAGGCGGTGCGCCACTTCAAGGCGCTCAACTTCCGGGTGATCGCCGCCGGCGATTCTTACAACGATACTGCGATGCTCGCGGAAGCCGATGCCGGCATCCTGTTCCATCCGCCGCAGAACGTCATCGACGAATTCCCGCAGTTTCCGGTGGCGCTGGATTATGCCGGCCTGCGCAGCGCGATCGACAGATTAGCGGCACGGCTCTAGCGATGCACCGCGAGCGCTTCTATACCCTGGCGGCTTCCTGCCCGGATCGCACCGGCATCATCGCCAAAGTGACCGGCTTCATCGCCGTGCACAACGGCTGGATCACCGAATCGAGTTTCCACTCGGATGACATCGCCGGCCGCTACTTCATGCGCATCGAGGTGAAGGCCGATTCGCTGCCTTTCATGCTTTCGGAATTCCGCAGCCGCTTCGCGCCGATCGCGCAGGAGCTTGGGATGGACTGGAAGATCACCGACAGCGCGGTGAAGAAACGCGTCGTGATCCTCGTCTCGAAACAGGAACACTGTCTCTACGACCTGCTGTCACGCTGGCAGGCGAAGGAACTCGACATCGAGATTCCCTGCGTGATCTCGAACCACGATACCTTCCGCGGCTTTGTCGAATGGCACGGCATCCCGTTCCATCACGTGCCGATCACCCCGGAGAACAAACCCCAGGCCTTTGCCGAAATCCGCCGCCTGTTCGAGGAATCGCGCGGTGACACGATGGTGCTGGCGCGTTTCATGCAGATTTTGCCGGCGGATTTCTGTGCTGCCTATCCCGGCCAGATCTTGAACATCCATCACAGCTTCCTGCCCTCTTTCGTCGGCGCGAAACCCTATCACCAAGCCTATGCACGCGGCGTGAAACTGATCGGCGCCACCTGTCACTACGTGACGGCCGAGCTCGATCAGGGTCCGATCATCGAACAGGACGTGATCCGCATCGACCATTCCGACTCGCCCGACGACATGGTGCGTTACGGCAAGGACATCGAAAAGACCGTGCTCGCCCGCGGCTTGCGCTATCACGTCGAAGACCGCGTGCTGGTGCATGGCAACAAGACGGTGGTGTTCCGCTGAAATGCAAACGGGCGCCGATTGCCGGCGCCCGAGGCTGTGGAGGAGAGAGAGGGCTGTTTCAGTAGTGATAGGCCGATTCGCCGTGGGCCGTGATGTCGAGACCCTCGCGCTCCTCGTCTTCCGGGACGCGCAAGCCCACCAGCAGGTCTGCGATCTTGAAGGCGATGAAGGCAGAGACCGCCGACCAGACGATCGCCAGGCCGACCGCTTTCGCCTGCACGAACACTTGCTCGCCGATGCTGGTGAAGCCGGTGGCGGCCGTGACCCAGTCGGTGACGAAGCCGGGGCCGCCCAGACCCGGCGCGTTGAATACGCCAGTCAGCAAGGCTCCGAGGATGCCGCCGACGGCATGCACGCCGAAGACGTCGAGCGCATCGTCCGCACCGAGCATCTTCTTCAGGCCATTGACACCCCACAGGCAGACCAGACCCGCGGCCAGGCCGATCACGAAGGCGCCCGGGATGCCGACATTGCCCGCCGCCGGGGTGATCGCGACGAGGCCGGCGACCGCGCCGGAAGCGGCGCCGAGCATCGAGGGCTTGCCCTTGAAGAGCCATTCGCCGAAGGTCCAGGAGAGCACCGCGCAGGCCGTGGCGAGGAAGGTATTGATGAAGGCCAGCACCGCGGTATTGTTGGCTTCCAGCGCAGAACCGGCGTTGAAGCCGAACCAGCCGAACCACAGCAGCGAGGCGCCGATCATCGTCATCGTCAGCGAGTGCGGCGTCATCGCTTCCTTGCCGTAGCCGATGCGCTTGCCGAGCAGGTAGGCGCCGACCAGCCCCGCGACACCGGCGTTGATATGCACCACCGTGCCACCGGCGAAATCGAGCGCGCCCCACTGCCAGATCAGGCCGGCCTTGGCGTTCAGGCCATCGACCAGGTCGGCGGCGGTGTAAGCGTCGGGGCCGGGCCAGAACCAGACCATGTGCGCGATCGGTGTGTAGCTGATCGTGAACCAGATCACCGCGAAGATCAGCACCGCCGAGAAGCGCACGCGCTCGACCAGCGCACCGAGGATCAGGCAGACCGTGATCGCCGCGAACGTGGCCTGGAAAGCGACGAACAACAGCTCGGGAATCACCACGCCCTTGCTGAAGGTCGCGCCCATTGCGAACTCGCCTTTCACCGCATCGAAGGTGCCGGCGAGGAACAGCCGGTCGAGGCCGCCGATGAAGGCATTTCCTTCGGTGAAGGCCAGGCTGTAGCCATAGATGCACCACAGCACGGTGATCAGCGAGAACACGACGAACACCTGCATCAGCACCGAGAGCATGTTCTTGCTGCGCACCAGACCGCCATAGAACAGGGCCAGCGCCGGTACCGACATCAAGAGCACCAGGGCCGTCGAGGTCAGCATCCAGGCCACGTCGCCCTTGTTGGGTGTCGGTGCCGCGGTGGCCGCCGCAGCGTCCGCCAGAGCGTCCACGGGAGCCGCCGTTGCGGGCGGAGCGGTGGTGGTCGCGACGGGCGCTGCCTCGGCAGGCTTGTCCTGCGCCGCCGCCAGGCCCGTGATGCCGAGGCCGAGGACCGTCAGCACGATTGCGAGCAGTTTCTTCATGATGGTGTTCTCCTTAGAGGGCATCCGTGCCGGTCTCACCAGTACGGATGCGGACGACCTGTTCGAGATCGAAGATGAAGATCTTGCCGTCGCCGATCTTGCCGGTACGGGCAGATCGTTCGATCGCTTCGATGACCTGCTCGAGCATCTCCGACGGGATTGCGGCCTCGAGCTTCACCTTGGGCAGGAAATCGACGACGTATTCGGCGCCACGGTAGAGTTCCGTGTGCCCTTTTTGCCGGCCGAAGCCCTTCACTTCGGTGACCGTGATGCCCTGCACGCCAACGGCGGCCAGCGCCTCACGCACCTCGTCGAGCTTGAACGGCTTGATAATCGCAGTGACGAGTTTCATGACGACTCCTTAGCTCAGAAAGTCTTGCTGAAGGTGACGAGCAGCCGGTTCTTGCCAGCTTCATAGGCGCTGCTGCCGTCATATTTGACGAAGCAATAGACATCCCCAGCCGAAGCGGGCGCATTGCCGCTGCAGTTGTCTTTCGCGTTCGTGCCGGACCAGGCTAGACCCACGACGCCAAAACCGACGTCCTTGGTCACACCGAGCTTGTAATCGGTGTAGGAGGCAGCGCTCAGCCCCTTGACCTTCTGATGGCCGACATGACCCGTGATGCCCCAGCCGTCGCCCAGATCGTAGCTGGCGTTCAATTCGAGATAGCCGGAACCCTTGGTCTTGCTGCCGTCGGGCTTGGTCCAGCCGAACAGACTGGTCGTGGAGTGAGAGTACTTGAGCGTCAGCCACTTCCAAGATAAGGCGCCGTAGAGCTCGGTGGTATCGGGTTTGGCCGCGCCGGAAGGTTTGCCACTGCCCGGGTAGTTGTAGGTCAATACGCCGACATCGAATCCGAAATCTCCGCCGAGGCTGCCTTTGTAGCCACCATAGACGTCGATCTCCAGCGAGGCCGAGGCGCCACTGACCGCATCGCCGATCCAGGAGATGTTCGAACCCCACACCCCGGCGTAAAGGCCGCTGGCGTGGGCGTAGTCGAAACCGCCCTGCAGCGCTGGCTTGCCGCGGGTTTGTGCGATGCCGCGGTAGAGGTATTCCGAGGCCAGCGTGACATTGCCGGTGAAGGTATGCACCGGTGCAGGCTCGGCGGCATTAGCGAGGAGTGGATGAGAAAGCACGCCAGCAGCGGCGAGGACCAGGGTATGACGAGGCAATTTCATGACGATCTCCAAAGAGGGTTGAGAAAGAAATCCCACCCCCCGCTTCGCATTTCCCATGCCACCCAATGAAAAATCAATGAAGTCAATTTGTTATGCATCCATTGGCAGCTGAGGGCGCCAGCTTGCGGCAAGTCGACCGCACAACTTCGGCGCAAGCGTCACCCCCTGGCGCACCATCACGGTGCTAGACTGAAAACGCTCATGAAACTCGCTGCGATTCGATCATCATGCTCGACGCCAAATTTCTCGAAGACCTGGTAAGCCGCATCTCCGCGCTGCTGGCACAGACGCCCGCCGCCGACATCGAAAAGAATCTGCGCGCACTGCTGACCGCGCAGCTCGCCAAACTCGACCTCGTCACGCGCGAGGATTTCGAGGTGCAAAAAGCGCTACTCGCCCGTGCCCAGGCGCGTCTGGCCGAACTGGAGAAGCGGCTTTCCGAACTGGAAGCCGCTCGTAAAGAGACCGCGTGAGAAGGTGTCGCTCGCGATCCTGAGAAGCCGCGCGCTCGCCGGGCTCGATGCACCCGAAGTCGCCGTCGAGGTGCATCTGGCCAACGGTCTGCCTTCCTTCACGCTGGTGGGCCTGCCAGAAACCGAGGTCAAGGAGGCGCGCGACCGTGTGCGCGCCGCGATCCAGAACAGCGGTTACGAATTCCCCGCGAAACGCATCACCGTCAATCTGGCGCCGGCCGATCTGCCCAAGGAATCCGGACGCTTCGATTTGCCGATCGCGCTCGGCATCCTGATCGCCTCCGGCCAGCTTCATGTCGCCGGCCTCGAAAATCACGAATTCGCCGGCGAGCTGTCGCTGTCCGGCGAACTGCGCCCTGTGCGCGGCACGCTGGCGATGTGCCTGTCGGCGAAGAGCGCGAGCCGCGCCTTCGTTTTGCCATATGCTTGCGCCGACGAGGCGGCCCTGGTCAGGGCGGCGAAGATCCTGCCGGCCCGCTCGCTGCTGGAAGTCTGTGCGCATCTTACGGGCGCCGCGCCGCTTCAACCCCATTCGTGTGCCGTTCCGCCAGCGCCGAGTCTCGTCGTACCTGATCTCGCCGATGTGAAAGGGCAGGCGCCTGCCAAGCGCGTGCTCGAAGTCGCTGCCGCCGGCGGCCACAGCCTTCTGATGAGCGGCCCGCCCGGTTCCGGCAAGTCGATGCTCGCCCAGCGTCTTCCCGGCATCCTGCCGCCAATGACCGAGGCAGAGGCGCTGGAGGCTGCCGCCGTGCATTCGCTTGCCGGCAGTTTCGACCCCTCCCGCTGGGGTGTGCGGCCTTTCCAGGCACCCCATCACTCCGCTTCGATGCCGGCGCTGGTCGGGGGCGGCGGCGTGCCCAAGCCCGGGGAAATCTCGCTCGCCCATCAAGGCGTGCTGTTCCTCGACGAGTTGCCGGAATTCGAGCGCCGCGTGCTGGAAGCCCTGCGCGAGCCACTCGAGACCGGTCAGATCCGCATCGCCCGTGCCGCTCAGCGCGCTGAGTTCCCGGCCCGTTTTCAGCTCGTCGCGGCGATGAATCCCTGTCCCTGTGGATTTCTCGGCGATGCGCGCTGTCGCTGCACACCCGATCAGGTGGCGCGTTACCGCGGCAAGCTCTCGGGCCCATTGCTTGACCGCATCGATCTGATGATCGAAGTGCCGGCGGTGAGCGAAGCGGAGCTCTCCCGCCGTGGCGATGGCGAACCTTCCGCCGTCGTGCGCGCGCGTGTCGTCGCGGCGCGGGAGCGGCAACTCGCCCGGCAGGGCAGACCCAATGCGATGCTGACTTCCGACGAAATCGACCACCACTGTTTGCCCGACTGCGGCGGCGCGACACTGCTCAAGCAGGCGATGACGCGACTCAATCTTTCCGCGCGCGCCTATCACCGCATCCTAAAGGTTGCGCGCACGATCGCCGATCTGGCCGGTGACGAGATCATCCGCGCGCCCCATATCGCCGAGGCGATTCAGTATCGGCGTGGGTTGATTCAATGAGTCAGGATGTGCTTCTGCCGCCGCGTTGCCGGCAATGCGTTTTGCGGATCAGCGGGACAAGCAAGAGCGCGATGAGCACCGCGCCGAGAATCCGACTCTTCAGGCCAGATGTAGCAGCGCGGCACCGCCGCTCAGGATCATCGGAAGGTGCTGGCCCACCACAGCCGCGCGGCGAGGCCCCAGCGCGTCGTGTAGCCGGCGACGCGGAAGCGGATGTTGCCGGCAGCATCGACGACGAAATGCGCCGGCACGGCATTTACCCCCCAGGCTTCGGCGATCACGCCTTCGTCATCGGCGAGCGCCGGCACCGTGAGGCCGCGTTCCTCGAGATACTCGGCCACCTCCGCGGGCTCGCCCGACTGCATTGCCACCGAAATCACCGGCCAGTCCTGCGCCAGCGCTTCGATGTTCCCTGCCTCGGCCTTGCAGACCTTGCACCAGCTGGCCCAGAACACCACCAGCCGGGCCGACCCGTCAGGGGGTGCCGTCCCACCAGCGCCGACTTTCGGAAGCGGGCCGGTACCCGAGGCGATGGGTTCGATTCTACCCGCGTCGAGCATTACCCAGCTGCCATCGGTGCGCACGCCAGAAAGCGCGGGTGCTGGCCCATCGGCCATGCCGCTGGCGCGCCAGACGCTGAGGGCGCCAACGAGGGCAAGCACGATCGCAGCATCGAGCACCCAGCGGCGCCAGCGTTGCGGATCGGCAAGCCGTGCCCGCAGGCCGGTGAGAAAACGCGTAACCATCGGCGC
>CAYZII010000049.1:0-16356 GCA_964478415.1 uncultured Methyloversatilis sp.
TTCAGGCAAAAGCGCAAGTAAGCGAAATACAGCTTCGCGACACGCGGGTGGGCTGGCCGGAGCATGTCGCAATGATGGAAATGACCGCCCGGCTTGAGCACACGACGCACCTCTTCGAGCACTTCATCGAGGCGCAAATGCCGCGAGGCCCATTGCAGCGTGACGATGTCGAAATGCGCATCGGGATAGGGCAAGCGATGCACGTCGCCGATCGTGGCATGGATCAGCAGGCCGCGTTGCTGGGCGCGCTGCCGGCCCACGATCTGCATCGCGACGTTGCGGTCCAAGGCAAACACCTCGAGCGTCGGTTCGCGCTTCAGCAGGGCGATACCGACGGCATTAGTACCGGCTTAGATCGCCGCTGCGTCGGTCTCACCGGTGCGGATGCGCACCACCTGTTCGACGGGCGTGACGAAGATCTTGCCGTCGCCGATCTTGCCGGTGCGCGCCGCCTTGATGATCGCCTCGATCGCTGGCTCCACCGTGGATTCGGCGACGACCAGCTCGACCTTGATCTTCGGCAGGAAATCAACGACGTATTCGGCGCCGCGATAGAGCTCGGTATGGCCTTTCTGACGCCCGAAGCCCTTGACTTCGGTGACCGTCAGGCCAGTGACGCCGATCTCGGAGAGCGCTTCGCGTACTTCGTCGAGTTTGAAGGGCTTGATGATGGCTTCGATTTTCTTCATGGCTAGTTCCACTCGTCTGGATAATGCGATGTTATCGGATAGCGCCAATCCTTGCCGAAGGCGCGCCGCGTCACCCGCACGCCGGGCGGCGCCTGACGGCGCTTGTATTCGTTCTTTTTGAGCAGCGTGATCACGCGCCGCACATCGGCTTCCGGCCAGCCTGCGGCGATGATCTCTTTCGGGCTCATGTCACGTTCCATGTAGGCCTCGATGATCGCATCGAGCGTTTCATAGGGTGGCAGCGAATCCTGGTCGCACTGGTTCGGCTTCAGCTCGGCCGAAGGCGGGCGCGTCAGGACGTTCTCCGGAATCACCTTGGAGAGGGAGTTGCGCCAGCGCGCCAGCCGATAGACGAAGGTCTTGAATACGTCCTTGAGCACCGCGAACCCCCCCGCCATGTCGCCGTACAGCGTTGCATAGCCGACCGCCATTTCGCTCTTGTTGCCGGTGGTGAGCAGGATGCGTCCGGTGCGGTTTGACAGTGCCATCAGGATCAGGCCGCGGATGCGCGCCTGGATGTTTTCCTCGGTGGTATCCCAGGCCGGCTTGGGCCCCAGCGAGGCGAACACAGGTGCGAGCAGCTCGTGGAAGGCACCCATCGCTCCGACGATCGGGATTTCGTCATATTGCACCTTGAGACGCCGCGCGATCTCGCGCGCATCGGTCAGACTCATCTGCGCGGTCCACGGCGAGGGCATCATCACCGCCCGCACCTTGTCCGCGCCGAGCGCATCGACGGCCACCGTGAGCGTGAGCGCCGAGTCGATGCCGCCGGAAAGACCGATGATCGCGCCGGGAAAGCCGTTCTTGCCCAGATAGTCCGCCACGCCGAGCTTGAGGGCGGCATAGACCGAGGCTTCCAGCGACAAGGGCGGTGCGATCATGCCCGGCAGCAGATGCCCATCGGCATATTCGACGATCGCTAGCGCTTCTTCGAATGCCGGCAATTGATGCGTGATACGCCCGGCAGCATCGAGCGCAAACGAGTCGCCATCGAACACCAGCTCGTCCTGGCCACCGACCAGATTGCAGTAGATCGCCGGCATGCCGGTACCGGCAATACGGCTTCTCAGCACCGCCTGGCGTGTCGCTGCCTTGTTCATGTGAAACGGTGAGGCATTCAACGCCAGCAGCAATTCGGCGCCCGCCGCACGGGTGGCCTCGACGGTGCCGGGCAGCCAGATGTCCTCGCAGATCGCCAGGCCGATCATGGTCTCGCCGAGCGAGAACACGCATGGTGCATTGCCGACGGCGAAATAGCGCTCCTCGTCGAACACCTCGCTGTTGGGCAGGCGCTGCTTGTGATAGGTGAGTTCGACGTGGCCGTCACGCAGCAAGGAAGCGGCGTTGTAGCGCAGCCCGCCGCGCATCTCCGGGTGGCCGACGATCGCCGGTAGCGGTAAACGTTGTGCCAGCGCCGCCAATTCCCGTGCGCAGGCGCGATGAAAATCCGGCCGCAGCAGCAAATCCTCGGGCGGATAGCCGACCAGCGCGAGTTCGGGGGTGAGCAGCAGATCGGCACCCAGTGCGTGCGCTTCGTCCGCCGCGGCGAGGATGCGCGCGGCATTGCCAGCCAGATCGCCGACCGTGCAGTTGAGCTGTGCGACGGCTATTTTCAGCGACATCGCGACGGCTCGGATGCATCAGAAGGCCGGCTTCTGCCGCGCAGTGTTGTAACGCGCGACACCGTCGAGGATCTCTTTCTTCGCCTCCTCGGGGCCGACCCAGCCGGTCACCTTGACGAACTTGCCGGATTCGAGGTCCTTGTAGTGCGCGAAGAAATGCGCGATCGAGTCGAGCACCGCCTGCGGGAAATCGCGCGGCGATTCGATGTCACGGTACATTGGCGTGAGCTTGTCCACCGGCACGGCCAAGAGCTTTGCGTCATCGCCCGCTTCGTCGATCATCTTCAACATGCCGACAGGACGGCAGCGCACCACGACACCGGGCGGCAGCGCAAACTGCGTGACGACCAGCACATCGACCGGATCGCCATCTCCGGCGATCGTATGCGGGATATAGCCATAGTTGCACGGATAGTGCATCGCCGTGGCCAGGAAGCGATCGACGAAGATCGCACCGGATTCTTTGTCGACCTCGTACTTGATCGGATCCGAACGCATCGGAATCTCGATGATTACGTTGAAATCGTTCGGCAAGTCTTTGCCGGAAGGCACATTGTTCAAAGCCACGGTGAGCTCCTTAAAAAAAGCGGCGATTATAGTTTGCTGCGGGGCAGCAAAAGATTCTGACTCATTCGCTATTCCGCCTCGAAGCCGGCATCACTGATCGCGCAGCACAAGGCCTCGCGCGTCACCTTGGCTGGATCGAACTCGACCGTGGCCTGACCAGGGTTCAGTTGCACCTCGGCGCGAATGACCCCCGGCATCTCGCTCAGCACCTTCGTCACGCTGGCGGTGCAGCCGCCGCAGGACATGCCGGTGATCTTGATCGTCGTCGTCTCCATCTCACTCTCCAGGTTTCCAGCGTTTCAGCAGCAGCGAGTTGCTGACCACCGAAACGGAACTCATCGCCATCGCCGCACCGGCCACCACCGGGTTCAGGAAACCGAGCGCCGCCGCGGGAATACCGATCACATTGTAGATGAATGCCCAGAACAGGTTCTGGCGAATCTTCGCCAGTGTGGCCCGCGACAACGAAATGGCATCGGCGACACCACTCAGATCGTTGCGCATCAGGGTCACGTCCGCGGTCTGCATCGCCACGTCCGCGCCGGCGCCCATCGCGAAGGAAACGTCGGCCGCGGCGAGCGCCGGCGCATCATTGATGCCATCCCCGGCCATGCCGACGATTTTGCCAGCGGCTTTCTGTGCGGCGACATGTGCCGCCTTGTCGGCGGGCAACACGTTCGCCTCGAAGCGGTCGACGCCTGCCTGACGGGCGATCTCGGCGGCAGTGGCGGCATTGTCGCCGGTGAGCATCACGACCTCGACACCGAGACGCTTCAGTCTGGCCACTGCCGCGCGCGAAGAGGCACGCAATGGATCGGCGACGGCAATCATGCCGGCAAGCTGGCCATCGATTTCCACCACCACCCGGCTACCGAAACCGCTGCCTCCCGGTGCGCCGAGCCAGTCGGGCGAGCCCACCCGCACGTCCCTGCCGGCCACCTTCCCGGCAATGCCGCGGCCTGGCTCGACCCGGACATCTTGCGGCACCTCGAGCGGAAGTCCCTGTGTTTTCGCTTCGGCGACCAAGGCCGTCGCGATCGGATGTGTCGAACCTTGCTCGAGACTTGCCGCCAGCCGCAACACCTCGTGTGCCGTGTGGCCAGCGCCGACTTCGATCTCGGTCACCGCCGGTTTGCCCTCGGTCAATGTGCCAGTCTTGTCGACGGCCAGCACGCTCATCTTTTCCGCACGCTCCAAAGCTTCGGCATTGCGGATCAGAATACCCACCTTCGCGCCCAGCCCAGTGCCGACCATGATCGCCGTCGGCGTCGCCAGGCCGAGCGCACACGGGCAGGCGATCACCAACACCGCGACGGCATTGATCAAGGCCTGGGTGAAATCGCCATCGATCAGCCACCAGGCAAGGAAGGTGACGAGCGCGATCGCCACCACCACCGGCACGAAGATCGCCGAGATCCTGTCGGCGAGCCGCTGCACCGGCGCCTTCGAACCCTGCGCCTCCTCGACCAGACGGATGATGCCGGCGAGCAGCGTGTGCGCGCCCACCCCGCTCGCCTTGACGCGCAACAGACCTTCGTTATTGACCGTCGCCGCGAATACCCTGTCTCCAGCCGCTTTGGGCACGGGCAGGCTCTCGCCGGTGAGCATCGCTTCGTTGAGATGCGATGCCCCGCCGATCACCTCGCCGTCGACCGGCACCGCCTCGCCCGGGCGCACCACGACGATGTCGCCCGGAATCAGGCTTTTGACCGGCAGCTCGACGAGGTTACCTTCGCGCTCGACATGAGCGGTGGCCGGCGCGAGCTTCATCAAAGCCTCGATCGCCGCGCCGGTCTTCGCCTTCGCGCGCGCCTCGAGGATCTTGCCCATCAACACCAGCGTGATTACGGTCGCCGAGGCCTCGAAATAGACATGCTGATGAAGGTCGAAAAGCCACACCGCGGTGCTGTACGCCCACGCCATCGTCGTGCCGAGCGCGACGAGCACATCCATGTTGCCGGAGCCGCCGGCGAGCGCCTTCCAGCCGCCGACATAGAAGCGCCAGCCCACCCAGAACTGCACCGGTGTGGCGAGCAGGAACTGCAGCCAGCGCGGCAGGACATCGGCATGCATGCCTGCACCGCCGGCGAACATGAAGGGCATCTGCACGATCAGCGGCAGCGTCAGCAGCAGGGCGATCCAGAAGCGCTTCACTTCGGCGCGATAGGCCGCCTCCTTGCGCGCCTTTTCCTGCTCGCGCGTCTCCTGCGTCGACAGCGTCGCGGTGAAGCCGGCCTTGACGATCGTCGCGATCAGCTTGTCGACATCGACCGCAGCGGGGTCGAAACGGATATGGGCGCGCTCGGCAGGCAGATTCACTACCGCCTCGACGCCCGGCAGCTTGTTGAGCTGCCGCTCGATGCGCGCCGAACAGGCGGCACAGGTCATGCCGCCGATCGACAGTTCGACGGTCTCGTAGGTGTTTTTCATGCTTCAGGCGCGCAGATAATTGAAAACCCCGATTATCCCGTAACCCAACACCAGCAGGCCAGAAACCCCACGCACGACGCGGCCTTGTGCAAAGCGGCGAAAGCGCGTGAGCAGCATCCCGGCGAGCAGCAGGTTCGGCAAGGTGCCGAGACCAAAGGCGAGCATCGCCAGCGCGCCCTTCAAGGCCGAGCCGGCAGCCAGCGCGGTGGTCAGCGCGCTATAGACCAGGCCGCAGGGCAGCCAGCCCCACAGCAGGCCGAGCGGCAAGGCCTGCGCGATGCCGCGCACCGGCAGGAAGCGCGCGGTAAGCGGCTGGATGCGTCGCCACAGCTTCTGACCGCCACGTTCCAGCGGCGCGAGGAACTGGCCAAGGCCCAGCAGATAAAGCCCCATCGCCACGAGCATCAGGCTGGCGAACAGATACAGGCCGGTCTGCAACGCGAACAGCTGGCCTGCCGCCTGCCCCACCAGACCGGCGATCAGCCCTGCGAAAACATAACTCGCAATGCGCCCGAGGTTGTAAGCTAGATGCACCCACAGCGCCGCCGCGCCCTGCTGCGGAGACTGCAGCGACAACGCGCCGACGATGCCGCCGCACATGCCGGCACAGTGGCCCGCACCGAGCAGGCCGACGATAAATAAAGCCAGCAAACCAGAATCGATCATTTCAGAGGGCTAACTCGTCGCGAGCGCAGGCGAGAAAAGGCGCGAGCGAACGAAACGCGAGACATACCTCGTAGGTAGGCGAAGCGTTGAGGCTCGCGAGCAACGCAGTTTCGCCAAGCGCAGCAGAGTTAGATGACTTTCGAGTAGCGCACGCGCTCCCGATCGGCGCGCAAATACTTGTCGAACACCATCGCGATCACGCGCACCAGGATACGGCCTTTCGGCAACACGGTGATCCATTGGTCATCGATGCTGAGCAATCCCGCGGCTTCCATTTCGCGCAGATCGGCGAGTTCGGGAGCGAAATACGACTTGAAGTCGATCAGATGGGCGATCTCGATCGATTCGATCGACAGCTCGAAGTGGCACATCAAGGCTTGGATAATCGAACGCCGCAGCAGATCGTCGGCAGTCAGCTCCACGCCACGCATCACCGGCAATTCGCCACGATCCAGCGCATCGTAGTACTCGTCGAGGGTACGGTAGTTCTGGCTGTAGGTCGGTCCGACCTTGCTGATCGCCGAGACCCCGAAAGCGAGCAGGTCGGCTTCGGCATGCGTCGAATAACCCTGGAAGTTGCGATGCAGCCGCCCCTGGCGCTGCGCGATCGCCAGCTCGTCGTCGGGTTTGGCGAAGTGATCCATGCCGATGAAGACGTAATTGGCATCGGTCAGCCGGCGGATCGCCAGCTGGATGATCTGCAGCTTTGCCTCCGGACTTGGTAGATCGGCCTCGTTGATGCGTCGCTGCGGCTTGGCGAGATTCGGCAGATGGGCGTAGTTGTAGATCGACAGCCGGTCGGGGGAGAGTTTGATGACTTCGTCGAGCGTGTGATTGAAGCTGATCACGTTCTGCTTCGGCAACCCGTAGATCAGATCGACCGAAATGCCCTTGAAACCGAATTCCCGCGCCGCCTCGATGACGACGCGCGTCTCGTCGAGCGACTGGATGCGGTTCACTGCCGCCTGCACGCGCGGATCGAAATCCTGCACACCGACGCTCATCCGGTTGAAACCCAGCTCGGCGAGCAGTTTCACCGTTTCCCGATCGACCTTGCGTGGATCGACCTCGATCGAATATTCCCCGTCAGGCAGCAGACGGAAATGCTGGCGCGTCATGTCCATCAGCCGCTTCATCTCGTCGTGCGACAGGAAGGTTGGCGTGCCGCCGCCCCAGTGCAATTGCACGACGTCGTGCGGCCCGTCGAGCGCCGCCGACTGCAATGCGAGCTCCTTGCCGAGATATCTCAGATACTTCGCCGAACGCCCGTGATCCTTCGTGATGATCTTGTTGCAGGCGCAGTAATAGCAGATCGTATTACAGAAAGGGATGTGGAAGTATAATGAAAGCGGCCTGCCGATCCCCCCGATCGTGCGCTTGCCCAGCCAGGAACGGAAAGCGGCGGCATCGAAGGCCTCGACGAAACGGTCGGCCGTTGGATAGGACGTATAACGCGGGCCGCTGACGTCGAAACGTCGGATAACCTGCGGATCGAAAATCAGTTCTTGATAATGGCTCACGACTAGCAACGATTGACGCGATGACGACGCCAGACAAAGTTGAGGTTTCTCCTGCCCCGGTGAAGCCGAAAGAATGCATTAACTGCGTCCCGGGCGCGTTGACACAGATCAAAGGCCCCCCGATTGGCACACAATGTCCGCCCATCTAGCCCCGATTACGCTGCCGGCATTGCGCGAAGCCTGCTCGCAATGCAACCTGCGCGAGTTGTGCCTGCCGGTCGGCCTCTCAGAAGACGACCTGAATCAACTTGACGATCTCGTCGCACTGCGACGTCGTATCCAGCGTGGCCAGCACCTGTTCCGCAGCGGGGATGCCTTCGAAGCGATCTATGCGATCAAAACCGGCTTTTTCAAGACTGCGGTGCTGCTCGAAGATGGCCGCGAGCAAGTCACCGGCTTCCAGATGGCGGGCGAGATCCTCGGTCTGGACGGCATAGGCAGCGAGAAACATGCCTGCAATGCCATCGCGCTGGAAGACAGCGAGGTGTGCGTGATTCCCTTTGTCGAACTGGAAACGCATTTGCGCGAGATCGGTCCTCTGCTGCACCATTTCCACAAGGTAATGAGTCGCGAAATCGTGCGCGATCACGGCGTGATGATGCTGCTGGGCATCATGCGCGCCGAAGAGCGCCTGGCCGCTTTCCTGCTCAACCTTTCGCAGCGCTTTACCGCGCGCGGTTATTCACCGACCGAATTCAACCTGCGTATGACACGCAACGAAATCGGTTCCTACCTGGGACTCAAGCTCGAAACCGTCAGTCGCGCCTTTTCACGCTTCCAGGAAGAAAAACTCATCGCCGTGCACCAGAAGCACATCCGCATCCTCGATGTTGCGGGACTCCGGAAACTGCTCTCCGAGCGGCGCGTCTGAGATTTCGGCGCCAAATCGCTGCTGGAACAATACTCCGCGCCGATTTCGAACAGGACGACAAACAAATGCAGGAAATCCACGAACATCGCATCGACATTCCGGCGCTGCTCCTGCGCCTGCCCCTGTTTCAGGAGCTCTCTCCCGAACAGGTCGGCCATCTCGCCGCGCAGACGCGCACCAAGCGGCTGCCGAAAGGTGAGACGCTGTTCCAGCGCGGCGATCCCGCGCATGGTTTCTATTTCATCGTCTTTGGCCAGATCAAACTCGCCTTCCCGTCGTCCTCCGGCAACGAAAAGGTCGTCGAAATCCTCGGTCCGCGCCAGAGTTTCGGCGAAGCCGCAGTATTCTCGCAACGTCCTTATCCCGTCTTTGCCCAGGCGCTGGCCGACACCTTGCTGCTGTTTGTCCCACGCGAGGCGATCTTCGATCTGCTCACCAAGGACGTCTCTTTCGCGCGCAACATGCTCGCCGGGCTGGCGATGCGCCTGCACGCGCTGATCCAGGATGTCGAATCCTACTCGTTACGTTCCAGCGCCCAGCGCGTCATCGGCTATCTTTTACAGCACTGTCCAGACGAACATTGTGAAGGCAGTATCGAAATCACGCTGCCGACCGCGAAACAGGTGATCGCCTCGCGGCTGAACCTCACGCCGGAAACCCTTTCGCGCATCCTGCACGATCTCGCCGAGGCGCGGCTCATAGAGCTGCACGGCAAGCAGATCAAAATCAACGATCTGAAGCGGCTGCGGGAATACGAGCTTTGAAATCCCGATAGACCCTCACCGCCTTCAGCAGGTTGTACTCCAGCCAGGCACAGGAAATCACGAACGCTCCCCCGGCCAGGCGGGCGAGCGCCGGCCACCAGACAGCCGCGAGGAGCAGCACAAGAGAGGCCAGAAACACGCGGAACTGCCCTTGCATCAGTTTTTCCGGGATCATCTGGTGCATCGTCGGCGGCATCGCGCGCAGACCGCACAGGTTCTGCAAGTGCAGCCAGTTCAGAAACGGCACGATCTTGTAGAGCATGCCGTTGATCGCGGAGACGAACACACCAACGATAGCCAACAGTCCGGTCCATACCGCCCAGTGCGGCTCACCCTCGGACATTGGCCACAGCGTGATCGCCAGCGCCGACAGGGATACTGCGAGGAGCGACAGCATCGCCGTGCGGAAAAACAGCAGCGTCACATCGGTGATCTTGCGGCGGCGGCGCTGTTGCAGATGCAGCGTCGTCACCGCAAATGCGCTGCTGGCACCGACACCGCCAATGAATGCCGTCTGCTGACAGGCTGGCCGCGTGGGATCGAACAGCAGCGACCAGCCCAGCAGAAAAGCGAGCAACAACCAGGGAAGACTGCGCGCTAGCCATGTCGGATAAGCGGGCGTGAGTTGGAACATCGGCACGACGTAATAGGACACCCCGGCCAACAGCATCAAAGCCCAGCCGCCCAGCCCCCAGGCAGCGTGCAGATCGGTCAGTGCCGTCAGCGGCCAGTCCGTACCGCGCACCAAGCCGACTGCAAGTAATATGCCCAGGCCCATCGTGACGACGAGGCCGAGCAACGCCAGACGCAGCGCCATGACAGTTGCCCCTTGGGCGGGCGTACGCCACGACGCAATGCCGGTGACGATGACGAAGAAACCGAGCGCTAGGCCCAGGCCATGCGCGGCGGCGATGAACAGAGCGGGGCGCTGGCTCAGGAACGCGCTCACCAGCAGGACGGTCGACAGGATCAACAGGGGATGCACCAAACCCGCCACCAGGCGTGGCCGCCAGACGTTCGCGCCGGTCGCGACCGGCAGGAACTGCAACAACGCTCCGCACATTGTCTGCAACATGAACCCCAGCACGAGCAAATGCGTGCCCGCCAGCGCAGTGGGCATCCAGCGCGAGGCGAACATCTCGCCGCCACTGATCACCAGCAACAACCCTGCCGCGATACCGAACAGCGGCGCGGTGAGAAAGAACCGGAAAGGCACATCGATCGGTGGTGCCTGATCAAACGAAAGATTCGGATGCATGCGCTGGGGAAACGGCGTCAGGCGCGCCGGATGCGAATCTCGTGCGTGCCGTCCTCGAGAATCTCTTCCTGCCAGACGAAAGGATGATTGCGCAGGATGTTGAACAACGGCAACGGATGACAGTAGAGCAACAGCAGCAATTCCTCGTCTTCCGCCAGGCCATCGAGCGCCTCGAGCGTGCGTTCGAGCGGCTCGGGCGGCTGCATCTCCCGCCCGTCGATGATCCGCGCCGCCGGTTTCGCTGCACTCATGCGGCTCCCAGCCGTTCCTGCAAGGCCGGCGCGAGCGTGGTGGCCTGAGTCATGAGCCGCTGGTCGCACATTGGATAGAGAATGTTTTCCTCCTTTATGTTGTGCTGCTGCATCATGATCAGCAGAGTATCCGCAGCACCGGCGTATGCCTGGGCGTCACCCGCAGCGATTGCCGTAGCCATCTCCTTGAACAGCTCGCGCATCTGCGCATGCTCGTGGCGCATCACCTGAGCCGGTCCCATGCGCATGCCGGTTTCCGCCTCGAAGGCCGGGAAAAGTAATTCTTCTTCGGCACCGAAATGCACCTCCATCGCGCTGAGAAAGGCATCGAAATCACTGCGCGCGCGCGTCCAATCGCCTGCGCGCACGGCATTTTCCGCGGTGATGAACAAATCGTCGCAATGCTGGTGATGTTGGCGGAACGGCTCGGTGAGGGGCTGCATGGGTTTTTCGTCTCGGACAAAGCAAAACCCATTATTCCAGCTCGCCACCGGCCACGCCTTGACAAACGTCAAACAGTTGCCGGAATTGTTTCCTGTGCGGTTTCGGGGGAACCTTCCGCAGTCGGCAAACGGATCTCGCCGTCCTTGCTGTAGCGATAGTCGTTGAACACATGCTCGGCAGCCAGCAGCTGCCAGCTGCCATCCGGCCGGCGCCGCGAAGTCTCCTTGAGCCGGTAGGTGTAATGGCCGCAAGTCCACAGATCGAAGTTGCGCATCTGGGTGCACAAACAGGTCTTGTCCCAGACGTGGATTTTCTTCGCACCTGGATGGGCAGCGACCTCGCGGTTGTAGGCATCGATGTAGGCACAGCGGCCCTGGGCGTCGAGCAGATAGCCATAGGCCTCGCAATTGGGACGGATACCGTCACCGATCGCCGGACTCTGCTTCAGCATGCGCATCGGGTAGCCGGTCGGCGAAATGCTATTCACGACGATGTCATCCTCGTCGGCCTTGAAATATTCCTGTTTCACGTCGTCCGGCAGCCCGCACTCTTTCGTGACGGTGAAGCGCGTCGCCACCTGCACCGCCGCGGCGCCGCTTTCCAGAAAGTTCACTGCATCGCTGCCGGTGAAGATGCCGCCAGCCGGGATCAAAGGGATAGCCAGTCCTTCGGCATCCAGCCAAGTGCGAATTTCCGCGAAGATGGTCGCCAGATCGTATTCCGCCCAGTCCATGCCGAAACCGAGATGGCCGCCGGCGAGCGGCCCCTCGATGACGACGTAATCCGGCAGGCGGCGGGTACGCGCGCTCTTCTTGATGAACAACTGCAAGGCACGCAGCGATGAGACGATAATGCCGAGCTTGGCATCGCGGAAACGCGGATGATCCTCGATCAACGCGAACGAACCGAGATGCAGACCCGCGGCGAGTGTGATACCGTCGATGCCGGCATCCAGCGCGGATCGCAGCCGCACGCGCAGCGTTTCCTTCGGCGCGTTCATCGTCAGCTTTTCCATGCAGTTGATGAAGATCAGCCCCTCGCCGCGCTTGCGCTCCATCGTATGGCGCACATGCGCCTCGGTGGCTTCGGCGAGCAAGGCGAGATCGAACTGCACATCGCGCTTGTCGCTGTTGGCGACGTTGTATTTGTACTGGCGCAGCTTGTCCTTGACGTATTTGGTGTTGTAACGCCGGTCGGAGACGGTCGGCACCATCGCATCGGAGATGTGCCCAACCCCTCCCAGACGGGCGGCGACGAGCGCGAGATCGCTCGTCGAAATATCCACCCCCATGCCGCCTATGACGATGGGCACCAGTTCGTGCTTGCCCAGCCGCAGGCGGAAATCATCCACGCATTTCATTTTCGCTACCCTGATCGCACCTGGCGATCCCGATTCCAAGGCCGTAATGATAGCGCGTGCCGTCCCGCCAGCGCCGATTTTTGGTCGCAGGGCTGTGGGATTCCGCCTCCGATCCAGCGCCTCAATGCTCGAGCACATAGGTGCCTGGGGCATCCGCGAGTGCAGGGAAAGACCGGTTGGACTGCGTCCCAGGCTTGACCAGCGGCCCGGAGTGGGAACGCAGCCAGTTCACCCAATCCCCCCACCAGCTACCGGCATGGGCCTCGGCCCGCTCAAACCAGACGTCGGGGTTGTCGTGTCTCTCGGCCGCGCCAACGCGGTAGTCACGCTTGGGTGGCTGAACCGGCGGATTGACGATGCCGAGGATGTGTCCCGAGCTCGACAGCACGAAACGCTTCGAACCCGAGACATAGTTGTTGAGGCGGTAGGCCTGGCGCCACGGCGCGATGTGATCGTCCGCCGCGGCGACGGCATACACCGGCTGGGTGATGCGCGTCAGGTCGAGTGTTTGCCCTGCGATTTCCAGCGCATCCCTTTTGATCAGTTTGTTGTCCAGATACAGGTTGCGCAAATACCAGGCATGCATCTTCGCCGGCATGCGCGTGGTATCCATGTTCCAGTAGAGCACATCGAAAGGCGGCGGCGTCTCGCCATACAGATAACCATGCACGACGTAATGCCAGATCAGGCTGTTCGAACGCAGCAGGCGGAACGCGGCCGCCATTTCCTTGCCGTCGAGATAACCCTTGGCCTCCATCTTCGCCACCAGGTAGCGGTAGCTGCCTTCGTCGATGAAAACCTCGATGTCGCCCGGCTTGTGGAAATCGACCAGTGTCGTGAAAAACGTCGCACTCGCCACCGGCACCTGATCCGCTGTGAATCTGCGGTTAGCCCAGGCGAGATAGATCGCGAGCAGCGTGCCGCCGATGCAGTAACCGGTGACATTCACCTTCTCGCACTTCGAGATGCTTCGTACCGCCTCGAGCGCGGCAGCGATGCCATCCCGGAGATAGTCGTCGAAACCGACATCGGCCATCGAGGCATCGGGGTTTTTCCAGCTCGTGACATACACGTCGAACCCCTGATCGAGAAGATATTTCACCAGGCTCTTCTTCGGTGTCAGATCGAGGATGTAGAACTTGTTGATCCAGGGCGTGACGATCAACAATGGCACACGATGCACTTGGGGACTGGTCGGCGCATAGTGGATCAGCTCCAGCAGGCGGTTGCGCAACACCACCTTGCCGGGCGTCGTCGCCAGATTCACGCCGACTGCGAAATCGTCAGGGCGCGTCATGCGGATCTCGCCAGCAGCCAGATCGGCGAGCAAGTTTTCCATACCGCGTATCAGGCTCATCCCCTGGCTTTCGATCGCCTTGCGGATCGCCACCGGATTGGTGAGCAAGAAATTCGTCGGCGCCATCGCATTGAGCCACTTGCGCCACCAGAACGCCGCCCGTCGCCGTTCGCGGCTGGGCAATCCCGGGGTCTGATACAACATGTCCTGGATCTGGTGGGTGACGGCCAGATACCCTTCCTTGACCAGGTCCCAGGTCGCCGCTTCCGTCCATACTGGATCGGAAAAACGCGTATCGTCCGGATGAGGGCGCTCGACGTCTTCGCTCGGCAAGCCCAGCATGCGCCGTAAGGAATGTTGCTGCAGAGCAAGCAAGCGGGCGCTGAAACCCGCCACCGTCTCGGCCAGCTCCTGCGGGTGTGTCAGCCAGGCCCATTGCGCATTGAGCAGAGGCATCACCATGCCGAGCGGGTCGAGACTCGACTGCGTGGCCTCTCGCAGCACGCGGAAGATCTCCTGAGGCGTGACCGGATTGTTGCCTGCCATTTTCCGCGTGATCATTCTTTCATTTCCCAATGCGCTATGATTCTGTAAGGAATCGCCGGCGCCGATGTTGATATGCGTCAAGCCTCTTTTCCGGGAGCCAGCCATGTTCAAGCACCTACTCGTACCGACTGACGGTTCACCCCTCTCACAGGAAGCCGTCCAGCGCGCCATCGACTTTGCCAAGGAGATCGGTGCGCGCATCACTTTTTTCTACGCCAAACCGGAATATCCGGTAACCTTCTACGGCGAGGGCGCGTTGATCGACCCGACCACACCGGAAAAATTCGCCCAAATGACCGAACAGCAGGCGCAGGAAATCCTTGCCACCTGCGCCGAAGCAGCCGCAGCGGCCGGCGTAGTGCACGCCACGCTGAGCGAAACCAGCGACGTCCCTTACGAAGCGATCATCGCGGCCGCCACTGCGCAAGACTGCGACCTGATCTTCATGGCATCTCATGGTCGGCGCGGCATCGGCGCCCTGCTGCTCGGTTCCGAAACCCAGAAAGTGCTCACCCATTCGAAAATTCCGGTTCTCGTCTATCGCTGATCGCAAGCCATGCAGAATCGCGCTCTGGCCATCATCCATGACGAACACCGTTCGCTCGGCGCAGTCCTCCACGGGCTGCTCTACCTCGTGCGGGAGGCGCGCGAGAAAGGGAATGAGCCTGATTTCAAGCTCCTCTGGGCAATGCTGTATTACATGCACGCCTTTTCCCAGCGGTTGCACGACCCTCGCGAAGAAGCAGTGCTGTTCTCCCGGCTGAAAACACGCACGCACGATGCCGACGAGACCCTCGCGCTCCTCGAGCGGCAACATGCCGAAAGCGCCGCCCATCTTATCCAGCTCGAGCAGCTGCTCGGCCAGGTCGAAGCCGGTATTCCCGGCAGCCTGGAAACTTTCGCTGCAGCCGTCGAAAGCCACGCCGAGGCCGCGCGTCAGCACATGCTGCTCGAGGAAAAAACTATCCTGCCTTTGGCGAAAAAAGTCCTGACGACGGAAGACTGGATCGAAATCGCCGAGGTCTTCGCCGGCAAGAGTGATCCGCGTTTCGGCGCGAAGCCTGAACACGAGTTTCGCGATCTGTTCTCGCGCATCGTCAATCTCGCCCCTCCCCCGATCGGCGTCGGCCCCACCCACTCATCCTCGGACTAACGCCGCATCGCCGACCTCGGGCCACCCACGGTCAATGAAACGCAGGCGGCCACGGTCGGCACGTAAGGCGTTCCACGCTAAGTTCCCACAGCGCTCCGCCCGCCAAGGGCCTGAAAAAAACTGCCGCCCGCAGGCGGCAGTTTTCAGACGTCGGAACGCTCATTTCTTCTGCGCGTTCCTGGCGTCTTCCTCCATGTGCTTTTTCAGGAAGTTGTAAATAAAAATGATCATCCCGATCGCGAAAGCGACGGTAAAGGTACTCAGCAGACCGATATCGCTGCCAAACAGCTCTTTCAATGCTTGCATGCCATTTCTCCCCTAGTTGACGCACAACCGACCGGCGCCAGCACATCAATCCTTGCCGGCACCGATCACCACATCTTTGCTGGCCGGCAGTCTCACGCTGCCCATCACCCGCCAGGTCCTGGCATCGTCTTCGACGATCAGCAGCCAGTGCCCCGAAGCCGGCAGATTCAGTTCACCGACATACTCTGTTCCCAGCGGCTTCAACAGCGCGTGCTGATCGATCCCCGCCCGCGTCGGATGGGAGAGCGTCAGGTGCAGCGCCGTGGGCGCCACTGCTTCGCGACTTTGCAGACGCACGCGCACCCGATCCCCCTCGAGCCGCATCGCCACAGAAATACCCAGGGATTCGGCGAGCCTGCTCCGCGCAAGCGTTTCACCGGCCTTCAACCCTTCTTTGTAGTAATCCTCTCTGACCAGCCCGTCAGAGCTCCGGATCGCGATCCAGGCTGAAACGAAAGCCGCGATGATCACGATGATCGGGCCGGACATCAGGAACCACGGCCAGGGTTCCCGATACCAGGGTTTGCTCTGTCGCGCCGGAACGTTCATATGTCTGTAGCCACCTCGATCAAGGCATCAGGAAGGTGGTTTTTTCATGCACCGCGATCG
>CAYZII010000050.1:0-16315 GCA_964478415.1 uncultured Methyloversatilis sp.
CACCGTGCAGGATCGCCTGCCGGCCGATCTCTGCGGTGCGGGCGGGGGCGAGCAGCTCGATTCTTCTCATCACAAACTCTGCGCTGGCGACACGGCACTGACTTAGCCGCCGAAGCGCCGCAAGCCTTCGAGGTCGAGGATCGTGATGCCGCCATATTCGACGCGCAGGAAGCCGGCGTCTTCGAGCAGCTTTAGCGAACGGTTGACGCGCTGGCGCGAGACACCCGCCAGATGACCGAGTTCCTCTTGCGAGATCGTCAGCGTCGTATTCTGACCTGGATAAAGCACCGGGTTGAACATGATCGAGATGCTGCGTGCGACGCGCGTGTCGGTATCGTGCAGGCGTTCGGATTCGAGCAGGCCGATGAACTGGCCGAGCCGCTCGTTGATCTGCTCGATGATGGCGTGATTGAAGGCGATGCTGTGGTCGAGCAGCCAATGGAAGGTGTCGCGCTTCATGCAGGCGATGCGCGTGTCGCGCAGTGCGATCACGTCGTAGCGGCGTGGTTCGGGTTTCAGGAGCGAACCTTCGCCGAACCAGCCGCCGGTGGGAATGCCGGCGTAGGAGGCGGTCTTGCCGGTGACCCAGTCGGAGGACATCTTCGCCAGGCCATCGATGATACCGATCCAGCAAGTCGGCATCTCGCCCTGGCGGCAGATGAAACCACCGGCGGGAACGCGCTTTTCGACCATGCCCTGCCGTGCGCGTGCGAGTTCTTCGGGCGTCAGATGGCGGGCCCAGCGCGACAGGGCGATTGCATCGTCGAGAGTGGGCGTGTTTTGCCGGGGAATGTCAGTCACGCGACAATTATAGGCATCCCATCAGGCTAGATTTCGCGCAAGAACGAACAAACCGGACTTGTGCGGCGCAGCGACGGGGTGCTGATTTTCGGGCGCGAGACGCAAGCCGGTTGGAGGAGATGCTTGCATGGCTCTTGCAGCAGCGCGTACGGCAGAAGCGGCACTCAAGCGGCTGGATACCTTTCCGCGCCTGATGTTGGCACATGCACATCTGCGCGCCGACAAGCCGGCGATTCGCGAAAAGGATCTGGGCATCTGGCAGAGCTGGACCTGGGCCGAGGCCACGCGCGAAACACGGGGTCTGGCCTGCGGATTGGCCGAGCTCGGCTTCAAGCGCGGTGACCGTCTCGCGATCATCGGCGACAACCGTCCGCGGCTTTACTGGTCGATGTGCGCCGCGCAAATGCTCGGCGGCATCCCGGTGCCGCTCTACCAGGATGCCGTGGCGCAGGAAATGGCCTTCGTGCTGCAGGATGCCGGCGTGCATATCGCGATCGTCGAAGATCAGGAACAGGTCGACAAGCTGCTGGAGATCAAGGAGCAATGCCCGGAGCTGCAGCACATCATCTATGACGATCCGCGCGGCATGCGCCATTACACCCAGCCTTTCCTGCACGGCCTCGACGAGGTGATCGCGGCAGGCAAGATTCACGATACCCACCAGCCGGACTTTCTCGAACAGGAGATCGCGCTCGGCAAAGCAGAAGACGTCTCGATCATCCTCTATACCTCGGGTACGACCGGCAAGCCGAAAGGGGTGTGTCAAACCATGCCTCGTTCATCGCCGCGGCGCGCGGCGGTTGCGCCTTCGATGGCTTGCATGAAAACGACGAGGTGCTTTCCTATCTGCCGATGGCCTGGGTCGGCGATCACCTGTTTTCCTTCGCGCAGGCGCTGGTGGCGGGTTTCACGGTGAATTGCCCGGAGTCGGGTGACACGGTGCTGACCGACATGCGCGAGATTGGCCCGACGTTCTACTTCGCCCCGCCCCGCGTGTTCGAGAACCTGCTCACCCAGGTGATGATCCGCATGGAAGACGCCGGCGCACTCAAGCGCCGCATGTTCCACTTTTTCATGGAGGTGGCGAAACGCTGTGGCGCCGAGATTCTCGACGGCAAGCCGGTCGCCGCGAAAGACCGCCTGCTCTACGCACTTGGCGAGCTGCTCATCTATGGGCCGCTCAGAAACGTGCTCGGCATGAGCCGTATCCGCGTCGCCTACACGGCCGGGGCGGCGATCGGTCCAGATCTGTTCCGCTTCTATCGCTCGATCGGCATCAACCTGAAGCAGCTCTATGGTCAGACCGAGACCTGCGCCTATGTGTGCCTGCAGCCCGACCGTCAGATCAAGCTCGATTCGGTCGGCCCACCTGCACCGGGCGTGGAACTCAAGATCGCAGAAAACGGTGAAATCCTCGTCAAAGGACCGATGCTGCTGAAGGAGTATTACCGGCGTCCCGAGGCCACTGCCGAGTCAATCAACGCCGAAGGCTATTTCATGACCGGCGATGCCGGCTTCCTCGACGGGGATGGGCACCTGAAGATCATCGATCGCGCCAAGGACGTCGGCAGGCTCAACAATGGTGCGGTGTTCGCGCCGAACTACATCGAGAACAAGCTGAAGTTCTTCTCTTACATCAAGGAAGCCGTCGCTTTCGGCAACGGGCGCGACATGGTCTGCGCCTTCATCAACATCGACATCGGCGCGGTCGGCAACTGGGCCGAGCGGCGCGGCATCCCCTATGCCGGTTACACCGATCTGGCCGGCAAGGCCGAGGTCTATGATCTGATCCAGCAGTGCGTCGAATCGGTCAACGCCGAGCTGGCACGTGACGCGGTGGTTGCCGATACGCAGATCCATCGTTTCCTGATCCTGCACAAGGAGCTCGATCCCGACGACGACGAGCTGACTCGTACGCGCAAAGTGCGGCGCCGCTTCATCGCCGAGAAATACGCCGTGCTGGTCGAAGCGCTGTATGGCGGCAAGTCCTGTCAGTACATTGAGACCGAGGTGAAGTTCGAAGACGGCCGCAAGGGCAAGGTGGCTGCCGATCTCGTCATCCGCGATGCCAAAGTGTTTCCGAAAGTCGCGGGGAGGGCGGCCTGATGGCACGACAGATCGGCGAGGTCATCCTCGATCTCCGGAACATCTCGCTGTCGTTCGGTGGCGTCAAGGCGCTCACCGACATCTCCTTCGACGTGCGCGAGCACGAGATCCGCGCGATCATCGGCCCGAACGGCGCCGGCAAGAGCTCGATGCTCAACGTCATCAACGGTGTGTATCACCCGCAACAGGGTGAAATCGTTTTCCGTGGTCAGCACCGGCGTGACATGAACACGCATGCCGCGGCCGCTGCGGGTATCGCGCGCACCTTCCAGAACATCGCGCTGTTCAAGGGCATGACGGTACTCGACAACCTGATGGCCGGGCGCAACCTGAAAATGAAATGCAACTTCCTGCAGCACGCGTTGTGGTGGGGGAAGGCAAAGCGCGAGGAACTCGAACACCGCCGCAAGGTGGAGGAGATCATCGACTTCCTCGAAATCGAGCACATCCGCAAGACGCCGGTCGGGCGACTTCCCTACGGCCTACAAAAGCGCGTCGAACTCGGTCGCGCGCTGGCGGCCGAGCCACAAATCCTGCTGCTCGACGAACCGATGGCGGGCATGAACGTCGAAGAAAAACAGGACATGTGTCGCTTCATCCTCGACGTCAATGACCAGCTCGGCACGACGATCGTGCTGATCGAGCACGACATGGGCGTGGTGATGGACATCTCTGACCGTGTCGTGGTGCTGGACTATGGCAAAAAGATCGCCGATGGTACGCCGGACGAGGTCAAGAACGATCCTGGGGTTATCGCGGCCTATCTGGGTACCCAGCACTGAAGGGGGCTGACAGATGCAATTCTTCTTCGAAGTCTTGATCGGTGGTCTGCTCGCAGGGGTAATGTATTCGCTCGTGGCGCTGGGTTTCGTGCTGATCTTCAAGGCCTCGGGCGTGCTCAATTTCGCGCAGGGAGCGATGGTGTATTTCGCTGCCCTGTCGGTCGTCGGCGTGATGGAAAAGGGCGCGCCGCTGTGGCTGGCGATTCTCGCCGCCTTCGTGATCATGACGTTGTTGGGCGTCGCCACCGAGAAATTCGTGCTGCGCAAGATGGTCAATCAGCCGCAGATCGCGCTGTTCATGGCGACGATCGGCCTGTCCTATTTCATCGAGGGGTTGGCGCCGCTGCTGTGGGGCAACGAGGTGCGGCCGATCGAGCTCGGTCTCGTCGATGAGCCGATCCCGTGGTTCCTCGACAACTGGAACATCGTGATCAGCCGCTTCGACCTCGTCGCGGCGGGTCTGGCCTTGCTGCTGGTCGTCCTGCTGGCGCTGTTCTTCCAATACACCCGCGTCGGCCGAGCGCTGCGTGCGGTGGCCGACGATCATCAGGCCGCTCTGTCGATCGGCATTCCGCTGCAGCATATCTGGGCCCTGGTGTGGATGGTGGCCGGTTTCGTTGCCCTCGTCGCCGGGCTGCTGTGGGGCGCGAGGAACGGCGCGCAATTCGCGCTCACTTTCACCGCCCTGAAGGCGTTGCCGGTGCTGATCCTCGGCGGCTTCACCTCGGTCCCCGGCGCGATCTTCGGCGGGCTGATCATCGGCGCATCCGAAAAGCTCGCCGAGATCTACATCCCGCCGGTACTGGCCAGCATCTTCGGCGGCAATTTCGGTGGCATCGAGGGCTGGTTCCCCTACGTGATGGCGCTCTTGTTCCTGCTCATCCGGCCCGAGGGTCTGTTCGGCGAACGACACATCGATCGCGTGTAAATCATGTTCTACAGAGAAACCGGGCAATTCAAGACCAGTTACGCTGCCGACCAGCAGATCTTCCCGATCCGCCAGGATCGCATCGGCTTCGGCATTCTGCTGTTGTTCGCCTTCGTCATCGTACCGCTCACGGCCGGCAACTACTGGTTCAACGCGATCCTGATTCCGTTCCTGATCTTTTCGCTCGCTGCGCTGGGGCTCAACATCCTGACCGGCTATGCCGGCCAGCTCTCGCTTGGTTCCGCGGCCTTCATGGCGGTCGGCGCCTACGCGGCCTACAACTTCCAGGTGCGCATCGAAGGTATGCCGGTGCTGCTCTCCTTCATCCTCGCCGGCCTGATCGCAGCAGGTGTCGGCATCGTCTTCGGTCTGCCCTCCTTGCGCATCAAGGGCTTCTATCTCGCGGTGGCGACGCTGGCGGCGCAGTTCTTCATCGTCTGGTGTCTGACGAAGTTCCCTTATCTGTCGAACTACTCGTCGTCCGGCGTGATCTCGGTGCCGAACGTCGAAATCCTCGGTTACACCTTCGATACGCCGCAGAGCCGCTATCTGCTGGTGCTCACGATCGTCAGCCTGATGGCTTTGTTGGCGAAGAACATGGTGCGCTCCTCGACCGGGCGCGCCTGGATGGCGGTGCGCGACATGGATGTCGCCGCCGAGGTGATCGGCATCCGGCTGATGCACACCAAGCTGCTCGCCTTCGCGGTGAGTTCGTTCTATTGCGGGGTGGCCGGTGCACTCTATGCGTTCTGTTATCTCGGCTCGGTCGAGCCCGACGGTTTTTCGCTCGACCTGTCGTTAAAGATCCTGTTCATGATCATCGTCGGCGGCGTCGGCAGCATCCTCGGCAGTTTCCTCGGCGCGGCCTTCATCCTGCTCGTGCCGATCTTTCTCGACATCGTGCTGCCCTGGCTTTCCACACTGCTGCATCTGCCATTCGACGGCGCGACTGTGTCGCACATCCAGCTGATGATCTTCGGCACCCTGATCATGTTTTTCCTGATCGTCGAACCCCACGGTCTTGCCCGCCTGTGGCAGATCGGCAAGGAGAAGCTGCGGCTCTGGCCGTTCCCACATTGATACCACCACTAGATGAAGAGGAGACACAGATGATCAAGACCTTCAAGCAACTCGCGCTCGCATCCTCCGTCACGCTCGCCTGTCTCGGCACGGCCATCCCCGCCGCCCAGGCGGCCAATGAACAGTTCTTCCCGTTGCTCTCCTATCGTGTCGGCCCCTATGGCGCGAATGGCGCCTCGCTGTTCGGCGGCATGATCGACTATTTCAACTACATCAACATGAAGGGTGGCATCGACGGCGTCAAGATCACCTGGGAAGAGTGCGAGACCGAATACAACAACGCCAAGGGTGTGGAGTGTTATGAGCGCCTGAAGTCGAAGGCGCAAAAGGCGCCGGGGCCGTTGCATCCACTCTCGACGGGCATTTCCTATGCGCTCGCCGACAAGGTGGTCGCGGACAAGATTCCGCTCGTGATGATGGGTTACGGTCTGACGATGGCGGTGGACGGCTCGGTGTTCCCCTGGGCTTTCCCGTTGGTGACGACCTATCAGATGCAGGCCTCGGCAATCATCAAGTTCCTCAAGGACAAGGAGAAGGGCAGCCTGGAAGGCAAGAAGATCGCCTTCCTCTATCACGACTCGGCCTATGGCAAGGAGCCGATCCTCGCGTTGCAGGCGGAATCGAAGCTGAACAAATTCACGCTGATCGAGATTCCCGTGCCGCACCCTGGCAACGAGCAGGGGGCCCAGTGGCAGCGTATCCGCAAGGAAAAGCCCGATTACGTGATCATGTGGGGCTGGGGTGTGATGAATATGACCGCGATCAAGACCGCGCAGAAAATGGGCTATCCGCGCGACCGGATGATTGGCTCTTGGTGGTCGGGCTCCGAAGAGGATACCGTGCCGGCAGGTGATGCCGCGAAGGGTTACATGTCGGCGACGATGAACGTGGCCGGTAAGGGCGTGCCACTGATCGCCGACATCGAGAAGACCGTCTATGGTGCAGGCAAGGGCAACATGCAGGACAGGTCGAAAGTCGGTTCGATCCTCTACAACCGCGGTGTGGCGACGGCGCTGGTGTCTGTCGAAGCGATCCGCACTGCCCAGGCGAAATTCGGCAAGGGCAAGGCGATGACCGGTGAGCAGGTGCGCTGGGGACTCGAACATCTGAACCTCACCGAGGCGCGCCTGAAAGAACTCGGTGCTTCCGGCTTGCTGCCTGAAGTGAAGACCTCCTGCAACAACCACGAAGGCTCCGGCAAGGTGAAGATCCAGCAGTGGGATGGCACGAAGTGGGTAGTGCTGACCGACTGGCTGGAAGGCAACAAGGCGTTGATCCACCCGCTGTTCCAGGCCGATGCGGCGAAGTATGCGAAGGAGAAAGGCATCACGCCGCGTGATTGCAGCAAGGAGAATTGATTTGCCTTGGTCGGTCGGCGCGGGTGCCGTGTCACCAGCGCCGATTTTTCGCAGCGGGCGGGGGGCATCCTCCCGTCCGCGCTGGCCCACCCCGATCCGGAAAAGAGATGAGCGCCTATCTGTCCGTCAACAACATCGAGGTCATCTACGACCATGTCATCCTGGTGCTCAAGGGAGTCTCGCTCGAGGTGCCGCAGGGTGGCATCGTCGCGCTGCTGGGTGCCAACGGTGCCGGCAAGACGACGACACTGAAAGCCATTTCGAACCTGCTCGCCGCCGAGCGCGGTGAAGTGACGAAAGGCGACATCCAGTTCAAGGGGCGGCGCGTCGATCAGCTCACGCCGAATGAGCTGGTCAGGGGCGGGGTGATCCAGGTGATGGAGGGCCGCCATTGCTTCGCCCATCTGACCGTCGAGGAGAATCTGCTGACTGGCGCCTACACCTGCAAACTGTCGCGGACCGAGCTGAAAGACCGGCTCGAAAAGGTCTATGGCTACTTTCCGCGCCTCAAGCAAAGACGCAGCTCGCAGGCCGGCTACACCTCGGGCGGCGAGCAGCAGATGACGGCGATCGGTCGCGCGCTGATGGCCGATCCCGAGATGATCCTGCTCGATGAACCTTCGATGGGGCTCGCGCCGCAGATCGTCGAAGAGATTTTCGAGATCGTGCGCGACCTCAACCAGCGCGAGAAGGTGAGTTTCCTGCTCGCCGAGCAGAACACGATGGTCGCGCTGCGCTATGCCGATTTCGGCTACATCCTAGAGAACGGCCGTGTCGTGATGGAAGGCAAGGCCGCCGAGCTGCGCGACAACGAAGACGTCAAGGAGTTCTATCTTGGCCTCTCCAGTCAGGGGCGCAAGAGTTTCCGCGACGTGAAGCACTACCGCAGAAGAAAGCGCTGGCTGGCATGAGCGAATTTTTCGATGCGCTTGAAACGCGCGACCCCGAGCAGCGTGAACGTGACCTGATGGCGCGCCTGCCAGCTCAGATCGCCCATGCGAAAGCTCATGCGCCGTGGTTTGCAGAAAGGCTACGCGCTGTCGATCCACGTGAAATCGATTCGCGCGCGGCTCTGGCGCGACTGCCGGTGTTGCGCAAGCACGAGCTGATCGAGCTGCAGAAACACCAGCCGCCTTTCGGGGGGCTGGTCGCCGCACGCTGGGGGCAGATCGCGCGCGTGTTTTCCTCGCCGGGCCCGATTTACGAACCCGAGGGACTGAACGCCGATTACTGGCGCAGCGCGCGTGCCTTGTTCGCCGCCGGCTTTCGGGCTGGCGACCTGGTGCATAACAGCTTCTCCTACCACATGACCCCAGGGGCGTGGATTCTCGAAGGGGGCGCCCGAGCACTGGGCTGCACGGTGTTTCCGGCCGGCGTCGGCCAGACCGAGCAGCAGGTCCAGGCGATGGCCGCATTGCAGCCCCACGGTTATGTCGGCACGCCTAGCTTCCTACGCATCCTGCTCGACAAGGCCGACGAGCTGGGCCTGAAAATTCCATCGCTGAGCAAAGCCCTGGTCTCGGGCGAGGCCTTCCTGCCGGCGCAGCGCGAAGCTTTCGCGGCGCGTGGCATCGCCGGTTTCCAATGCTATGCCACCGCCGATCTGGGCGTCATCGCCTATGAGACCCCGGCGCATGATGGCCTCATCGTCGATGAAGACCTCATCGTCGAAATCGTCCGTCCCGGCACCGGCGATCCCGTGCCCACCGGTGAGGTCGGAGAAGTGGTCGTGACGAGCTTCAATCCTGTCTATCCCTTGATCCGCTTCGGCACCGGTGACCTCTCCGCGATCCTGCCTGGCATTTCTCCGTGTGGGCGCACCAACGTGCGCCTCAAGGGCTGGCTCGGACGTGCCGACCAGACCACCAAGATCAAGGGCATGTTCGTCCATCCGGAGCAGATCGCCGCGCTGCTCAAACGCCACCCGGAAGTAACACGGGCGCGGCTGGTCGTCACCAATCCCGACGGCGTCGATACGATGACCCTGCACTGTGAAGGCGAGGGCGAAACCGCCACCATCGCCACGACGTTGCGCGAGCTGACCAAACTGCGCGGCGAGGTCCGTTTCGTGCCGCGTGGCACGCTGCCGAACGATGGCAAGGTGATCAGCGACGAGCGCAAATTTGATTAGACTTGCGCTTCCTACAACCCTGCACGGAGGAGACAATGAAGACACGATCTGTGACCCTGTTGTTGTGCGCACTGGGATTCGTGGCGACCCGCAGCGTGCTGGCCGACGAGGCACAATTGCTGCAGGAGGCGCGTGGCATTCCCGCCAAGATGGTGCCCAAGCTGCTCGAGGTATTGCAGGAGGAAATCGATAAGGGGGGGCACGCCCAGGCGATCTCGGTGTGCCGTGAAAAGGCACCCGAGATGGCCAAGAACCTCTCCGCGCAACTGGGCTGGCAGATCCGCCGCGTGAGCCTGAAGAACCGCAACCCGAAAGCCGTGCCGGATGCTTGGGAGCGCCAGGTGCTCGAAGACTTCGAACGCCGGCTGGCCAGTGGGGAGAAGCCGACCGGCATCGATCATGGTGCCATCGTCGAAGAAGGCGGCCAGAAGTTCTATCGCTATATGAAAGCGCTGCCGACGCAGGATCTGTGCCTGAACTGCCACGGCACGCCGGAACGCTTGGCGCCGGGGGTGGCCGACAAGCTCAAAGAGCTCTATCCCGAGGACAAGGCCGTCGGCTATGGCCCAGCAGAGATTCGTGGTGCGATTACCGCGAAAAAACCTCTTTGAGGACTGAAAACGGATGACGCAACCGGCTGGCGGCTCGGCCGCGGGGCCGCTGGCCGGCCTGAAGGTTCTTGATCTCACCCGCCTGCTGCCGGGGCCGGTATGCACACTGCATCTGGCCGACCTCGGCGCCGAGGTGATCAAGATCGAAGACCCCGGCGCGGGCGATTACGCCCGCACGCTCGGCCTGGGGGCGGCACCGGGCGAAGACAGTTTCTTTTTCCGCGTCCTCAATCGCAATAAATACAGCCTGCGGCTCGATCTGAAACGGCCGGCAGGCGTCGAAGTGTTCCTGCGCCTGGCGCTTGATGCCGATGTGATTGTCGAGAGTTTCCGGCCCGGTGTCGTAGACCGTCTCGGCGTGGGGTATGCGGCCGTGCGCGAGGTCAATCCGCGCATCGTCTATTGCGCGATCACCGGTTATGGGCAGGACGGCCCCTGGCGCGAGCGCGCCGGGCATGACCTCAACTACCTTGCCACTGCCGGCGTGCTGGATCAGATCGGCACCCGTGGTGGCGATCCGGCCATCCCCAACCTGCAGATCGCTGACCTGCTCGGCGGTGCGCTGACCGCGGCGATGGGCATCCTCGCGGCGGTGATCGGCGCCAGGGCCACCGGTCAAGGACGCTATCTCGATGTTTCGATGACCGATGCGGTGTTCGCCCATGCCTACTCACCACTGCTTTCGGTGCTGACGCGCGGCACGACGTTGCCACGCGGCACGGATGATCTGTCCGGCGGTCTGCCCGCTTATGGACTCTACCGCACCCAGGATGAGCGCTGGCTTGCCGTTTCCGCCATCGAGCCAAAGTTCTGGCGGGCGTTCTGCGCGGCGATCGGCAAACCGGAACTCGAGCCTTTCGGGCTGGCCCGCGGCGAGCAGGGCGAGCGCACACGGCAGGAACTGGAAGCCTTGTTCGCCAGCCGGCCGCTCTCCGCCTGGGCGACACTGTTCGAGACCGTAGACTGTGGTGTCACGCCAGTGCTGAGCTTCGAAGAAGCGCTGGTTCATCCGCAACTGACGGCGCGGGGCATGCTACGCACCATCGATGGGCTCGCGCAGTTCGCGCCGCCGCTCAAGATTGGGGGCTGGGAATTTACCGTGCGCCGGCCGGCGCCAAAACTCGGCGCTGACGGTACGGCACTGTTGCGCGCGGCGGGCTTTCAGGACGAGGAGATCGCGAGTCTGGAAGCGCAGGGCGTGATCTGAGGCGATGAATACCGCGCTGACGCTGCTCCCCGATTTCGCGCTGATCCTGCTCGGCTTTGGACTGCGCCGCTGGATGGCGCTGGGCGACCATTTTTGGAGTGGCGTGGAAAAGCTGGTCTATTTCGTGCTGTTCCCGGCACTCTTGTTCCACGCGTTTACGAAAACGCCGCTGACGCTCGATGCGCTGCCGCTGATCGGCACGGGGGCAGCCGCGATGGTGGGCGCGATGCTGCTGGCGCTGGCTGCGCGGCCGCTGTTTCCGCTCACACCCCTGTCGTTCGCCTCGCAATTCCAGTGTGCTTTCCGCTTCAATTCCTATATCGGGCTCGCCGTGGCGGCGAAACTGCATGGCGCGGCGGGCATCGCGGCGATGGGTCTGATGGTCGGCAGCATGGTGCCGGTGGCGAACCTTGCGGCGGTGGGCATGCTGGCGCGTCATGGCGAGACCTCGATCTGGCGCGAGCTGGCGAAAAATCCGCTGTTTCTCGCCACGCTCGTCTCGCTGTTCTGGAATCTGCTTGGCCTGCCGGTGCCGGCACCGGTCGCACAATTCCTAGGGCGGCTGGCCGAAGCGGCGATCGCATTGGGACTGCTGGCGGTCGGTGCGGCGCTCAAGTTGCGTGGCGCACTGGGTCGGGAAGGGCGGGGCGCGGCGGGCTATTTTCTGGCAGTGAAACTACTGGCCATGCCACTGATTGCCTGGCTGATCGCGCGCTGGTTCGGTCTTGCCGGGATGCTTTTCGATGTTGCGCTGGTTTTTGCGGCATTGCCGACGGCCTCGTCGGCCTATATCCTCGCGCAGCGCATGGGCGGTGACGGCACGCGTGTCGCCTGGCTGATTTCGGCCAGCACGTTGCTGGGGATGCTGAGCCTACCGCTGTGGCTCGCCTTGCCGAGTTTTCTTGCGTGAACGCTTGGGTTTCGTCGCCGTGGCAGCAGCGGGCGCGGTTGGATCAGAGGCTTGCTGCGTCCTCGAGTTCTTCAGCAAATCCCAAGGCATCTGCCAGGCCGCCGGATCGAGAAAGGGATTGACGGGCGGGGCTTTCTGCGTCTCATCCGTGGTCTGGGCGGCCTGTCCCATTTGCTGGAAGGCCAGCAGCGTGGCGCGTTGCATTTCGAGACCCTGGATGGTCATCTGCAACAGGTTCAGGTTGGATTTCAGCCAGCCCTCGACGGCTTTCAGATCGGCGATGCGTTTGCCGATCTCGTCGGTATCGACGGTCGGGGCGACCATGCCCGGCAACGAGAACCCCATGTTGCCCCACAGGCTCTTGACGAATTCCAGCGGGTCGCCAAGATTGACATCGGACGCGTTCGTCATGGGAAGCCTCGCTCGGTTTATGATTCGCCCTCAATGATAACCCTGATCGGAATGAGGAGAGCAAGTTGCGCATCCTGGTCATCGAAGATCATGCGCTGGTACGCGAAGGGCTGCTGCTGGCGTTGAGGGCATTGGAAGAAGCGGGGGATGGCCCGCTGGAAGTGCTCGGTGCACGCGATGCCGATGAGGCGACGCGGCTCCTGGAAGAAAACGACGATTTCGATCTCGCCCTGCTCGACCTGATGCTCCCGGGCACAAGCGGATTTCCATTTCTCGGGGTGCTGCGCAAGCGTTATCCGCACATTCCGGTGGTGATCCTCTCGGCGCTCGATGATGCCGATACGGTGATGAAAGTCATGAAAGGCGGTGCCGCGGGATTCGTGTCCAAGGCCAGTTCCACTGACGTTTTGCTCGGCGCGTTGCGCGAGGTACTGGCCGGCGAGATCTGGTTACCGCCCGAATACCGCAACCTGTCCGGCAAGAAAAAACGCGCGCGCAGCGTCGCCGAACGCTACGGCCTGACCAAGAGCCAGGCCTGCGTACTCGATCTGCTCGCTGAAGGCAAGACCAACCGCGAGATCGCCGAGCTGCTCGGCGTCACCGAGGGCACCGTGAAGATCCACGTCTCGGCGATCTTCAAGGCGCTCGGCGTGAGCAACCGCTCACAGGCCTTACTGGTCGCGCAAGGGAAGAATTGAGGTCGGCCTCAAGCCGCGGCGGCGACGTTGCGTGGCCCGTTCGCTGCGCTGCGGGCGATGCCCTGCACCGGGGCTGAGTCTTCGACCGGGAGCTGAAGCAGCTCGATGACCTGATGCGCGACGGCGCGGCAGGCATTTGCCAATGGTGTCGGCAGGGCGGGTGGAATCTGCTTTTGTAACAAAAGCTTGCTCGCCGACAGGCTGAAGACCGGGGAAAGGATGCGATCGCGATAGGGTGCCAGCAATTCCGCGACGGCTTTCTCGGCCGCTTCGCGCTGCCAGGCATTGGTCGGCCACTGGGTCGGCACCGCATACGCGCGCGGAAACATCTCGAGATCGCGGATCACGGTGCGGATATCCTCATGCGAATCGCGGAATGGCAGCAACACGAGATCGGCGAGCCCATAGAGGCGGCGATCCATTTCGCTGCGGTTGCCCCCGCCATCGATTACGCCGAGCCAGGCCTTCAGCGAGCGGATCTTGTCGACCACCTTGGCGAGTGCCTCGCGCGAGCGGGCGTCGGCGATCAGGTAACGTCGCTCGGCCGGGTCGAGCGGTTCGCGATGCGTATCGGTGAGCACGCAGACCGAGCGCTGGCCGAGCAGCCCCAGCCCCTGACAGAGCATGTGCGACAACGTGGTCTTGCCGGTGCCGCCCTTGTTGCCGATGATGCAGATGATGTCCGCCATCTTTGGTTCTTCCCGATATATGCCGGGGATTATTCCCGATCACGAACGCTGCGGATGGCCGGAAATGCAGCGGAATCGCCAGTCTTATCCGTCGGGTACGGGATGATAGAGAAACAGCCGTGTGTTCCGGCGGTCCGCAACCTCGACGGTCGATTCCGGCAGCTGCTCCGGGACCGCGAAGCTGTTGCTGATCAATAGTGCGCCGGGCGACATTTCACGCACGGCTTTTTCCCACAGCCGCGGCATCGGCGCCGGTGACAGGAAAGCATAGACAACCGCATGACCGCCAAGCGGCACATGCCAGAAATCACGCCGCAGAATGGTCACGTTCGGCAGCCCTGCGGTGCGCAGTCGCGCGACGAGCCAGGTCAGCGGCGCATGCTCGGCGCCGGTGAACAGACAATCGGGACGGGCTTGCGCGAGCCGTTTGAGCAGACCGCCGTCCCCACAGCCGAGATCGAGGAAGTGACAGGGCGTGACGGGCAGCAGTTCGAGGATCGCGTCCGCAGTGGCGCGATTGGTCAGATACAGCGGCACGCGGCTATCATCGGTGCGCCAGAAGACGGCAAACAACAGCACGAAGGCGGCGAGAAACCAGCCGGGAGGGATGTCGAGGCGATGGACGAGGACGACGAGCGGCATGAACGCAAGGTGGATCACGATCCACCAGCGCGGCGCACGCAATCCAAACGCGATCAGTGCCGCCAGGCCGCCCTGCAGCAGCGCGATGAGCAGTGGGATGCGCAGGAAATCGGCACTGGATATCCGACTCAATGCGACAATGAACAGCAGCGTCACAGCGGCCCCGCCGAGCTGCGCGAGCAACGCGCTGCCCAGCGGCGAGAGGTTGGCCGATCGATTTTGCGATCCCTTCATTGCGTCGGTGCCGTCTCGCCAGCGCCGATTTTTTGCATCAGGCTCTGAAGATCGTATCCTGCCGTGATGCCTTGCTGTGCGTCACCGCCAGCAGCAAGAGCACCGGCTCGCCGCCCTGCGGAAATGCTCCCTAGGCAGACTCTATGCATCACTATGGCAAGATCTTGCTCGGATTCATCAGTCCGTCAGGGTCGAGCGCCTCTTTGATCGCCCGCATCACGGCCAGGGCGTCCTCGCCATGCTCGAGCGCCATGAACTTCTTTTTGCCCAGCCCCACGCCGTGCTCACCTGTGCAGGTGCCGTCCATTGCGATCGCCCGTTCGGCGAGCCGCTGCGCGAAAGCCTGCGCCTTGGCAAGCTCCGCGTCGTCATCTGGCCGGACGAGGATCAGCAAATGGAAATTGCCGTCGCCGACATGCCCCAGGAGGGGTGCCATCAAACCACTTGCTTCGAGATCGGCGCGGGTCGCGGCAATGCACTCGGCGAGCCGCGAGATCGGCACACAGACATCCGTGGTCAGCGAACGTGCGCCGGGTTTGAGCGCCAGGCAGGCGTAGTAGGCATCGTGACGCGCCTGCCACAGACGCGAACGCTCCTCGGGGCGGTGCGCCCATTCGAAATCCGTGCCGCCATGTTCGCTGGCAATGGCACGCAAGGCGGCGGTTTGTTCGTCGACGCTGGCCGGCGAGCCGTGCAGCTCGAAGAACAATGTCGGCGTCTCGCGCAATGACGTCCTGCTGTAGTGGTTGATCGCCTGGATCGACAACGCATCGAGCAGCTCGATGCGTGCGACTGGGATGCCGAGCTGAATCGTCTGGATCACCGTATCCACCGCCGCGCCGACGTCCGGGAAAGCGCACACTGCCGCAGCGATGGCTTCCGGCAGCGGGTGCAGGCGCACCGTCAGTTCGGTGATGACGCCCAACGTGCCTTCCGAGCCGACGAACAGCCGGGTCAGATCATAACCGGCGGCGGATTTTTTCGCACGCGTGCCGGTTTTGATGATGCGGCCATCCGGCAGCACCACCGTCAGGGCGAGCACATTTTCGCGCATCGTGCCATAGCGCACCGCATTGGTGCCGGAGGCACGCGTTGCTGCCATGCCACCCAAGCTTGCGTCGGCGCCCGGGTCGATCGGGAAAAACAGTCCGGTACCATGCAAAACGGCATTGAGTGCCTTGCGCGTCACGCCGGCTTCGACCGTGGCATCCAAATCCGCCGGACGCACGGCCAGCACGCGGTTCATCCCGCCAAGGTCGATGCACACGCCGCCTCTGACGGCGAGCAATTGTCCTTCCAGCGAGGTTCCCGCGCCAAAAGGAATCACCGGCACGCGGTGGGCATGACACAAGGCCACCGTGGCCGCGACCTCTTCGGTCGATTGGGCAAACACCACGGCGTCGGGCGGCTGCGGCGTCATCGAGGATTCATCCTTGCCGTGATGCTCGCACACCGCGGCGCTGGTCGAGAAACGCTCACCGAAGCGCTGCGCCAAAGCCTCGCGCAGGGAAGGCGGAAGGGTGAAGGATTCATTCATTGCAAACCATTCTACGCCGTGCCCAGGGCGATCCTCCCGTAAGCCTGGTTCGAAGTCCCATTGACAGTCGTGTAGAGTTTCGTGCAGAATGCGGCGTTTCCTTGGAGGGGTTCCCGAGCGGTCAAAGGGAGCAGACTGTAAATCTGCCGGCTTAGCCTTCGAAGGTTCGAATCCTTCCCCCTCCACCAAT
>CAYZII010000051.1:0-15297 GCA_964478415.1 uncultured Methyloversatilis sp.
GTAGGCTAACATCGGCGCAGCCGATGTTAAGCGCAGCGGCCGGAGCCAATAACCGTGTCTATTGGCGAGGAGCGCGGGCTTGATACTGCCGCCCGCAAGAGGATCGCTACCATGCCCTGAACCGACCGATGAGGGACTCTTGCTGCACCTGACCTTTACCTTGCGCAAGGCGGGCACTCGGATCCGAGTGATCTCGGCCCGTGACATGCACAGAAAGGAAAGAAGGATTTATGAACAAGCCGAGTGAGAAGATTCCGAAATTTGCCAGCGAAGCCGAAGAGCGGGCGTTTTGGGAAGCGCATGATTCGACGACTATCTCGATTGGTTACAAGCACGGCGCGTCGTATTCCCCAATCTCAAGCCAACCACCCGCACCCTCTCGCTACGTTTGCCACAGCATTTGCTCGACGGTATCAAGGCAGCGGCCAATGCACGCGATGTTCCTTACCAGTCGCTGAGCAAGGTCTGGTTTCAGGAAAAAACTGCATGGTCACTGAGCCATGCGCGATAGCGCCGGCACCGGTTTTCAGCCGTCTGTCGGATCACTGACGAAACCAATCCGGACGAGGCCGGCTTTCGCTGCGATGGCCATCACCTGGGCGACCTTTTCGTAATGCACGTGGCGGTCGGCGCGGATGTGCAGTTCGGGTTGCGGCTGCTGTTGCGCTGCCGCCGCAAAGCGCGCCGGCAGTTCGGCGAGCGTGACCACTTCACCGCTCCAGTAGAGGCTGCCGTCTTCACGGATGCCGAACTCGATGTGCTCCGGCTTGGTCATATTCACGCTCGACGAAGCCTTCGGCAGATCGATCTTCACGGCGTGGGTGAGGAGCGGCGCGGTGACGATGAAGATCACCAGCAGCACCAGCATCACATCCACCAGCGGCACGATGTTCATCTCGGCCAGCGGTGCGTCGTGATGGCGGCGCGAGATGTCAGCTTTGGCCATGGTCCACCGTCAGGTGTAGATAGAGCTGGTGGGCGAACGTCTCCAGCCGGTTGAGCCACATCCGGTTGCGGCGCTGGAAGGCGTTGTAGGCGAGCACCGCCGGAATCGCCACCGCCAGCCCCAGTGCAGTCATGATCAACGCCTCACCGACCGGGCCGGCCACCTTGTCGAGCGTGCCCTGACCCGACAGGCCGATCTGCACCAGCGCGTGATAGATGCTCCAGACCGTGCCGAACAGGCCGATGTAGGGGGCGGCCGAACCGGCCGTGGCGAGCAGCGTCAGACCATGCTCGGCGCGCAGCATCTCCTCGTCGATCGCGTTGTTGAGACTGCGCGTGAGCAGCTCGCCAAAGTCGGCGCTGGTGGGACGGCAGGTCAGCGTCAATGTCCGAGCGGTGTCGACCAGTTGTGCCAATACGCTTCGATCGGCGGGCAATTCGTCGATCTGCCGCGCGGCGCGAAAACGCGCCTCGAACGCCACGGCACGGCGTTTCGCCAGCCAGTTCTCGACGCTGCGTGTGACGATCAGATACCAGCTGGCGACGGAGAGGATCAGCAGCAAGAGCAGCACGCCCTTGCCGACGGCATCCAGATGACTCAGAAAATGGGCAAAGCCCAGACCTTGTTCCACGGGATCAGTTTCCTTGCAAGACGAATTTGAAGGGTTGCAGCGCGACGGCGCGCACCGCTTGGCCGTCGCGCCGTGCCGGATTGCAGCGCCAGTTGCGTACGGCCTCCACCGCGGCGCCGTCGAGGCGGGCGAAGCCACTGCTCTCAGCGATGTGCACTGCCGCCACGTTGCCGTCTTCATCGAGCTCGATGCGCAGCACGACCTTGCCTTCTTCGCCGAGCCGGCGCGAAGTGGACGGATAGCCAGGCGCGACGCGCTCCGGGCAGACGACGGCCAGTTCGGAAGACAAAGTTACCGGCCCGACCGGCAAGGGCGCCGGCGGCGTCTCGACGACGGGTGCGGGCATCGGCTCCGGTTTGGGTGGCGGCGGGGGTACGGCGTAGTCGGTTGGCGTCACGACTGGCGCCTCGGCAACGATCTGGTGTGGCAAGGGCCTCTCGACGGGCTTTGGCTTGGGCGGCAGCGGACGTTTGGGGGCTTCCTTCTTCTCCAGCGTCGGTGGCGCGATGAAGTTTACGAACAGTGTCATCGTCTCATGCGGCGAAGGAATCAGCCGGTATTGCCACAGACCCCACAGCGCCGCGGCGTGCAGGATGAGGACGAGGATCAGACCAACTGCGCGTTCCACCGGGGCAGTGTAAAACAAACGCCAGTCCGCAGACCGGCGTAAGGATGCATAAAGAAATCGTCTCGACTCAGAATTTGTAGTTGAAGCCAGCATAGAGCGAGCGGCCCGGACCGGGGACGGCAGTCCCCCAGGCGGGCACGGCGCCGGTCGGGGTGGCCTGCGTCGTCATCGTCGTGCCCTGGCCGACGTAGGCGCCGCCGGTCGGCAGGTAGTAGAGCTTGTCGAACAGGTTTTCGATACCGAAATCGATGCGTGCCTGTTTCCACGAGTAGCTGCCGCGCAGATTGACGAGGCTGTAGCCCGGCGTGTGGATTTCCTTGCGCGCATCCGCGCCGTCGTTCTTGGCCTTGACCATCACGACTTCGAGCGCATTGTCCCAGCCGCCCAGCGTGTGCGTGAGCGTGAGTTTCGCATTGAGCGGCATGATGTTGTAGAGCGCATCGCCCGTCGTGCGGTTCTTGCCATTGGTGTAGCTCAGCCAACCTTTCAGGCCGAACTGGCCGACACCGGTTTTCCCGAGCGGCATTTTCCCCGACAGATCGAGCCCATAGATGCGCGCCGACTGGTTCATGAACTTGAGCACGGCGAACTGGTTCGCGGGCAATGGCGTCGTGCGCGGCGCATTGGTCGTCGCATCCCACTGCACGGCGTCGATGTAGTCGGAAACACGCGTGTAATAGGGTGTGGCCTTGAATTCCCAGGCGCGGTCGACGGCATGCCAGTCGAAGCTGGCCGAAAGCGTGTTGGCCTTCTCGGGTTTGAGATCGAGGTTGCCGATGTAGCCGTTGCCGTCGCCGAACCAGTTGACCATCAGCGCCGCCATCTGCCAGGTCGACCAGGCATAGCGCTCATAGAGGTTCGGCGAGCGGGTCTTGTGGGCGAAGCCGAACTCGATGTCCTGCGTCGGGCTGGCGGTGTATTTCGCCAGCAGCGTCATGTCCCAGTTGTGGTCGGTCTTGCTGCGATCCGCGGCATTGAAGGCAGCACTGTCGCGCAACTGATAGTGAAACATCGGTGCCATGCCGTCGGTGGTGGAGTTGTAACCTTGCACCGGATCGGTATCCATGGCCACTCGCTCGAATCGCAGGCCGGCGAGCGTCTGCCATTGCGCATCGAGCTTCCTCTCCCATTCGCCGAACAGCGCCGTGCGCGCGCGCTCGCCGTTGCGGATGTTCCAGAAAGTGTTGGGCCACATGCCGGCGCCGGAAGGCGGCCACCAGTCGTTCAGTTTGTAGAGTTGATATTCGGCGCCGACGCGCAGCAGGTCCTGTTGCGAGAGCGCGATGTCGGCCTTGGCGCTCGCGCCGGTCGTCTTGCTGGCGGTATACATCGGCATGCCCCAGGCGCAGGTGGCGCTCATCGGCGAGCAAGGCGTGCCATTGGCTGCCGACGCTCCACCGGAAGCGGTGCCGTAGTAATAGCGCTTGTCCGCGCCGAAATCCATGAAGTGATCGACCTCTTCGTGCCAGGCGCGCGCTTCGAGCGAGCCCCAGTCGAAGCGGCCGAGATAGCGCAGGTTCAGGCGCTTGGCCTCGTTGTCGAGCATGTCCATGCGCTGGTTCGGATAGAGCTGGTAGGGCAGATCCTGGTAGCCGAACTTGGCTTCGACAAGATGCTTGCCACCCTTGAAGGCGAGGCCGAGCGTGTGGTTGCGGGTTTCGTAAGCCGTCGAGCCGACTTCGTCGAGCGGCAAGGTGTGGCCGATGCGGCCGGTGACCGTGGGGCTGACGGCAGAACCGTAAATTCGCTCCTTGAAGTCGCCCCCTGCTTTGTAGTTGTCCGATTGGGCGGTGGCGCCGGTGTAGCTGATATTGAAGGATTCGGTGGCATAGGCCGCGGCCAGATTGCCACCATAGGCGTTGCCATTGCTGCGGTAGAAGGCGCCGACCTCACCCTGCACGAGACTGCCTTGGCCTGGCTTGGCGAAGACGGGTGCGGCGGATTTGACGACGATCGCGCCGCCGATCGAGTCGCCGCCGACGCTCACCGGCGTGATCCCGGCCCAGACTTGGATCGCTTCGACCTGGCTGGGATCGATGTAGGAGAGCGCCGGATTCATGTGGTTGGGGCAGGAGGCGACGATGTCCATGCCATCGACCTTGATGCGTAGCCGGTCATCGGCCAGGCCATGGATGACCGGCAGAGAGGAGACGCCTCCCGCGGCTTGCAGGCTGACGCCGGGGAGGTCGCGCAGCAGGCTCGTGGTATCGCTGGTTGCGGGGCGCAGGCGTTGGAGGTCGGCAGCCGGTAGCGTCTGGGCTCCCGCGCTTTCTTTTTCCGCAGTGACGATGACGGGGGAAAGCGTCGTTTCCGCCGCCTGGAGCGCGAAAGGGAACGCCGCGATGCTCAAGGCAAGCACGCTGCATTTGAAGCGCATGATTTTCTCCTCGTTGCTGGAATGAAATCGCAGCCGATTCTAGGAGGCGAAAGGATTTTCCGGATGCGGCAGATTGTCGCAGTGCATTGTTTTTCCGATATTTTCTTGATCTGGCGCAAGTGTGTGCTGTCTTGCCGGCGCCGATTTCTGACCCACGGCACAGAAGGCCGGGTGATCTGACGATGGCAGCGGCACGCCTTGTCACGTTGCCGCGGCGCAGAGCTCACGGCTGCATTTGTTTCGGAAGATTCATATAACGAGCGCCAGTCGCCGCACGCCGAGGGTGAGCAGCACCAGCGCCGCCCCGGTGGTAAGCCAGCGCGCCAGCCAGGCACGCCCGCTTTTGAGTTCGCGGCCGAGCCGGCCGGCGAGCGGCACGAGTACCAAAATCGGCGTCATCGCTGCACCGAGGCCGAAGGCCAGCCCAAAGGCTGCGCCCTGGCCCGGGCTGCCAGCTTGCGCCGCCAGCGCGAGCAATGAGGCGAGCGGCGTGCAAGGGGTGAGCGACAGCGCCGCGCCGAGGAACAGCGGCGGCAGGCTGTCGGCTTTGCTGCGATGAATTTTGACGGGTGTGAAAGTCGGCGCTGGCGGGACGGCACAGGTCCTGCTCGTCGGGCGAAGCAGCAGCCAGAGACCGGCGACGATGCTCGCCATCCCGATGACGGCATTGCCCCAGGCGCCCCCCGGGGCTTTGGACAGCCCTAGTCCTGCTGCTCCCGCCAAAGCGGCGAGAAGCGTATAGGTGAGCACGCGGCCGGCGAGAAAGATGCCGGTGTGCAGCAAGGCCTCGCGCTGGCCGCTGGCGCGACCGAGTGCCCAGGTGCCGATGAATGGCAGACAGGTGACGGTGCAGGCGGTCAGCCCCATCGATGCACCGAGCAGCCAGACGGTGGCCAGGCCGACCTGGCCGGCGGCGAGTTCCTCAAGCATCGGCGGATGCGGGCCGTGTCGCGTTTTTCACGAACTTGAGTGGTTTCACCGTGCCATCAGGCAGCTCGCGCTGCACCTTGCGCTTGTAATAGTCACGGCACGACGAAAACAGCGCAACCGGCCCCCATTTGAGCTGGATCACGCCATCCTGCGGGCAGTATTCGGCACAGCGGCCACACAGCGTGCAGTCCTCGTGGTAGGCCTTGCGGCCTTCTTCTCGGGAAATTTCCACGATGTCCATCGGACAGGCTTCGGTGCAGATGTGGCAGCTACCGCATTTTTCGCGCGAAGGCTTGACGAGTCGCATCGGCGACAGACGCTGGAACACCGCGTTGAAGGCCAGCAGCGGACAGATGCGGCAGAACGGCTGGCGGATCGCCAGCGCACCGATGATCGTGAAACCGATCAGGAAGTTGGCGATCGCGCCGAGAGCAAAGCTCACGTTGTCGCCGAGGCGCAGCGCCAGCTGTTCGGTGTTGCCGGAAAGCAGCGTCGTCGCCACCCGAGAGGGGCAGATGTCGCAGTAGGGGTTGCCCAGCGAGTGCGGCGTAACCCCCAGGCCGGTCAACAGCGGCAGCAGGAAGACCAGACTGAGCAGCAGCAGCCATTTCACCGGTCGTACGCGTTTGACGTCGCCCAGATCGTCCTTCTCGAAGCGGCGCATGCCGATGCCGAACCTCCGGCCGAGCTTGCCGATCAGCTCCTGCAAGGTGCCGAGCGGACAGACCCAGCCGCAGAAGGCCTTGCCGAGCACGAAGAAGAAGGCGAAGAACGAGACGAAAGTCATCAGAAGCGGCAGCACCATGCCGAAGGTAAGTTGCTGGGCACGCACCAAGGCCTCGCCGATGCGGTGATGCAGAATGTGTTGTGTTGGCACCAGCACGCAGTAGCCGCCGTTCATCTGGTCGTAGGCGCAGGAAAGCGCCGGCAGGGCGTTGGAGATCTTGTCGGCCATGTAGGTGCCGACGAAGACGCTGCCATAAACCGTGAGAAACAGCATCACAAGTTGTACCGTCAGGCGAAAGCGTGCCAGGGTAGGAAAGAGCGTTCTAAGCATTTCCGGTCGATCCTTTCTTCCGTCGCAGCAACGGGGTGGCGGCAAACATGCCGATCAGACCGAAAGCAGCGCCCCAGCCCAGACTTTTGCCCCGGTCGGCATCCGGGCTGTAAAACTGGTTGAAAGCCGTGAGATAACTGCGACCCTTGTCTTCCTTCGTCGTCGATAGCACGAAGGCGGCGCGGCGCGGAGCGTGTCCAGAGTCGTTCTCAGCCGCTGCGGCCGGCTTGAAGTCGCGCGGAAACAGCACGGTGGCGATGCCCGCGGCATCGGTGATGAAGGTCGAGCGGCTGCCGAATGCGGTTTCGAGCGTGACCGGCTGGTTCGCCAGCGGCTGGCCGTTGAAGCGCACGAGGAAGCGCCATTTCTCGCTTTCCCGATAGCTCGCATGCTCGCGCGGTAGCGGGTCGGGCACGATCTCCAGTTCGTGCTTTTGTTGCCGGAGCAATTCCTTTGGCGAATCGCCGGGATTGCCGAAATACCAGGCTGTCGAGGCGACACGTACCTCCCCGGCGGTTTCCTCGCGCGCGACGACCCAATGGTAGTTGCCGATCTTCGGCGTGGCGGATGCGATCTTCGCACCTTCCGCTTCGACCGGGTACTCGACCTTGAGGCGTTCGGCCGGCCCTTCCGGCGCAAACACCGTCACGGCAGTTGCGGCGATGCCGTGCGGTTTCAGCAGCGCACTGGCGCGTTCGCCGCGCGGATTGCGGCCCGGCAGCAGCAGCGGCTGGGTCGTCCACAACCTCGCCGCCGGACTCATGGCCTGCGTCGGGACAGCGGCGCTCGCGACGGCGGCGGCCGGTGCATGATGTTCGTGTTGCGCCAGGCCAGCGCTTGTCGTAGTCAAGCCGAAAAGAATCAGGAGCGCTTTCATCGCGATCACCGGAAGTCGTAGCGATAGGTGAGCATCACGGTGCGCGGCGCAGCGGCCATGTAGGTCACCCTGCCGCTCGTGTCTTTTTTCACTTCCATCGCATAACGCTTGTCGAACAGGTTATCGGCATTGAAAGTCAGACTATGGCCACCCCATGCATAGCCGACCGACAAGTTAGCTACCCATTCCCAGCCGGGATATTTCTCGGTGTTCGCGTTGTCGAGCCAGTATTCACCCCAGGTGTTCGATGACAGCCGGGCCTTCCAGCCAGTCGGCGACTTCCAGGCCACGAACACCCCATATTGCTTGTGCGGGATGAAGGGCAGGGTCTTGCCGGCGCGATCCTGGTTGACCGTCGTGGCACCGATGCGCACCGGTTCGCTGAAGGCGAGATATTTGTAATCGGTGAGTCCCAGATAGCCGCCCAGCTCGACGCCATTCGCGATCTCGAAGGCGCCGGAGAACTCGAAGCCTTTGCGACGCGTCCGGCCGGCATTGACGTAGCTGCTCACCCCACCGTTGGTGACGGTGACGATCTCCTTGCTGACGTCATTGAGATAGACGCTGGTGTCGAAATGCCAGCCTTTGCCACGCCCCTTGAGGCCGATCTCCTTGTTTGTCGATTGCGGCGCTTCGAGCGTGGGATTGTTCGAGAACTCGCTCTGCGAAGGCACCTGGCCGGCACGCGCGAGCATGCCGAACAGGTGAAAGCCGGGCGCGAGTTCATAGCTCACCGCGAGCTTCGGTGCAGGCAGCCGGTAGGTTTTTTTGGTGTGCGTCGTCCCGGCACCGGCGACGTAGCGGCCGGTTGCCCAGTCGTATTGCCAGAACTGCTGGTTGTCGTCGGTGAACTTGATCTGGTCGTAGCGCGCGCCGATGTCGATGATCCAGCCTTTGGCCGGCCGCCAGGACTCCTGAAGATAAATGCCCGTCAAAAGCGCCGTCGCATCGTCGATTTCCGCCAGGCGGCCCTTTGCGTCGGAACAAGTCGCCAAAATGCGTCCCGTGGCAGTGGCCGAATCGCGGCACTGGCCGCCGCTCGTTGTGGTGACGACCTGGAGGTATTGATACTTGCGCGAATCCGGCGTGCGTTCCTGTCGCACCGTCACGCCGCCGACCAGGGTGCCCTGGGTGTGCTTCCAGTGTGCCTCGAGATCGGCGCCGAGATTGGAGACCCATTTTTCGGTCTCGTTGATCACGCCGGTCACCGGATGGTAGTGATACCAGGTGTTGTAGTAGAGCCGCGGCTTGAAGACGAGATCGCCGATCTCTTTTTCCAACTTGGTGTTGAAGAACCACACCTTCGAATAGCGCCCGGAATGTTTCCAGGCTTCTGAGGTGCCCGTCTGCTGGCCCGTGGCGAGAAACTGCTGGAACAGCGTGGCATCCATCGCCCCCGGCAATTGCACGTTGGCCTCCGCATAGGAGAGTTCCGATTCCCAGGTCGCATCGTTGCCGATCAGCATGCCGTGCTTGAGCGACAGCTGCGTGGTGTCGAACTGGTTCCAGGCGCGCCAGCTATTGTTCATTTCGCGGTAGGTGCCGGTGAAGGCCAGCGCCTGCTCACCGAAGGTCTTGCCATAGCGCAGGTGCAGGTTCTTCGTATCATCATTGCCATAACCTACTTTCAGGTTGTTGGCACGCTCGTCGAACACCGATTTCGAAATGATCTGGATCGCGCCGCCCGCCGCACCGGCGGCGAACAGGTTGCCCGGCCCTTTCGCGACCTCGACGCGTTCGATATCCTGGGTGTCGACGAAATCGAGGCGCGTAAAGCTATCCGGATCGGACAGTGGCACCCCGTCGCGCAGCACCTGGATCTCGCGAATGCCATAGGGCGCCTTGAGCCCCGCACCGCGGATGATCAGGCGTGCATCGAAGCCGCCGTTCTTGCTGTCGACGAAAACGCCTGGCATCTCCTGCAAAGCTTCCTTCATGTTGAACATTTTCTTTTCGGAGAGCGTTTCCTTGCCGACGACGCTGATCGCCTGGGGCACCTCGCCGGTGGGACGCGCTGCGCGCGTCGCGGTGACCGAGATTTCGTCGAACTGTTGCACCTCGCCGGCACTGACCGGAAGTGCACAAGCCTGACTGATGGCCAGCAGCAGGCAGTTACGCCTCAGACCTACGCCAGGTCTTCTTTCCGTCATTGTGTTTCCCCCTTTGAAAGTTGCCGCATCGAAAGTTGCAGCATCGCAGGGGAGCGAATCTATGACCTTCGTCGTAGGCAGGAAAGTGACAAAATGTCGCAGTGCGCGGAGGTGTGATGCGCTGGCTCGATCATGATCAAGCGCGTCAGCGCACCAGCAGCCACATGACGAAAAAATAACGCAGGCCCTGCCACAGGGTAGCGATGCCGAGCAGAATGACGGTGAGCGCTGCTGCCTTGAGCAGCCAGCCGCGCAAACGTGGCCCCAGCCTGCCGAACAGTACCGAGGCCGAGAGCATCGCCGGCAGCGTGCCGGCGCCAAAAGCAAGCAAAAGCAGCATGCCTTCGATAGGCGTGGGCGCGGTGGTGGCCTTGACCGCCATCGCCATCGTCATCGAGCAGGGCATCAGGCCGTTGATCGCGCCGCCGATCAGGCTGCCGACGACGGGCCCGTTTTGCGTTGCAGTCATGAACTGGCGGCGCAGCCAGGAAAGCGGCGCGAAGCCGTAGGCGTTTCTGATCGGCGTGAGGCCGAGCAGATCAAGGCCGAGCAGGATCACGATGGCACCGGCGACGATCTGCAAGAGGCCTTGCACCAGTCCCAGACGACCGGTGGAGACCAGCGCCGCGCCAAGCGCAGCGGCGAAGAAGCCGACGAGCGCATAGATGCCGACGCGAGCGGTGTGGTAGGCGAGATAGGGCCAGGGCCCTCTGGCTTGCAGCTTCATGAAGAAAGCGGAGACGAGTCCGCCACACATGCCCAGGCAATGGCCGGCACCGAACAAGCCGGTCAGGAAGGCGAGCGCGTAGGAAAGCTCGGTGGCGTGATGGGCGGGAGCCAAGACTTATTTCTGCAGACGCAACGAGTTGCTGACCACCGACACAGAGGAGAGCGCCATTGCCGCCGCCGCGATCATCGGATTGAGCCGGCCGGCGGCCGCGACGGGGATGGCGACCACGTTGTAGCCCAAGGCCCAGAACAGGTTCTGGCGCACGATCGCCATGGTGCGGCGCGAGAGCTCGATGGCAGCGGCGACGCGCGCGATGTCGCCGCCGACCAGGGTGACGTCGGCCGCCTCCACCGCGATGTCGGCGCCGCCGCCGATCGCGAAGCCCACCGCAGCTGCGGCGAGCGCCGGCGCGTCGTTGATGCCGTCGCCGATCATGCCCACCTTGCGGCCCTCCGCTTTCAGGCGTTCGACGAGGGCAAGCTTGTCGGCGGGCGCGGCGCGGGCGACGACCTCGTCGATGCCGACTTCCTGCGCGACATGGCGCGCGGCGGCCTCGACGTCGCCGGTGCACATCACCGTCTTGAGGCCGAGGCGATGCAGCAGCGCGATGGCCTCGCGCGTCCCTTCGCGCGGCGCGTCGGCAATGGCGAACAGCGCGACGCAACGATCGTCGAGGGCGACGAACACCGGCGTCTTGCCCCGCCGCGCCCATTCGTCCGCTTGCAGCGAAAAAGCGGCGCAGGAGATGCCGGCGGCGGCGAGGAAGGCGGCGTTGCCGATGCGCAGCAGGCCCAGTTCGGTGCTGGCCTGCACACCGCGACCGGGGCTGGCGATGAATTCAAAAGTCGGCGCTGGTGACATGGCACGAACCTGCGCGTAGGCGACGATCGCTCGGGCGAGGAAGTGTTCGGAGTGCCGCTCCGTGCCGGCGACGAGTGCGAGCAACTGCGCTTCGTCGATGCCGGCGGTCGGCAGGAAGTCGGTGACGATGGGGCGGCCTTCGGTGATCGTGCCGGTCTTGTCGAACACCAGCGTGTTGAGCGAGGCGGCGATTTCCAGCGCCTCGCCGTTCCTGATGTAGATGCCGCGCCGCGCCGCTTCGCCCATGCCGACCATGATCGCGGTCGGCGTGGCCAGCCCCAGCGCGCAGGGGCAGGCGATCAGCAGCACTGCGACTGCATGCGAAAGGGCGCGAGAAAGCGGATGACCGGCCGCGAGCCAGCCGGCGAAGGTCGCGGCGGCGATGAGGCCGACCGCAGGGACGAAACGTGCCGAGATGCGATCGGCGAGTTTCTGCACCGGCAGCTTCGATCCCTGCGCGTGATCCACCAGCCTGACGATGCCGGAGAGCACCGTGTCGGTGCCGACGGCCGTGACCTTGAGCGTGAAGGCGCCGTTGGTGTTCAAGGTGCCGCCGACGACCTTGTCGCCGGGGGCCTTCGCCACCGGCAGCGGCTCGCCGGTCAAGAGCGATTCGTCGAGGCTGCCGCTACCCGCAACGACGATGCCGTCGGTCGGCACCTTGTCGCCGGGGCGCACGCGCAGGATGTCGCCGAGCCGCACGTCGTCGATGCTGACCGTCTCGTCGCCGGCGTCCGTGACCCGGATCGCCGTGTCGGGCTGCAGCTCGATGAGCTTCCTGATCGCTTCCGAGGCCTTGTCCTTCGCGCGTTCCTCCAGGTAGCGGCCGCCGAGCACGAAGGCGACGATCGCCGCCGCCGACTCGAAATAGACGTGGTGCTCCATGCGCAGCACGCCGGGAATGCTGTAAAGATAGGCCGCGCCCGCGCCCAGCGCGATCAGCGTGTCCATGTTGGCCTCGCGTTGTTTGGCGAGCGCCCAGGCCTTCTTGAAGATGTCGCCGCCGGGGCCGGCGAGCGCATAGGTCGACAGCGCGAGCTCCATCACGCGCAGCCACGGCGAGCGATGCATCAGCATGCCGGAGACCATCACCGGCGCGGTGGCGAGCGCGGCGGCCAGGAGTTTGCGTTTCGCGGCGGCCAATCTTTCTTTCTCGCGCTCGACGAGCAAACGGCGCTGCGCGAGCGTATCCATCGGCCGCGCCTGGTAGCCGAGTTTCTTCACCGCCGCGAAGAGCTGATCTTTCGTCAGCCGGCCTTTGACGGAGAGCGTCTCGGCGGCGTAATTGACGCTGGCCGCTTCGATACGCGGATCGCGCTTCAGCGACAATTCAATCAGCGCCGCGCACGAGGCGCAGGTCATGTTTTCGATCGCCGCTTCGAATGCCTGCAACGGAGCATCTGCAGCGGAGGTCGGCGCTGGTGAGCTGGCAGGACGCGCCGAGGCAGCCTGCAGATTGCCCAGCACCGCATCGACGAGTGCGACCAGGCGCGGCTCGGGCAGTTGCACGGCATCATACTGGATCGTCAGCGAGCCGATTTCGCAGACTGAACGCACGTCACGGATTGCGGCATGCTTGCGCAGCAGGATTTCAAGCAGGTAACAGCGCTCTTCGTTCTTGACGAGCGCCGGTGCGATCAGGCGCATGCGCCAGGGCAGGCGATGGACGATGCGGAAATGCTTCACGTCTTGCGATAGCGGATCATCAGGAACACCAGGTAGAACACCGTCAACCAGGCATTGGCATGTTTGAGCGGCTCCTTGAGCCAGCGATTGACGATCAGCTCCCAATGCACCTTGATCAGATAGAAGGCGACGATGTCATTGAGAAAATTGGTGATCGCCTTTTCGGTCGTGGCGTTCTCGACCAGTGGCCGGAAACGCGCCGGCGTGGTAGCGATCAATCGTGCGCGCAGATCGCCCAGCCGCTCGGCCAGCGTTGGCGCTGGCGGCGTCTCGGTTTCGGGCGTCGCAGGTGCTGAAGGCGCTTGCGGCATTGATGGCGCTTGCTCCGGCAGCAGGGCCAGCACGCGGCGTGCGATCTCGGCGTGATTGAGCCGATGCGCATCGAAACGGATCGCCAGTTTTCCCTCGGCGGTCAGCCAGCTCGTGCGCAGGACACCCGGCAAGGCGCACAAGCCGCTTTCCAGTGCGGCGCCGAGCGCGGCACTGCGGTAGGTGACCGGCAATCTCAAGCGCAGATAGCCGCTCTCGCGGTAGAGCACTTCGATGTCACGGGCGCTCATCGGCGGGTCATTCCTTGCTTTCTTCTGCCGCCGCAGCCGGCGCGGCGGCAGCGCTGCCCGGCGCTGTCTTGGTCTCGGCGAGCAAATCCTCGAGGTTCTCTTTTTGATGCAGCACGAAATCCTTGCCGATGCCGGTGAGCTTGGACGCGGCGGCGATGATTTCCTTCTGGTAGCGGTACAGCAGATAGCCGGCGGCGACACCGGTGGCGAAGATCAGCAGCGGATTCCTCAGCACACCGCCCAGCAATCCTTTGCCGGCCGCATAGCCACCGGCGGCCAGCATCGCGCCGCTGGCCAGCGGGTGGCTCATCATTGGGCCGAGATTGCTCCCCACGCCACTCATCATCTGGGGAGCCTGGCAGGCAACCTGTTCCATCATCGTGGGGTTCATGGCGATCTCCTTTCGTCGGGTTGAGTCGTTGATGCATTCTGCGCTGGGGCAGGGGGTTCGGCAATGTCGTGGAGCATCATCCAGATGCCGCGACAGCCTTCGCAGCAGAAATGCAGCGTCCTGTCAGGCAGGGGCAGCTCGAAGGGTTTGATGCCGCAGTCGAGCGCACACAGGTCGCAGGGGATCATTCGTGTAGACTCTCGATATGTCGCACGAACAGCGCCTCGTCGGCTTCACCGACGATCTTGCCGCGCACGACGCCTTTTGCATCGACGAAGAAGGTGGTCGGCAGTCCGACGACACCCCACGACCTGGCGATTTGGCTCTGCTCATCGAGCAGCGCCGGATAGCCGACAGCGAGCTTGTCCATAAAGGCCGTCACGGTCTTCCTGTCCTGACCGACATTGATGGCAATCACCGCCAGCCGCTGATCCCGGTAGCGCCTGGCGACTTGATCGAGCAACTTCATCTCGGGCGCACAGTAACGGCACCAGTCGGCCCAGAAACGCACCACGACCGGCTGACCGGTCCAGGCGGCCGGGAAATGGGCAACCATGCCATCGGCGCGCATGGTCTGGAAGGTCGGCGCGATGTCACCGACATTGAGATTCGTCGGTGGCGCGCCACCGCTGCAGGCAGCGAGAATCAGGGCAGACAGGAGCGAACCGAGCGCTTTCATTCGAGCAACACGAGGTTGGAATGCCAAACCATCAAAGCGGCGATGAGTAGGAACACGGCGAAGCCCAAAGTGCTGACAGCGGCCAGCCGCGCACTCAGGGCCGGAATGATTCCTGCCAAACTGGGGCGATGCGAGAAGAAGCGCAGCACGCCGGCCCCCAGCCCGGTCGCGGTGGCGAGAAACAGCGGCACATAGAGCGCGTACCCCTGGTAATCGTAATCGGGTTTGAGCAGGCAGAACGGGCAGTGGTGGTGGGGGTGTTCATAGACATAGAGCGAGACGAAGGCGAGGATGCCGCTGATCGCCGCGATAAAGGCGGCCAGGCTGGCCAGTCCCGTCGCATAGCCAGTCAGATCGTCGCGCCGCCGCCAATGCCAAAGCGCAGTGAGGATCGCAAGCGACAGCGCGCCATAGAACATCAGCATCGCCGGTTTTGCTTCGAGCGCCGCGACCTCGCTGGCGACATTCGAGGCGCCCTCGGAAAACATGCTGCCACAGCAGGAGGTGATCACATCCGCTTTCAGATCGATGAAGTAACGCCATTGCAGCCACAGGCTCAGTGCGAACAGCGGCAGGGTTGCCAGCAGTAACGCGTATTTGAGCCGCACGAGCGGATAGTCGCGCGCCTGATTGTCGGCATGATTGATGATGAGCCAGGTGCTGGCGATGAAGAAGAGGGCGAGTTGCACGTAGAGCGACGGAAAGCCGTATGCATTGACGTTCAATGCTCCGACCGCGCACATTGCGCCGACGAACATCACCGAGAGCTTGTCGGCATTGAAGACGAACAGCAG
>CAYZII010000052.1:0-15246 GCA_964478415.1 uncultured Methyloversatilis sp.
CGCGAAGGCGGCCGCACCGTCGGCGCCGGCGTCGTCGCAAAAATCATCGAGTAAGCGTTTTCCAGTATTCAGGGCGGCGCCGAAGCGGCTGCCGCCCTTTGTGATCTTGGCTAAAGGGGTATAGCTCAATTGGCAGAGCGGCGGTCTCCAAAACCGCAGGTTGGGGGTTCGATTCCCTCTGCCCCTGCCACAGGCTCGATGGTTACGCCGATGGACGGAAATGACCGATAAACTGAAGTTCGCCTCAGCACTCTTGCTGATCGTGGCGGGAATTGCGGGGTTCTACCTGCTTGCCGAGCAGGCGCTCGTGGTGCGCGTGCTGTCGGTGCTCCTCGGCATCGCTGCGGGAGGCGCGGTGGCCTGGTTTACCGAGCCGGGGCAGCGCTTCGTGGTGTTTGCCCAGGAGGCGATCGCCGAGGCGAAGAAAGTCGTCTGGCCGGCGCGCAAGGAGACCGTGCAGACCACCCTGATCGTCTTCGGGTTCGTGGTCGTGATGGCCTTGGTGCTCTTCCTGACGGACAAGACTCTGGAATGGGTCCTCTACGACCTGGTGCTGGACTGGAAATAATCATGACGAAACGCTGGTACGTGGTGCATGCCTATTCGGGCTTCGAAAAATCGGTACAGCGCGCGCTGACTGAGCGTATCGCGCGATCGGGCATGCAGGATAAATTCGGCCAGATTCTCGTTCCAGTCGAAGAAGTGGTCGAAATGAAGAGTGGGCAGAAAAGCATCTCCGAGCGCAAGTTTTTCCCGGGCTATGTGCTGGTCGAAATGGAAATGGACGACGACACCTGGCACTTGGTCAAGAGCACGCCCAAAGTGACGGGCTTCGTTGGCGGCACTGCCACCAAGCCGACGCCGATTTCCGAGAAGGAAGTCGAAAAAATCATGCAGCAGATGCAGGAGGGGGTGGAAAAACCCCGTCCCAAGGTGCTGTTCGAAGTTGGCGAGATGGTGCGCATTAAGGAAGGGCCATTTACCGATTTCAATGGTACGGTCGAAGAAGTGAATTATGAAAAGAGCCGCCTGCGTGTTTCGGTGAGCATCTTCGGTCGCGCCACCCCTGTTGAGCTGGAGTTCGCCCAGGTCGAGAAGGCATAGAGGTTTATCACCGGCGCTGCAGCGGTTCATCTGCGGCAGAGGAGCATCGTCGTCAATGCGGTGCGTTATCACTCACAGTCAGGAGTAGGCAAACATGGCGAAAAAAATCGTCGGCTATATCAAGCTGCAAGTGCCGGCCGGCAAGGCGAATCCCTCGCCGCCGATCGGTCCCGCGCTAGGTCAGCGCGGTCTCAACATCATGGAATTCTGCAAGGCCTTCAATGCCCAGACCCAGGGTCTGGAGCCCGGTTTGCCGATTCCGGTCGTGATCACCGCCTATGCGGACAAGTCATTCACCTTCGTCTTGAAGACGCCACCGGCGACCGTTCTCATCAAGAAGGCGGCCGGCGTGCAGAAAGGTTCTGCAAAGCCCCACACCGACAAGGTCGGCAAGATCACGCGCGCCCAGGCCGAGGAAATCGCGAAAACCAAGATGAAGGATCTGACGGCTGCCGACATGGAAGCAGCGGTGCGCACCATCGCAGGTTCTGCCCGGAGCATGGGTATCGTCGTGGAGGGTCTTTGACATGGCGAAGCATTCAAAGCGTGTGCGCGCATTGCGTGCCAACGTCGACCGCAGCAGGAGCTATCCTTTGATGGAAGCTTTGGCGCTGGTCAAGGAAAATGCCACGGCCAAATTCAATGAATCGATCGACGTGGCGGTGAATCTTGGTGTCGATGCCAAGAAGTCGGATCAGGTCGTGCGAGGTTCAGTCGTGCTGCCCGCTGGAACCGGCAAGACGGTGCGTGTCGCCGTTTTCTGTCAGGGTGCCAAGGCTGAGGAAGCCAAGGCTGCGGGGGCAGACATCGTCGGCTTCGACGACCTGGCTGCTGCAGTCAAGGCGGGTAATATCGATTTCGATGTCTGCATTGCGACACCCGATGCGATGAAAGTCGTCGGCCAGCTCGGCCAGATTCTCGGTCCGCGCGGCTTGATGCCGAACCCGAAAGTGGGCACCGTCACCATGGATGTTGCCAGCGCCGTTAAGAATGCCAAGGCCGGCCAGGTGCAATATCGCACTGACAAGGCGGGCATCGTGATGTGCACGATCGGTCGTGCATCATTCACGGTCGATCAGCTGAAGGAAAACATGGTGGCGCTGATCGATGCGCTGAATAAGGCCAAGCCAGCGGCAGCCAAGGGGCAGTATTTGAAGAAGATTTCGGTGTCTTCGACCATGGGGCCGGGAGTGCGGATCGACCAGGCCTCATTGGTTGGCCAGGTGTGAAGACTTTGGGCCGTTGCCTGCACTTCGTAGGTGACGGGTTATCAAAGACCGCAGGTATCCACAAGGATTTAATCGCCGGTCGGTTTGACGGCAGCCTGCGCAGATGGCGTAACCCGAAGGCAGGAATCTGATTCCTGAATGAAGGTCGCCGTATCGCCCCCGCTGGGCGTCAGCGGGGGAGTTAGCAAAGGAGTTGACCGTGGGTCTCAATCTTGACGACAAGAAGGCGATCGTCGCCGAAGTGTCTGCCCAAGTGGCAGGCGCCCAGTCGATCATCGTCGCCGAGTACCGTGGTCTCGAAGTGGGAGATGTCACCGCTTTGCGTGCCGAAGCCCGCAAAGCCGGTGTGTATCTGCGTGTGTTGAAAAACACTCTCGTGCGTCGCGCCGTCGCCGGTTCGCCGTTCGAGGGGCTTGCCGAAAAAATGGTCGGGCCGTTGATCTACGGAATCTCCAAGGATCCCGTCGCGGCCGCCAAACTGCTGCACGAGTTCGGCAAGAGCAACTCCAAGCTCGTCGTCAAGGCGGGCGCCATGCCGAATTACGTCATGGATGCGGAAGGCGTCAAGGCCCTTGCCTCGATGCCCAGCCGTGAGGAGTTGCTTGCCAAGTTGCTCGGCACCATGCAGGCGCCCATCGCCCAGTTCGTCCGCACCCTCAACGAAGTCCCGACGAAGTTTGTGCGGGCGCTCGCTGCGGTGCGCGACGCCAAAGAGGCTGCGTAATCGTTTTCATGTGAACCAATTTTTCATTCAGGAGTCGTAATCATGGCTATTAGCAAAGCAGAAATTCTCGATGCCATCGCTGGCATGACGGTGCTGGAACTATCCGAACTGATCAAGGAAATGGAAGAGAAGTTCGGCGTTTCCGCCGCTGCCACCGCGGTGGCGGTCGCTGCGCCGGCCGCTGGCGCCGCCGCTGCGCCGGCTGCCGAGGAGAAGACTGAGTTCACCGTCGTGCTGCAAGCCGCTGGGGAAAAGAAGGTCGAAGTCATCAAGGTCGTGCGCGCTGCGACCGGGCTTGGTCTCAAAGAAGCCAAGGACCTCGTCGATGGCGCCCCGAAACCCGTCAAGGAGGGCATTTCGAAGGCCGATGCCGAAGCGCTCAAGAAACAACTCGAAGACGCCGGCGCGAAGGTCGAAATCAAGTAATTGCCTTGGCACCCTGGGCTGGCCGCCATTTCCGGGCGGCCAGCCTTTTCGCATTGGATTTTCAGAACATAATGATACGGGCAGTTTTCAGCGCACAGTCAGCCACGCCGCCCGGTTGGCTGCCCTCTGAATCCTGACTGACGGAGCGAACATGGCCTACTCGTACACCGAGAAAAAGCGTATCCGCAAGAGCTTCGCAAAACGCGCGAACGTGATCAACGTCCCCTTTCTGCTGGCAACGCAATTGGAGTCTTATACACAGTTCCTGCAGGCGGACGTACCGCCGGCGGAGCGTAAGGATCAGGGCCTGCAGGCCGCCTTCAATTCGATCTTCCCGATCGTTGCGCACTCCGGCGGGGCGCGTCTCGAATTCGTCGAATATCGCCTCGGCGAACCGCCGTTCGATGTCAAGGAGTGTCAGCAGCGTGGGCTGACATTTGCCTCGCCGTTGCGCGCCAAGGTGCGCCTCGTGATTCTCGACCGTGAGAGCAGCACCGAAAAGGTCAAGGAAGTCAGGGAGCAGGAAGTGTACATGGGTGAAATCCCGCTCATGACCACGACTGGTTCCTTCATCATCAACGGTACCGAGCGGGTCATCGTTTCGCAGCTGCATCGCTCTCCCGGCGTGTTTTTCGAGCATGACAAGGGCAAGACGCACAGCTCAGGGAAACTGCTCTTCTCGGCGCGCATCATCCCCTATCGCGGCTCCTGGCTCGATTTCGAATTCGATCCCAAGGACCTGCTCTACTTCCGTATCGATCGTCGCCGCAAGATGCCGGCCACCATCCTGCTCAAGGCGATTGGCATGAATCCTGAGCAGATTCTTGCCACTTTCTTCGAGATGGACACCTTCCACCTCGGCAAGAAAGGTATCCAGTTCGAAGTCGTGCCCGAACGTTTGCGTGGGGAGGTCGCCAAGTTCGACATCCAGGACAAGAACGGCAAGGTGTTGGTCGCCAAGGACAAGCGCATCACGGCCAAGCATATTCGTGATCTCGTCGAAGCGGGCATCAAGAAAATCACCGTCCCCGAGAGCTTCCTGTTGGGACGGGTGATCGCGAAGAACATCATCGATCCGACGACGGGCGAAATCCTCGCCAATGCCAACGACGAGCTTACCGAAAGCTTGCTGGCGAGGTTGATCGAGGCTGGCATCGAGACCTTGCAGACTCTTTACATTAATGATCTCGATCGCGGGCCGTACATTTCTCAGACCTTGCGCATCGACGAAACGGCCGATCAATGGGCAGCGCGCGTGGCGATCTACCGCATGATGCGGCCAGGCGAGCCGCCGACGGAAGACGCCGTCGAGTCCCTTTTCCACGGCTTGTTCTTCTCCGAAGAGCGTTACGACCTGTCGGCAGTCGGACGCATGAAGTTCAACCGACGCGTCGGTCGCGAGGAAATCACAGGCCCAAGCGTGCTGACCAAGGAAGACATCATCGCCGTGGTGCGCATCCTTATCGAGTTGCGCAACGGTCGCGGCGAGGTTGACGACATCGATCATCTGGGTAACCGGCGTGTCCGCTCGGTTGGCGAACTTGCCGAGAATCAGTTCCGTGCTGGGCTGGTGCGTGTCGAGCGCGCCGTCAAGGAAAGGCTCAGTCAGGCCGAATCGGAAAAACTGATGCCTCACGACCTGATCAATGCCAAGCCGATCAGTGCCGCGATCAAGGAATTCTTCGGCTCGAGCCAGCTCTCCCAATTCATGGACCAGACCAACCCACTCTCCGAGATCACCCACAAGCGGCGCGTTTCCGCTCTGGGTCCGGGCGGTCTGACGCGCGAACGCGCCGGCTTCGAAGTGCGCGACGTGCATCCAACCCATTATGGCCGGCTCTGCCCGATCGAGACACCAGAAGGTCCGAACATCGGCCTGATCAACTCATTGGCCTTGTATGCCCGCACCAATGAGTATGGTTTTCTGGAGACGCCTTACCGCAAGGTAGTGAACGGACGGGTGACGAGCGAGATCGAATATCTCTCGGCAATCGAGGAAGGCAAGTACGTCATTGCCCAGGCCAACGCACAGCTCGACAAGGATGGGCGGCTCATCGACGAACTGGTTTCCTGCCGATACAAGGGGGAGTTCGAGCTCAAGAAAGCATCGGAAGTCCAGTACATGGACGTTGCACCCGGACAAATCGTCTCCGTGGCTGCCTCATTGATTCCGTTCCTCGAGCATGACGATGCAAACCGCGCCTTGATGGGCGCCAACATGCAGCGTCAGGCTGTGCCGTGTCTCAGGCCAGAGAAACCCCTCGTCGGTACTGGTCTGGAGCGCACCGTGGCGGTCGACTCGGGGACCGTAGTGCAGGCATTGCGAGGCGGAGTGGTCGACTATGTCGACGCCAACCGCATCGTCGTACGGGTGAATGACGACGAAACGGTACCCGGCGAAGTGGGTGTCGATATCTACAACCTGATCAAATACACGCGCTCGAATCAGAACACCAACATCAATCAGCGTCCGATCGTCAAGGTCGGCGATGTGATCGAGAAAGGTGACGTGGTGGCGGACGGGGCGTCCACCGACCTGGGTGAGCTGGCGCTCGGCCAGAACATGCTCGTCGCCTTCATGCCATGGAACGGCTACAACTTCGAAGACTCCATCCTGATTTCCGAGAGGGTGGTCGCGGAAGACCGTTTCACATCGATTCATATCGAGGAATTAACGGTCGTTGCGCGCGACACGAAGCTCGGGCCGGAGGAAATCACCCGCGATATCGCCACCCTTGGTGAAGCTCAGCTCTCGCGTCTGGATGAGTCTGGCATCGTGTATATCGGTGCCGAAGTCGAGGCTGGCGATGTCTTGGTCGGCAAGGTGACGCCGAAAGGCGAAACCCAGCTGACACCGGAAGAAAAACTGCTGCGTGCGATCTTTGGTGAAAAAGCCTCTGACGTCAAGGACACCAGCCTGCGGGTACCCTCCGGGATGGCCGGTACCGTGATCGACGTGCAGGTCTTCACCCGCGAAGGAATCGAGCGCGACAAGCGCGCCCAATCGATCATTGACGACCAACTGAAGAGCTACAAGCTTGACCTTGCTGATCAGATGCGTATCGTCGAACGCGACACCTTTGCGCGTATCGAGCGGCTGTTGGTGGGCAAGGTGGCGAACAAAGGGCCAAAGAAACTTGCCAAGGGCAGCAAGATCACCAAGGAATACCTGGCGAGCCTCGAACATTACCATTGGTTCGACATCAGCCTGGCCGACGAAGATGCCCAACAACAGCTCGAAAGTTTGCGCGATAGCCTTGAGCAGACTCGCCGAAATTTCGACATTGCCTATGAGGCGAAGAAGAAAAAATTGACGCAAGGCGATGAGTTGCCGCCCGGCGTACAAAAAATGGTCAAGGTGTATCTGGCCGTCAAGCGCAGGTTGCAACCCGGTGACAAGATGGCCGGCCGGCATGGCAACAAGGGTGTCGTTTCACGCATCGTTCCTGTCGAGGACATGCCCTATATGGAAGATGGCACGCCTGTTGACATCGTGTTGAACCCGCTCGGTGTTCCGTCCCGGATGAATATCGGGCAGATTCTGGAAGTCCACCTCGGCTGGGCAGCGAAGGGTCTCGGCGAAAAGATCAATGCGATGTTGCAACGGCAAGCCGCTGCTGCCGAAGTGCGCAAACTGCTCGAGAAAATCTATGCCGGTCCCGGCAGGGACTCGGAAATCAGCACGCTGAGTGACGACGAAATTCTCGAGCTGGCCAACAACTTGCGTAATGGTGTTCCATTCGCCACCCCGGTGTTCGATGGCTGCAAGGAAGAGGAAATCCGTGCCATGCTCGATCTTGCCTATTCGGATGAGGATGCTAAACGCCTCAGCCTGACAGAGGCCAAGACCCAGGCGCGGCTCTATGATGGCCGCACCGGCGAGGCGTTCGAACGTCCGGTCACCGTCGGCTACATGCATGTGTTGAAGCTGCACCACCTGGTCGATGACAAGATGCATGCCCGCTCCACCGGCCCCTACAGCCTGGTCACGCAGCAGCCGCTGGGCGGCAAGGCACAATTCGGTGGCCAACGTTTCGGCGAGATGGAAGTCTGGGCATTGGAGGCTTATGGCGCGGCCTACACCCTGCAGGAAATGCTGACGGTGAAATCGGACGACGTTACGGGCCGCACCAAGGTTTATGAAAACATCGTCAAGGGCGAACACAAGATCGACGCCGGGATGCCTGAATCCTTCAACGTGCTGGTGAAGGAAATCCGTTCCCTGGCGATCGACATCGACCTTGAACGTTACTGATCACCTTCGACCCGCGACAGGAGTTAATCACATGAAAGCACTGCTCGATCTGTTCAAGCAAGTCACGCAGGAGGAGGAATTCGATGCGATTACCATTAGGCTGGCGTCGCCCGAAAAAATCCGCAGCTGGTCGTATGGAGAGGTGAAGAAACCCGAGACCATCAACTACCGTACTTTCAAGCCGGAACGCGATGGTCTGTTCTGCGCCAAGATCTTCGGCCCGATCAAGGATTACGAATGTTTGTGCGGCAAATACAAGCGCCTCAAGCATCGTGGTGTGATCTGTGAAAAATGCGGTGTCGAAGTGACGCAGGCGAAGGTGCGCCGTGAGCGCATGGGGCATATCGAACTGGCCTCACCGGTTGCCCATATCTGGTTCTTGAAAAGCCTGCCCAGCCGGCTCGGCATGGTGCTCGACATGACGCTGCGCGACATCGAGCGCGTCCTCTATTTCGAGGCCTACGTGGTCATCGACCCGGGCATGACGCCCCTCAGCCGCGGCCAGTTGCTCAGCGAGGATGATTATCTCGCCAAGGTCGAAGAATATGGCGATGAATTCACAGCCATGATGGGAGCGGAAGGTATACGCGAACTGCTACGTACCCTCGACTTGGCACACGAAATCGAATCCCTGCGACGCGAACTCGAAGCAACCGGCTCCGAGGCAAAAATCAAGAAATATGCCAAGCGTCTCAAAATCCTCGAGGCCTTCCAACAGTCCGGGGTGAAGCCGGAATGGATGATTCTCGATGTCCTGCCCGTTCTTCCGCCCGATCTGCGGCCATTGGTTCCTCTCGATGGCGGGCGTTTTGCCACCTCGGATCTAAATGACCTGTATCGGCGTGTCATCAATCGCAACAACCGGCTGAAGCGTCTGCTCGAACTGAAGGCGCCCGACATCATCGTGCGCAATGAAAAGCGCATGCTCCAGGAAGCCGTCGATTCTTTGCTCGACAATGGCCGGCGCGGCAAAGCCATGACCGGGGCCAACAAGCGTCCGCTCAAGTCTCTCGCCGACATGATCAAGGGCAAAGGCGGACGTTTCCGTCAGAATCTATTGGGTAAGCGGGTGGATTATTCCGGGCGTTCGGTGATCGTCGTCGGCCCGCAGCTCAAGCTGCACCAGTGTGGCTTGCCGAAACGCATGGCGCTCGAACTTTTCAAGCCTTTCATTTTCGAACGGCTCGAAAAAATGGGCATCGCCAGCACGATCAAGGCTGCCAAGAAGGAAGTCGAAAACGAGACACCGGTGGTGTGGGACATTCTCGAAGAGGTCATCCGCGAACATCCGGTCCTGCTCAACCGCGCGCCCACACTGCATCGTTTGGGCATCCAGGCATTCGAACCCGTATTGATCGAAGGCAAGGCCATTCAGCTGCACCCGCTGGTGTGCACGGCTTTCAATGCCGACTTCGACGGCGACCAGATGGCGGTGCATGTGCCCTTGTCCCTCGAAGCTCAGGTTGAGGCGCGCGTTCTGATGCTTTCCTCCAACAACATTCTGTCTCCGGCGAACGGGTCGCCGATCATCGTGCCGTCGCAGGACGTCGTGCTGGGACTTTACTACGCCACACGGGAAAATGCTGCGGCGCGAGGCACGGGGATGGTTTTCTCGGATGTCACCGAAGTGGCGCGTGCCGTCGAACTCGGCCACGCGGATCTGCATGCACGCATTTCGGTGCGCATTCGGGAATACGAACGTGTTGGCGATACCTGGAATGAGAGAACCACACGCTATTCGACGACTGCCGGGCGCGCGCTGTTATCCGAGATACTTCCCAAAGGCTTGCCGTTCCGCATCATCGACAAGCCATTGAAGAAGAAGGAGATCTCTAAGCTCATCGACGAGAGTTTCCGGCGTTGCGGATTGAAGGAAACCGTGATTTTCGCAGACAAGCTGATGCAGACGGGTTTTCGCTTGGCAACCCGCGGCGGCATTTCCATCTGCATCGATGACATGCTGGTGCCACCCCAGAAGCAAAGCATCATCGAGGCTGCCGAAGCGGAGGTCAAGGAGATCGAAAAGCAATACACCTCTGGCCTCGTCACCTCAGGCGAGCGCTACAACAAGGTAGTCGATATCTGGGGCCGCGCCGGCGATCAGGTCGCCAAGGCGATGATGGATCAGCTGCAGCATGAGAAAGTGGTCGATGCCGAAGGCAAAGAGCTCGTGCAGGAATCCTTCAATTCGATCTACATGATGGCGGACTCCGGTGCGCGAGGCTCTGCCGCACAGATTCGCCAACTTGCCGGGATGCGCGGTTTGATGGCCAAGCCGGATGGTTCGATCATCGAAACGCCGATCACGACGAACTTCCGGGAAGGCCTGAACGTATTGCAGTACTTCATCTCGACGCACGGTGCGCGCAAAGGCCTTGCCGACACGGCCCTGAAAACGGCGAATTCCGGCTACCTGACACGGCGGCTGGTGGATGTGACCCAGGATCTCGTCGTAACCGAGGAAGATTGCGGAACCAGCCAGGGCTTCACGATGAAAGCGCTCGTCGAAGGCGGTGAGGTGGTCGAACCTTTGCGTGAGAGGATTCTCGGTCGTGTGGCCGCCGTCGATGTGATCAATCCGGAAAACCAGGAAGTACTGTTCGTCGCAGGTACGCTGCTCGATGAAGACGCGGTCGACGTCATCGAGCAGTTAGGCATCGACGAGGTCGCGGTCCGCACTCCGCTGACATGCGAGACCCGTTACGGGCTGTGTGCCAAATGCTACGGGCGCGATCTTGGCCGTGGCTCGTTGGTGAATGTCGGCGAGGCTGTGGGCGTGATTGCGGCACAATCGATCGGTGAGCCCGGTACCCAGCTGACGATGCGTACATTCCACGTCGGTGGTGCGGCATCCCGTGCTGCGGCGCAAAGTCAGATCGAGACGAAAAGTGCCGGCACCGTGCGTTTTTCCGCGACGATGCGCTATGTCACCAATCCGAAAGGAGAAAAAATCGTCATTGCCCGCTCTGCCGAGATCATGATCATGGATGCCAATGGGCGTGAGCGCGAACGGCACAAGGTGCCTTACGGTGCCATGCTCCTGGCGGAAGATGGCGCCCAAGTCAAGGCCGGCGCCCAATTGGCAAGCTGGGACCCCCATACCCGGCCGATCGTTACCGAGTATGCCGGTATTGTGCGTTTCGAAAACGTCGAGAAGGGCGTCACCGTTGCCGAGCAAATGGACGAGGTCACGGGGCTTTCGACGCTCGTCGTCATCGATCCGAAACGTGGCGGCAAGACGCAGGCCAAAGGATTACGGCCCCAGGTCAAACTGCTGGACGAGAATGGCCAGGAAGTCAAGATTCACGGCACGGATCACTCCGTAGTGATTACCTTCCAGATCGGTTCCATCATCACGGTGAAAGACGGCCAGCCGGTGAGCGTCGGCGATGTGCTGGCAAGGATTCCTCAGGAGTCCGTCAAAACACGTGATATCACGGGTGGTCTGCCGCGGGTTGCCGAATTGTTCGAAGCGCGCTCACCGAAGGATGCCGGCATGCTGGCGGAAGTGACCGGCACCGTGTCATTCGGTAAAGATACCAAGGGCAAGCAGCGCCTGTTGATCACAGAACCGGATGGAACGGTGCATGAATACCTGATTCCGAAGGATCGTCACGTGATGGCGCATGATGGCCAGGTCGTCAACAAGGGTGAGGTAATCGTCGATGGGCCGATCGATCCCCACGATATTCTGCGTCTCAAAGGCGTGGAAGAGCTGGCGCGTTACATCATCGACGAGGTACAGGATGTGTATCGTCTGCAGGGCGTCAAAATCAATGATAAGCACATCGAAGTCATCGTGCGTCAGATGCTACGGCGCGTCGTGATCACCGAGCCCGGCGATTCCCGCTTCATTCGTGAGGAGCAGGTCGAACGCTCGGAGGTGTTGGAAGAAAACGACAAGCTCATCGCTGCGGGCAAACGACCGGCCGAATTCCAGCACATGCTGCTGGGGATCACCAAGGCGAGCTTGTCCACCGATTCGTTCATTTCCGCCGCGTCCTTCCAGGAAACGACGCGCGTGCTCACGGAAGCAGCCATCATGGGCAAGCGCGACGAGTTGCGTGGTCTGAAAGAGAACGTCATCGTCGGCCGTCTCATTCCGGCAGGTACGGGATTGGCCTATCACCGCACACGCCGCATGCAGGGCGCTGCGAACATCGGCGGTAATGAGGATGTGCAACGCGCCGAGGTTGGTGAAGGAATGCTCTCATGATCGCTCGTCATCGCTGCTGGCAGTTGACGCCCGGGAGGGGTGCTACTACAATCCCGCCTCTTTTTCGGAATCGCCACCTTTTGGCACAGCAGCCTCTGGCCCACTCACGAATCAGGAATTAAAGTTATGCCGACAATCAATCAGCTTGTGCGCAAGCCGCGGCAAGCGGAAAAGACGAAAAGCAAGGTCCCCGCTCTGGGCGGTTGCCCGGCCAAACGGGGTGTGTGCACTCGGGTATATACGACGACACCGAAAAAACCCAACTCGGCGCTCCGCAAAGTGGCAAAGGTGCGTCTGACGAATGGTTTCGAGGTGATTTCCTATATCGGTGGGGAGGGGCATAACCTCCAGGAACACTCTGTCGTGCTGATTCGCGGCGGGCGTGTCAAGGATCTCCCCGGCGTGCGGTATCACATCGTGCGCGGCAGTTTGGATACCCAGGGCGTCAAGGACAGGAAGCAGGCGCGATCCAAATATGGCGCCAAGCGGCCGAAGAAGGCTTGATCAGGCAATCAACTAGAAAGGTTCAGTTATGCCTCGTCGTAGAGAAGTACCCAAGCGCGACATCCTGCCGGATCCCAAGTTTGGCAATGTCGAGGTTTCCAAGTTCGTGAACGTCATCATGACGAATGGAAAGAAATCTGTTGCCGAAAGAATCGTTTATGGCGCGTTCGGCGTGATCGCGCAGAAGAGCGGCAAGGATCCCATCGAAGTATTCTCGGCTGCGATCAACAACGTCAAGCCGTTGGTGGAAGTCAAGAGTCGCCGGGTTGGTGGCGCCAACTATCAGGTGCCGGTCGAGGTTAGGCCGGCGCGGCGGCTTGCATTGTCGATGCGCTGGATTCGTGAGGCGGCGCGCAAGCGCAGCGAGAAATCCATGGTTCTGCGTTTGGCCAGCGAGTTGCTGGAAGCGGCTGAAGGCCGTGGCGCGGCGATGAAGAAGCGCGAGGAAGTGCATCGCATGGCAGAGGCGAACAAGGCATTCTCGCATTTCCGTTTTTAACTTCAGACATCTGCATGTTGCTTCACGCTGGCGTGCAGCCCTTTGAATCCATTGCGCCGCGAATAAGAGCACGAGAGGCAACATTCCGCTAGCAGTTCGAGAAAGACAGGTAAATCAAGTGGCCCGCAAAACACCCATTGAGCGCTATCGCAACATCGGTATTTCCGCGCACATCGATGCAGGGAAAACCACCACCACGGAACGTATCTTGTTCTATACCGGCGTCAATCACAAGATTGGCGAAGTGCACGATGGTACGGCAACGATGGACTGGATGGAACAAGAACAGGAGCGTGGCATCACCATCACCTCGGCGGCGACGACCTGCTTCTGGAAGGGGATGGCTTCGAACTTCCCTGAGCATCGGATCAACATCATCGATACGCCGGGGCACGTCGATTTCACCATCGAGGTAGAGCGCTCGATGCGTGTCCTGGATGGTGCATGCATGGTCTACTGTGCGGTGGGTGGTGTGCAGCCACAGTCGGAAACCGTTTGGCGTCAGGCCAACAAGTATCGTGTCCCCCGTTTGGCCTTCGTAAACAAGATGGACCGTACTGGGGCGAATTTCTTCAGGGTTTACGATCAGATGCGGGAGCGTCTGAAAGCGAACCCGGTGCCGATCCAGGTGCCGATCGGGGCGGAAGAAAAATTCGAAGGCGTGGTTGATCTCGTCAAGATGCGGGCGATCATTTGGGATGAGGCTTCGCTGGGCAATAAATTCACCTATGAGGAAATTCCTGCTGACCTCCTCGAGACCTGCAAGCATTGGCGAGAAAAGATGCTGGAGGCTGCTGCCGAAGCGTCTGAGGAGCTGATGAACAAGTATCTCGAAGAAGGCGACCTGTCCGAGGAGGAAATCAAGCGGGCGCTGCGCCAGCGCACCATCGCCGGCGAGATCGTACCGATGCTGTGTGGCTCGGCCTTCAAAAACAAGGGAGTCCAGGCCATGCTGGACGCCGTCATCGAGTATCTGCCGGCGCCCACGGACATCCCGCCGGTGCGCGGCATTCTCGAGGACGGTTCGGAGGGGGAACGCAAGGCCTCTGACCACGAGCCTTTTTCTGCTTTGGCCTTCAAGATCATGACCGATCCATTTGTCGGTCAACTCACTTTCTTCCGCGTCTACTCGGGTGTGATCAATTCCGGTGATACGGTTTACAACCCGGTGAAAAGGCGCAAGGAGCGGATTGGTCGCCTCCTCCAGATGCACGCGAATCAGCGCGATGAAATCAAAGAAGTGCGCGCTGGAGATATCGCTGCGGTTGTCGGTCTCAAGGAGGCGACGACAGGCGATACCTTGTGTGCGGTCGATAACATCATCACTTTGGAGCGCATGGAGTTTCCCGAGCCGGTGATCCATATTGCGGTGGAACCGAAGACTAAGGCCGACCAGGAAAAAATGGGCATTGCGCTCGGGCGACTGGCCCAAGAAGATCCTTCATTCAGGGTAAGAACCGACGAAGAATCCGGTCAGACAATCATTTCTGGAATGGGCGAGCTGCATCTCGAAATCATCGTCGATCGTATGCGACGCGAATTCAACGTCGAAGCGAATGTCGGTGCTCCGCAAGTGGCTTATCGCGAGACGATCCGCAAGGCGGTCGAACAGGAAGGCAAGTTCGTCAAGCAGTCGGGTGGCCGTGGTCAATATGGCCATGTCTGGATCAGGCTCGAGCCCAATGAAGCCGGCAAAGGTTATGAGTTCATCGATGCCATCAAGGGTGGTGTAGTGCCGCGTGAATACATTCCGGCTGTCGACAAAGGCATTCAGGAGACTCTGCCGAATGGTGTGCTGGCGGGTTTCCCGGTGGTCGATGTCAAGGTCACCTTGTTCGATGGTTCGTATCACGACGTCGATTCGAACGAAAACGCCTTCAAGATGGCTGCATCGATCGCGTTCAAGGATGCGATGCGTAAGGCAAACCCGGTGCTCCTCGAGCCGATGATGTCTGTTGAAGTCGAAACACCGGAAGAGTACATGGGCAACGTGATGGGCGATCTGTCTGGCCGGCGTGGCATGGTGCAGGGGATGGAAGACTTGCCCGGTGGCATCAAGGTCATCAAGGCCGAGGTGCCTTTGGCGGAAATGTTCGGCTATTCGACCCAGCTGCGCTCGCTGACCCAGGGGCGAGCGACCTACACGATGGAATTCAAGCATTACAGCGAGGCACCGAAGAACGTCGCGGAAGCGATCATCAATAAAAAATAAACTGGTTCTTTAAAAAGGAAAAAATCATGGCAAAAGGCAAGTTTGAGCGTACGAAGCCGCATGTGAATGTGGGGACG
>CAYZII010000053.1:0-13929 GCA_964478415.1 uncultured Methyloversatilis sp.
CACCATCGGTGAAGATGTCGACGATGTCGCTCATGGCTCTTCCTGTTTCTGTGTCACCGGCTTCTGTGGCAACAAGGCCAAGGCCTTCGCCCGCGCGATGCGCTCCTTCCATTTCGGCGTGACGAGCCGCATGCCATGCTGGCGCTTGATCGCCTGCAGCACGTAAACGGCGCCGAAATACGGCCACCAGCGCTCGCCCGCCGCTTCGAGAAAACGCCAGTGCATGAGCCATTTTTCCTGGGCCAGCGGCGGTGCATAGCAGCCGAAAGCGCCGCCCCGCGTCTCGAACCCCAGCAAGGCAAACCAGTCCCGCAAACGTGGCACCGAGAGATAACGCCCCTGCCAGGGCGGCTCGCCCCCTCGACCGGCGAAAAGGCGCCGCAAGCCCCACAGGCTGAAAGGATTGAAGCCGATCACCAGCGCACTGCCCTCGGGCACCAGCACCCGATCGACCTCGCGCAAAATCTGGTGCGGGTGTGGGTCGAACTCCAAAATATGTGGCAGCACGACGAGATCGACGCTGTTCGTCGCCAACGGCAGGTGATGGGGATCGGCGCGTACCGTGCAAGCACCGTCAGCACAGCAGGTGAAGCGGAACGGCATCCGGTTGGCGCGCAAGAAGTCGATCTGCGGCAGGCCGATCTGCACCGCATTGAAACCAAAAATGTCGGCGGCGAGAAGATCGGTTTTCGCCTGCGTCCAGCCGAGCACGTAGCGGCCCGGCGGCGTTTCCAGCCAGGCGGCAAAACTCTCGATCCTCATTAGAATCCACTCCGATGCAGATCGAAGCCATCCCCGCCTTCGAGGACAACTACATCTGGGCGCTGCGCCAGGATGGCGAAGCCGTCGTCGTCGATCCCGGCGAAGCTGCGCCAGTGTTGCGCTTTCTGGCACGCAGTGGCGACCGTCTGGCGGCGATCCTCGTCACCCACCGCCACGCTGATCACATCGGAGGTATCGCCGAACTGGTCTCCCACCATCCTGTGCCGGTTTTCGGCCCGATGCTGGAGGCCGGCGAGGTCGTCACCCGACCGCTGCGCGATGGCGATCGTCTGACTGTGTTGGGCAACGATTTCACAGTATTGCATCTGCCGGGACATACGCTGGGACATATCGCCTATTATCGCCCGGGGATGCTGTTCTGCGGCGACGTGCTGTTCGGCGCGGGCTGCGGGCGCGTCTTCGAAGGCACGCTCGAACAGATGCATGCGTCGCTCGCCCGCATCGCGGCGTTGCCCGCCGAGACACTGATCTACTGCGCGCATGAATACACGCAGTCCTGCCTGCGTTTCGCTGCCCGGGTCGAGCCTGACAACCCGGCGATAGCCAGGCGCAGCGAACGGGTCGCGCAAAAACAGGCGCAAGGCGAGCCTTCAGTGCCATCGACGCTCGCCGAAGAGCTGGAGACCAACCCCTTCCTGCGCTGGCAGGCCCCCGGCGTGATCGCCGCGGCGCGCCGCTGGCTCGGCCATGCCCCGCAGGACGATGCCGAAACCTTCGCAGCGATCCGATTGTGGCGTGACAGCCTATAGGCCGAGCATCTCCCGCGCATGCTGGCGCGTGGTGTCGGTGATCTCGATGCCGCCGAGCATGCGGGCGATTTCCTCGATACGCGCCGTTTCGTCGAGCGCCACCACCCGGCTCGTCGTCACACCCTCACGGGTCTCCTTGCGAATCGACCATTGCCAATGGGCACAGGCCGCCACCTGTGGCAGATGGGTCACGCACAGCACCTGACGGTCGCTGCCGAGCTGGCGCAGCAGGCGGCCGACGATTTCGGCGACGCGCCCGCCGATGCCGACATCCACCTCGTCGAAGATCAGCGTATCGACGGCATGGCTTTGGCTCGCGATCACCTGCAGGGCCAGACCGATGCGCGACAGCTCGCCGCCCGAAGCCACCTTGGCGAGCGGACGTAATGGCTGGCCCGCATGGGTGCTGACGAGAAACTCGACCGTCTCGAGCCCATACGCATTGCCTTCGGGCAGTGCGGAGAGTTCGATGACGAAGCGTCCGCCGCTCATGGCCAGCCCCTGCATCGCCTCGGTGACCGCAGCGGAGAGTTTTTCCGCCGCGGCACGCCGCGCGGCGCTCAATTGCCGCGCGAGCGCGTGATAGGCATCAGCGGCCTCGCCCTCACGCTCGGCAAGCAGGGTGGAATCCGTGGCAAGACGCAGCTCGGCAAGCCGGGCTTCCAGATCCTTCAGCAAGCCCGGCAGATCTTCGGGCGTCACGCGATGCTTGCGCGCAATCTGTGTCACCGCATCGATGCGCGTATCGAGTTCTGTAAGCCGCGCAGGATCGAGTTCGAGCCTGTCGCGATAGCGCCGCAATGCCAGCGCCGCCTCGTCGAGCTGTATCAAAGCACTATCGAATAGCTGTGCGGCTTGTGCGAGCTGACTATCGACTGTCGTCAGTTCGCGTAGCCGGCTGCCGGCCTGCTCCAGCATCGGCAGAACGGGCATCTCACCTTCGTCGAGCAGCCCCAGCGTTGCATCGCAGGCTTCGAGCAAGGTCGCGGCATGCGCGAGACGCCGCTGTTCGGCTTCGGTCTGACGCCACTCGTCCGGGTCGAAATCCAAGGCCGTCAGCTCCTTCACCTGCCATTCGAGCAGTTCCCGTTCGCGGGCATGGGCGGCTACATCCCGTTCTGCCGCCAGACGCGCATCACGCAGACGGCGCCAGGCGGCATGGTGCTCCTGCACCTCGCGTGCCAAAGCTTCCGCGCCGGCATAGGCATCGAACAGTTCGCGCTGGGCTTGAGCACGCAACAGCGCATGATGGGCATGCTGGCCGTGGATGTCGCAGAGGAACTCGCCTACCTCGCGCAACTGAGCCAGCGTCGCCGCCGTGCCATTGATCCAGGCGCGCGAACGACCCGTCGCATCGACGCTGCGGCGCAGAAGACAAGTGTCGGTCTCGTATCCGTTCTCGGCCAACCACGCGGCCAGCGGCGAGTTGGCGGCGACCGAGAATTCCGCGGCGATTTCCGCCCGCTGGGCGCCATGACGCACCACCGAGGCATCGGCGCGCTCACCGAGAACCAGCGACAGCGCATCGATGAGGATCGACTTACCGGCACCGGTCTCGCCGGTCAGGGCGCCGAAACCGGGCGCGAATTCGAGTTCGAGCCGGTCGATGATCACGAAATCGCGGATCGTCAATGCCTGCAGCATCGCGTCAACGGTGCGGGCTGGCGCTCCAGTGCAGTTTCTCGCGCAGCATCGCGAAGTAGCTGTAACCGGGCGGATGCAGCAGCGTCAGGGGATGACGTGAGCGTGTCAGCCGCACGCAATCCCCGGCCTTCGCATCAAAATAGTTCTGCCCATCGCAATGCACACGCCCGTCATAGGACGGCACGAGGCGCAGCTCGACGACGCTGCTGTCGGCGATCGTGATCGGCCGGTAGGTCAGCCCGTGCGCGCACAACGGCACCAGGGCGATGCCCGGCACGGTCGGCTGCAGGATCGGACCGTTCGCGGAGAGCGCATAGGCGGTCGAGCCGCTCGGTGTCGCAACGATCATGCCGTCGGCGCGCAGCACGTAGAGGAATTCGCCATCGACGCGCACTTCGAGCTCGATCATGCGGCCCAGATCGCCTTTGCTGACCACCACTTCGTTGAGGGCGAGGGTGCGAAACACTTCGTGGCCGGCCCGTCCAACGCATACGTCGAGGCGCATGCGCGCATCGGCGGTAAATTCACCCGCCAGCAGACGATCGATCGCCGCCGTCATGTCGGCCCGCGCGATGTCGGTCATGAAGCCAAGCCTGCCCTGGTTGATGCCGACCAACGGCACATCGGCCTCGCCGAGCTTGCGCGCCGCGGCAAGTAAAGTGCCGTCACCCCCGACGACGAGCGCCAAATCGGCACGCTGTCTGATGATCGCGAGATCCGCGCACGCGTTGGCAAGCTGGGCGCAGGCGGAGAATTCTGCATCGACCAGCACGTCGAGGCCGCGCTGCACGAGCTGTTCATGCAACGCGATCAGCGCTTCGAGCACCGCATCGCTGCCACGCTTGCCGAACAGGGCAGCCGTGTGAAAATGCCTCATGCCACCCTCCAGCGCAGCGTCTGCGCCTCGGCCATCCGATGCAGTTTCTCGAACACCGGCGGGAGCAGGCAGTGTTGCAGCGTACGCTGCGTGAACAGAAAACGCCCGTCGCAGACGAAACCGAGTTCCGCCCAATCCACGGCATCGTTCAGCATGTCGGCGGCCAGCGCGACATCCATGCCCGACAAGCGGGGGAACAGCGCCAGGATCGAGCCATCGTAGTTCGGGCAGTCATGGACGAAGAAAGGCCGCGCGCGGCGCGTCTTGCAATTCACATAGACGCGCGGGACATCCGAGATGTGGTGCAGCCGGCCCCATTGCCACCAGTTCGTCTCGTCGAACCTGCGCACGCGTCGCGCCAGAAGCCGCTCCTTGTAGGCTGAAAGATGCGGATGGGGCATGTTGAAGATCATACGGCGGGTCTCGCCATCGTCGATCGTCGTGGAACAGACGAACTCGGCATTGCCCTCCGGATGCTCGAACACCTCGTCGGCGCCGGAGACCGCACCGACCTTGACCTCGAACAGCTTGGCGAGCGGCACGCGGTAATCGTTGTGCAGGAACATCAACTGGCCATCGACCAGTAGAAAACGCCGTCCATCATTCAGACGCCGCGTAAAGCGCCCGCGCTCGAAACGGAAGATCGCGCAGTTCGGTGTGTGCTCGCCGAAGAGACGCGCATCGCCGAGCTCGATGAAGTCGGTGATGTCTCCCTCGGCGTAGAGGAAGGCATTCAGTCTGCGTGCCGCGGTGAGTTTGATGAACTCCCGCGGCACGATGAAGATCAGCTCGCCACCCGGCTTCAGATGGTGCACCGCCTTGGCGATGAAATAGAGATAAAGGTTGCTGCGCCGGTCGAACATCTCGTGATCGAGCAAAATCCAGGTATCCGGGTGGATGTCCTGATGTCGCACATAGGGTGGATTGCCGATGATCGTGTCGAACTTTTCTTCGAGCGGCAGCGCGAAGAAATCCATCACGCGCGCGCCGGCAGGCGCCACCGCCGGATCGATCTCGATCGCCTCGCAACCAGGAATGCGCGCGCAGAAAGCGCCATCCCCGGCAGCCGGATCCAGGGTACGGCCAAACCGCTGGCGCAGGGCGAGCATCTGCTCGACCACGGCGGCAGGAGTAAATACCTGGCCCAGGGCTTGCACGTTGAGTCGTTGCGACATGCGAAAAATCGGCGCTGGCGGGACGGCACGATTGTAATCCACGAAAACGCTACAATCTTTCCGCCATGATGCTCGATGCCCGCGCCAAAACCCTGCTCAAGACCCTGATCGAACGCTACATCTTCGAAGGTCAGCCGGTCGGCTCGCGCACGCTCGCCAAGTATTCCGGTCTAGATCTGTCGCCGGCGACGATCCGCAATGTGTTGGCCGACCTCGAGGAGATGGGCTTCATCGCCAGCCCGCACGCCTCGGCCGGCCGGGTGCCGACGCCGCGTGGCTATCGTCTGTTCGTCGATACGCTGCTCACCGTGCAGCCGCTCGACCCCCAGCACGTCTCCGAGATCAAGGAGGCGCTGCTGCCGGATGTTCCGGCGCGTGTGCTCAGCCATGCCTCGCAGATGGTCTCCGAACTCACCCACTTCGCAGGCGTGGTCGTCGCACCGCGCCGTCAGGCACCGAAAATCCGGCAAATCGAATTCTTAAGCCTCACCGAAACACGCATCCTCTTGATCATTGTCACCAGTGAAGGCGAGGTGCAAAACCGCCTGCTGTTCACCCGACGGCCTTACAGCCAGAACGAGCTGATCGAGGCCGCCAATTATCTGACCCAGAATTTCGCCGGCTTCGATTTCGTGCAGATCCGCGAGCGCCTGCACCATGAGGTGGAACAACTGCGCAGCGACATGACGGAACTGATCAATGCCGCCGCCGATGCCGGCGCCGCGGCAGCCAGCGAGACAAGCCAGCAATACATGATCAGCGGCGAAAAAAACCTGCTCGACAGCGAAGACCTCGCCGCCAACATGGCGCGTCTGCGCCAGCTGTTTGACCTGTTCGAGCAGAAGACCAGCCTGATGGAACTGCTCGATCTGTCGAACCGCGCCCAAGGCGTGCATGTCTTCATCGGCGGCGAATCCGGCATCGCTCCGCTCGACGAATGCAGCATCGTTGCCGCTCCGTATGAGATCGAAGGCCAGGTGGTCGGCACGATCGGCGTGATCGGCCCAACACGCATGGCCTATGAACGCGTGATCCCGATCGTCGACATCACTGCGCGGCTGCTTTCCTCCGCGCTGAACTCTGCACTGGGCCCGCATTGAACCGTCAGGCCATCCTGCTCGTCAATCTCGGCACACCGGATGCTCCCACTGCCCCGGCGGTGAGGCGCTATCTCGCCGAATTCCTGGGCGATCCTCGCGTCGTCGCGCTGCCACGCCTGCTGTGGCTGCCGATCCTGCATGGCATCATCCTGAACACCCGGCCAGCGAAATCGGCAGCCAAATACGCAAAAATTTGGACGCCGGAAGGTTCCCCGCTCAAAGTACATACCGAGCGGCAGGCCAAGCTGCTCAAAGGGCTGCTCGGCGAACGCAGCCACAAGGATTGGCTGATCGACTGGGCGATGCGCTACGGCAGCCCAGCCTTGCCCGAGGTGCTCGACCGGCTGCGGGCTGCCGGCGCAAGCGAGATACTGATTCTCCCGCTTTACCCCCAATGGGCGGGCAGCACCACCGGCAGCACCCAGGACGCGGTGGCGGCCTGGGTCGGACAGCAGGCCAATCCGCCGCACATCCGCTGGATCGAGGAATTTCACGCCGATGCCGGCTACATCGGCGCATTGGCTGCATCCGTCCGGGAACATTGGCAGGTGCATGGCCGCAGTGAAAAGCTTGTGATGAGTTTTCACGGCATCCCGCAGCGCGTAGTCGATCAGGGGGACCCCTATGCCCATCAATGCCATGAGACGGCGCAACTGTTGGCCGATGCGCTCGATCTCGACAGCAGCGCATGGTGTATCACTTTCCAGTCGCGCTTCGGGGCGGCACAGTGGTTGCAGCCCTACACCCAGCCGACGCTGGAAGGACTCGCCCGCAGCGGCATCACGACGGTCGATGTGATCTGTCCCGGCTTTGCCGCCGACTGTCTGGAGACACTCGAAGAAATCGCGCTCGAATGCCGGGAGGCATTCCTGCACGCGGGCGGAAGGGAATTCCGCTATATTCCCTGTCTGAACGAGAGACCTGACTGGATTTCCGCGCTTGCCGACCTCTGCCTCGCGGATTGAATTTCTGCAAGTGACACCTATATCAGCAAAAATCGATATAGGAGATCACCATGTCGGATTCACTGATCATCCTCTGTCCGCATTGCCATGTGCCGAACCGCGTGCCGGCCGACAAGCTTGCCGACGGCGGCCACTGTGGCAAGTGCAAGCAGCCGCTTTTCGATGGCCACCCCGTCGAGCTCGACGGCACGAGCTTCGCCGCCCACATTGGCCGTTCGGAAATCCCGGTACTGGTCGACTTTTGGGCGCCCTGGTGCGGCCCCTGCCGGATGATGGCGCCTGCCTTCGCCCAGGCGGCACGCCAGCTCGAGCCCCATGTCCGGCTGGCGAAACTGAACACCGAAGCGCACCAGGACATCGCCGCCCGTTATGGTATCCGCAGCATCCCGACCCTGATCCTTTTCAGAAACGGTCGCGAGATCGCCCGGCAGTCTGGCGCGATGGATGCCGGCAGTATCGTGCGCTGGGTGCACGCGACGCAATGATCGGCGGAAGCGGAGCGCGTTGGGGTAAACTTTCTTTGTAGAGGGGCCACGATGCGCTTTGCTGACATGAAAATCTGGCTGCGCCTGACGGTCGGGATCTGGTTGATCCTCGTCGTCGTTTGGACGGGAATGATCTTCTGGGAATCCAAGGTCAACCGCGACATGGCGATCGAGCAGGCAACCCGCTTCTCCCAATCGATGCACGAAGCGACTTTGGCTGGACTCACCGGCATGATGATCACCGGCACGATCGGCCAGCGCGAAGTGTTCCTCGATCAAATCAAGCAACTGTCGATCATCCGCGATCTGAGAGTGATTCGCAGCGAAGCGGTGACGAAACTCTACGGCCCGGGCAAGGGCGAGGAAGCCCACCCCGATGCGATCGAACTCCAGGTACTTGCTAGCGGCAAAGAATTCATCGAGGTGCAACGGGAAAGGGAAAGCGAGTATTTGCGCGTCGTGCGACCGACACTCGCCAGCAAAAACTACCTCGGCAAGGACTGCATCGCCTGCCATCAAACGCCAGAAGGCACCGTGCTCGGTGCCGTCAGCATGAAAGTCTCGCTCGATGATGTCGAGGCCGCAATCAGCACGCAGCGCCTCAAGATTTTCCTGGCAGCGATCGTTGTCAGCATCCCGCTGCTGGCTTTCATCTGGCTGTTCATCACGCGGGTCGTCACGCGTCCCCTCGAAGCGATGACCGTAGGCTTACGCGCAATCGCCAGTGGCGAGGGCGATCTGACGCGCCGCCTCGAAGTGAAAGGCAATGACGAGATCGGTCAGGCATCCCAAGTCTTCAACGAGATGATGAACAATTTCGCCAATCTCGTCCGTCAGGTCGGCACTTCGGCGCAGCAAGTCTCGGCAGCAGCCAATGATTTAGTCGCTGGCGCGCAGCGCGTCGCGACAGGCTCGCGACGCCAGACGGAAAAATCCTCGGCGGTAACGGAAGCCGTCGAGCGGATGGTGAAGAGCATCGTCGCGGTCGCCGAGAGCACCGAACGGGTCCATGCCCAATCACAAGAAAGTCTCACCCGCTCGCGCGAAGGCAAGGAAACGCTGGAAGGCCTGATCGCCGGCATCGGGCGCGTCAGAGCCGCCGTCAATGAGATGGCGGAGGCGGTGAAATCCTTCGTCAGCAGCACGGCCTCGATCACACGCATGACGGCCGAGGTCAAAGAAATCGCCGATCAGACCAACCTCTTGGCGCTCAACGCCGCGATCGAAGCCGCGCGCGCCGGGGAAGCGGGACGCGGCTTCGCTGTCGTGGCCGACGAAGTACGCAAGCTCGCCGAAAAATCCGCCGCTTCGGCCAACGAAATCGATGGCATCACGCGTACCTTGAACGAAAAATCCGATTTGGTACGCACTTCGATCGAGGAGGGCCTAAGCGACATCGCTGCCAGCGAACAGGCGCTCGCAGCCGTTGCGACGGCGATCAACGAATCGAATGCTTCGGTCGAGCAGGTGGGCCAGGGTCTCGACGTGATCGCTGCCGCAAGCGAAGAGCAGCGCCAAGTGAGCCGTGCCGTGCTGGCCGACATCGAGTCCATCGACACGATGGCACGCGAAAACGGTGCCGCAGTGGAACAAAACGCTGCGGCGGCACAACGTCTCGCAGGGCTCGCCGGGGAATTGCAGACTACCGTACGCCGCTTCCGCACCTGATCTTTCCACATTTTCCCCTTTGCCGCTCTTGAACCCGGGCGGGATGGCCCTATTTCAAAAAGGGTCTGAATCACCAGAGGATCGCGCCCCATGCAGGAAGAACAAAACACCCCCCAGGAACTGGAAGCAAAACCCGGCGCTGACGAGACGGCACCGGCGCCCCAGCCCCCGGCCGAAGATGCACCCGAAGTCATACCCAGCCTCGAAGAGCTGCTCAAAGCCGCCGAACTCAAGGCCGCCGAGCACTACGACGCCTGGCTGCGTGCCAAGGCCGAAACCGAAAACGTGCGCCGCCGCGCGCAAGAGGACGTGGCCAAAGCGCACAAGTTCGCGATCGAGAAATTCGCCGGCGAGCTTCTGGCAGTGAAGGACAGCCTCGAAGCCGCACTTGCCACCGAGCCACAGACCGCCGAAACGCTGAAAGCCGGCGTCGAGCTGACCTTGAAGCAGCTCACCGCCGCATTCGACAAATCCGGTCTCGTCGAGATCAACCCGGTCGGCGAGAAGTTCGATCCCCACAGGCACCAGGCGATCGCGATGGTCGACGCCGATCAAGAAGCGAACACCGTCGTCAGTGTGCTGCAGAAAGGGTATCTGCTCAACGAACGCGTCCTGCGCCCAGCGCTGGTCACCGTGGCGAAAGCGAAGGGTTGAACCCCACGGCGATAACCCCATATTGAGCGCAGGTTAATTTTTCTCCACCCGATACAACGAAGGAAACGAACATGGGCAAGATCATCGGCATCGACCTTGGCACTACCAACTCCTGCGTCGCAGTGATGGAAAACGGCAAGCCCAAGGTCATCGAAAACTCCGAGGGTGCGCGTACGACACCTTCCGTCGTCGCCTACACCGACGACGGCGAAATCCTCGTCGGCGCGGCTGCGAAGCGTCAGGCGGTGACCAACGCGAAAAACACGCTGTTTGCGATCAAGCGCCTGATCGGTCGGCGCTTCGAAGAAAAGGAAGTGCAAAAGGACATCGATCTGATGCCCTATAAGATCGTCCGGGCCGACAACGGTGATGCCTGGGTCGAGGTGCGCGGCAAGAAGCTCGCACCTCCGCAGGTCTCCGCCGAAGTGCTGAAGAAGATGAAGAAGACCGCCGAAGACTATCTCGGCGAACCGGTCACCGAGGCGGTGATCACGGTGCCAGCCTACTTCAACGACAGCCAGCGCCAGGCGACCAAGGACGCCGGGCGTATCGCCGGTCTGGAAGTCAAGCGCATCATCAACGAACCGACCGCGGCAGCCCTCGCTTTCGGCCTCGACAAGCAGGAAGGCGACCGCAAGATCGCAGTCTATGACCTCGGCGGCGGCACCTTCGACATTTCGATCATCGACATCGCCGAAGTGGATGGCGAACACCAGTTCGAGGTGCTGTCGACCAACGGCGATACCTTCCTCGGTGGCGAAGACTTCGACCAACGCCTGATCGATTACATCGTCACCGAGTTCAAGAAGGAACAGGGTGTCGATCTGAAGAACGACGTGCTCGCACTGCAACGCCTCAAAGAAGCGGCCGAGAAGGCGAAGATCGAGCTTTCCTCGTCGATGCAGACCGAAATCAACCTGCCTTACATCACCGCGGATGCCACGGGACCGAAGCATCTGGCGATGAAGATCACGCGCGCGAAGCTCGAGGCGCTGGTCGAAGACCTGATCGAGCGCACCATCGAGCCATGCCGCATCGCGCTGAAAGATGCTGGCCTGAAGGTTTCCGACATCAACGACGTGATCCTCGTCGGTGGCATGACGCGCATGCCCAAGGTGCAGGAAAAGGTCAGGGAATTCTTCGGCAAGGAGCCGCGCAAGGACGTCAATCCGGACGAGGCCGTCGCGATCGGTGCCGCGATCCAGGCGGGTGTGCTGCAGGGTGAAGTCAAGGACGTGCTGCTGCTCGACGTCACACCGCTCAGCTTGGGCATCGAAACCCTGGGTGGCGTGATGACCAAACTGATCCCGAAGAACACCACGATTCCCACCAAGGCGACGCAGATCTTCTCGACCGCCGATGACAACCAGACGGCGGTGACGATCCACGTGCTGCAGGGTGAACGCGAAATGGCCGCCGGCAACAAGAGCCTCGGCCAGTTCAACCTCACCGACATTCCGCCCGCGCCGCGCGGCGTGCCACAGATCGAGGTGACCTTCGACATCGATGCCAACGGCATTCTGCATGTCTCAGCTAAGGACAAAGGCACCGGCAAGGAAGCCAAGATCACCATCAAGGCGAACTCCGGCCTCACCGAGGAAGAGATCCAGCGTATGGTCAAGGATGCCGAGGCCCACGCCGAGGAGGACCGCAAGGCGCACGAACTCGTCGAGGCCCGCAACCAGTGCGATGCGCTGGTGCATTCGGTGAAGAAGCTGCTCAACGAGCATGGCGACAAGGTCGACAGCGCCGAAAAAGCCAGGATCGAGGCCGCGCTCAAGGAAGCCGAGGACGCGATCAAGGGCAACGACAAGGCCATGATCGAAGCCAAGAGCCAGGCGCTGGCCGCCGCGTCGCAAAAACTCGGAGAGAAGATCTATGCCCAGCAGGCAGCGGGTGGCGGCCAGTCAGGCGCTGCCGGCGGCACCGAAGCGCGCAAAGACGACAGCGACGTCGTCGATGCCGAATTCACCGAAGTGAAAGACAAGAAAGGTTAAGCCGTCACTGCGTGACGTCCTCACTGGCCGGAATGGAGCGGACAGCACCTCTGCCCCTCCATCCGGCCGCAACGCTTGTAACGGGCACAAGACATGGCGAAACGCGACTACTACGAAGTCCTCGGCGTTAACCGCGACGCATCGGAAGAAGAAATCAAAAAGGCCTATCGCCGCCTGGCGATGAAATACCATCCCGACCGCAACCCGGACAATCCGAAAGCGGAAGAGCTCTTCAAGGAGGCGAAAGAGGCTTACGAAATCCTCTCCGACCCGAGCAAGCGTCAGGCCTATGATCAGTTCGGCCACGCCGGTATCGGCCCCCAGGCAGGCATGGGCGGCGGCTTCGGCGGCATGGGTGGTTTCGCAGATGCGTTTTCCGACATCTTCAGCGACATCTTCGGCGGCGGACGTGGCCGTTCCAACGTCTATCGCGGAGCCGATTTGCGTTATAACCTCGAAATCACGCTGGAAGAAGCCGCGCGCGGTACAGAGACGCGCATCCGTATCCCGACGATGGCCGAATGCGAAGCCTGTCATGGCACCGGAGCGCGCAAAGGCAGCGAGCCGAGAATCTGTCCCACCTGCGGCGGCCACGGCCAGGTCCGCATCCAGCAAGGATTTTTCTCGATCCAACAGACCTGTCCGAAGTGTCACGGCAGCGGGCGTTACATCCCCGATCCATGCCTGGTCTGTCATGGTTCCGGTCGCGTCAAACAGCACAAGACGCTCTCGGTCAAGATTCCCGCCGGCATCGACGAAGGCGATCGCATCCGCCTCTCCGGCGAGGGCGAACCGGGCGTCAATGGCGGCCCGCCCGGGGATCTCTATGTGCAAATCCACCTCAAGGCGCACGCTGTTTTCCAGCGCGACCATGACGACCTGCATTGTGAAATGCCGATCAGCTTCACCACCGCCGCGCTGGGAGGAGAAATCGAGATTCCAACGCTCGATGGCGTCGCCAAGCTCAAGATACCGCCCGAAACCCAGACGGGCAAGGTGTTCCGCCTGCGTGGCAAAGGCATCAAGGGTGTCCGTTCCCATCTCCCGGGTGACCTGCTCTGCCATGTCGTCGTCGAAACACCGGTCAACCTCACCGAGCGGCAGAAAGAACTGCTGCGCGAATTCGAAACCATCAGCCAGGGCAATGCTGCGAAACACAACCCCAAAGCCCAAAGCTGGATGGACAAAGTGCGCGAGTTTTTTGGTGGATAACGAAATCGCACACTTTGCGGCACAGGCTAACGTGAGCGATAGCGAACGTTAAGGCGCGCAAGCGCAGGCCGAAGCCACAATCCCCAACGAATTTTTTGCTGGTTAGCGTGGAACGCCTGAACAGCCGACCGTGGCCGCCTGCGTTTCATTGACCGCGGGTGGCCCGAGGTCGGCAATACAAAATTAGATGACATTTTGTCAAAAAGGTTTTCATTAATTTTTAATATGTTGTTTATAAGGGAAGAAATCTTCCTGACATATTGTCAGGATCGATAAAAAATAGAGCAGCGCCGTCAGCTCAACTTTTATTTATAAAACATAAGCTTATTAAATGTCCCAGGATAGGCACAAAAACTGCTTTAAGTCGGTTTGACGAGTCATACCACGACTTGTTGGAGCCTGGCGATAAGCTGGGTCATTGTGTGCAATCTTCTTCGAAGGAGACCTTATGAAAGCCAAATCGATGCTGTTCGCCACCCTCATTTCGATGGGAATGGCTGGTGGCGCAATCGCTGCAGATCAACAAGGGATGTCCGGGATGTCCGGCATGTCCGGCATGTCCGGGATGTCCGGGATGTCCGGGATGTCCGGGATGTCCGGGATGTCCGGGATGTCCGGGA
>CAYZII010000054.1:0-13878 GCA_964478415.1 uncultured Methyloversatilis sp.
GGAGGCCTTCTTCGGCACTCCGCGCTCGGAACGCGCGCAGCTCTTCCTGTCGAAGATTCTCGGCCACTGAACAAGCACGGCCAGTAAAAAAAGGCCAGCCGATATGGCTGGCCTTCGTGCAAGCGTTGGTCGGGGCGGCGGGATTCGAACTCGCGACCCCTTGCACCCCATGCAAGTGCGCTACCAGGCTGCGCTACGCCCCGACAGGCGTCGGATTATATCTCAAACCCGCAATAGCTCGATGATCGCCAGCAATTCGGCGCGCAGCGGAGTCGCGTCGTGCTTGGCTTCGGCGCTGGCGGAAGCCGGCATCTTTTCGCTGCCTCCCTCGAGCCGGTGACGGGCGCCGCTGATCGTGAAACCTTCCTCGTAGAGGAGCTGGCGGATGCGCCGCACCAGCAGCACTTCGTGATGCTGGTAATAGCGCCGGTTGCCGCGCCGTTTCACCGGCTTGAGCTGGGTGAATTCCTGCTCCCAGTAGCGCAGCACGTGCGGCTTCACGCCACACAATTCGCTCACTTCACCGATCGTGAAGTAACGCTTGGCCGGGATCGGCGGCAATTCAGTCTTGCTGCGAGCGGACGAGGTCATGGGTGGCCGTCTCGACGAGCGACTTCAGCTTCTGGCTGGCGTGGAAGGTGACGACGCGGCGCGCGCTGATAGGAATTTCTTCGCCGGTTTTCGGGTTGCGGCCGGGGCGCTGCGGCTTATCACGCAGCTGAAAGTTGCCGAAGCCGGAAAGCTTGACACCATCGCCACGTTCCAGCGCATGGCGCACTTCCTCGAAGAAGGCCTCGACCATGTCCTTCGCTTCGCGCTTGTTGAGCCCCACCTTTTCGAACAACAGGTCCGCAAGTTCCGCCTTGGTCATCGTCATCGTCTGGTTCTCCCCTCGAGTGGAACGCTAGCCGCGCAACACGGCGCCGAAGCGTTCCTGCGCCGCCGACAGCAGGCGCGCCATCACTTGGTCCGCCTCCTCGTCCGACAGCGTCTTGCGAGTATCTTGCATCGTGACGCGGAAGGCAAGGCTCTTGCTGCCTTCCGGAATGCCCTTGCCCTGATAGACATCGAACAGCCGGATCTCGCGCACGCTCTCCGGCGCAGCCTCTTCGAGCGCCTCGACCAGCGCGGCAGCCTCGCAGCCGTGCGCCACGACCAGTGCGATGTCTCGTACCACAGCCGGGAAGCGCGAGATCTCGGCATGCACCGGCAGCGGCGTTGCCAGCAGCGCTGCAAGCTCGATTTCACAGACCACTGGGGCAGCGCCCAGCTCGTAACGCTGTGTCAAGCGCGGATGGAGTTCCCCGACAATGCCGATGTCTTGGCCGGCGAGCAGCACGCGCGCACTGCGTCCGGGGTGCAACGCGGGGTGCTCGGCACGGACGAATTCCAGTTGGCGCGGCGCGACCAGGGCTTCGAGATCCCCCTTGACGTCGAAGAAATCAACGTTGCGCCGTGGCGTACCCCATTGCTCCGGCAGCACCGGACCGGCGGCAAGGAAAGCCACCCGCCAGGGCTGGCGATGGCCGGTTTCGGCGTTAGCATCGGCGAGGAAGGCGCGCCCGACTTCGAAGATGCGCACGCGCTCGCTCTGCCGTTTCAGATTGGTTTGCAAGACGCCGACCAGGCCCCCGATCAGGCTCGAACGCATCACGCCCATTTGGCTGGCAATCGGATTGGCAAGGCGGATCGGTGCGTCATTGCCGGCGAAATCGGCTTCCCAGGCTTCGGGAACGAAGCTGTAATTGACGACTTCGTGGTAGCCGCGCTCGGCGAGCATGTGACGTACCTGCATCGGGGTACGCTGCGTCTCGGCAACCGGCAGCATCGCCAGACGCGCCTGCGGGGCGGGTGCCGGGATGTTGTCATAGCCATGCAGCCTGGCGATCTCCTCGATCAGGTCCTCCTCGATCTCGATGTCGAAACGCCAGGAAGGCGGCGTGACGGTGAGCACCTCGCCCTGTCGGGTAAAGGGAAAGCCCAGGGCACGAATCAGTGCCTCGATTTGTGTCTCGTCCAGCGTGACACCGAGCACCTTGGCAACGCGCGGCAGGCGTAGCCGCACTGGCTGGCGAGACGGCAGATACTCGGCTGCGACGGCCTCGACCACCGGCCCAGGGTGGCCACCGCAGATCGTGAGGATCAACTGGGTCGCCCGTTCGATCGCTTTCCCCTGCAGCTCGAAATCGACGCCACGCTCAAAGCGGTAGGAAGCATCGGAGGAAAACCCCAGCGCGCGCGACTTGCCGGCGATCGCCTGCGGCGCAAAGAAAGCGGATTCCAGGAACAGATCGCGGGTCGTCGTGCTGATGCCAGAGTGTTCACCGCCCATAATGCCGGCCAGCGCGAGCGGCTTCTCGTCGTCGGCGATCAATGCCGTGTCCGGAGCGGGGGTGACGGTCTGGCCGTTCAACAACAACAATTGCTCATCTGGACGCACATAGCGCACATGGATCGTGCCGGCAAGCTGCGCATCATCGAACGCATGCAGCGGCTGGCCGAGTTCCAGCATCACGTAATTGGTGATGTCGACGAGCGCCGAGATCGAGCGCACACCACAGCGCTCCAGGCGCTGTTTCATCCAGAGCGGTGTCGGCGCGGCGGCATTCACCCCGCGCACGATGCGCCCGCAGTAGCGCGGACAAGCCGCAGGAGCATCCAGCACGACACGACGCACGCCATCATGCATCGGCGCGATTGGCTCACAGACAGGCAGACGCAGCGGCGCACCGGTGAGCGCCGCCACTTCACGCGCAATGCCCACCAGCGACAGACAGTCGGCGCGGTTCGGGGTGAGTTTCAGCGTGATCAGCGTATCGTCGAGGTTCAGATACTTGCGCAGATCCTCGCCGAGCGGCGCATCCTCCGGCAATACGAACAGGCCGCCATGATCTTCGGACAGACCGAGTTCCCGTGCCGAACAGAGCATCCCGTAACTGTCGATGCCGCGCACCTTGGCCTGTTTGATCTCGATGCCGGGTAGCCGGGCGCCAACCAATGCGCAGGGCACTTTGATCCCGGGCGCGGCATTTGGCGCGCCACAGACGATCTGCAGCCTGCCGTGCGGGCCGGCATCGACGCTGCACAGTTTGAGCCGGTCGGCATCCGGATGCTTCTCGGCGCTGACGATCAACGCGACGACCACGCGCGAAAACTCGGCGCTGGCGGGACGGCACTCTTCGACCTCGAGGCCGGCCATTGTCAGCAGGTGACACAGCTCTTGCGTGGTCAGCGGCGGATCGACGAGGCTGCGCAGCCAGGATTCGGGAAATTGCATCGGCTTACCTTACTGGAACTGGGCGAGGAAACGCAGATCCCCCTCGAAGAACAGGCGCAGGTCGGCAATGCCATAGCGCAGCATCGTCAACCGATCCGGCCCCATGCCGAAGGCAAAGCCGGTGTATTTATCCGGATCGATACCGCCGGCGCGCAGCACGTTCGGATGCACCATGCCGCAGCCGGCGATCTCCAGCCAGCGGCCTTGCAACGGTCCGCTCATGAAGGCGACATCGATTTCCGCCGATGGTTCGGTGAAGGGGAAGAACGAAGGACGGAAACGCACGGCGAGGTTGTCGCTCTCGAAGAAGCGGCGCAGGAAATCGGCAACGACACCCTTGAGGTCGGCGAAGCTGACGTTTTCGCCCACCCACAGCCCTTCGACCTGATGGAACATCGGCGAATGGGTGGCGTCGGAATCGACGCGATAGACGCGGCCGGGACAGATGACGCGAATCTCCGGCATCGGGTCGAGATGCCGGTATTGCTCGACGTGGGCGAGCATGGTGCGAATCTGCACCGGGGACGTATGCGTGCGCAGCAGCACGTCTGCGCGCACGCGACCCTCGGCATCGAGCAGGTAGAAAGTATCGTGCATCGAGCGCGCTGGGTGGTTCTCCGGCGTGTTGAGCGCCGTGAAATTGTGCCAGTCGGTCTCGATCTCAGGACCGTCGGCGACTGCGAACCCGATCGAGCGGAACAAGGCCTCGATGCGTTCGAGGGTGCGCATTACCGGATGCAGCGTGCCGCGCGCCTGGCCACGTCCCGGCAGGGTGACATCGAGGGCCTCGAGGGCGAGCTGCGCGGCGAGCTGCGCCTCCTTGAGCGCTTCACGACGCGCCTGCAGGGCCGCCTCGATCTCGCTCTTCGCGGCATTGATCGCGGCCCCGACAGCCTTGCGCTCCTCGGGCGGCAGCTTGCCAAGGCTTTTGAGACGTTGTGTCAGGACGCCTTCCTTGCCGAGGTAGGCCGCCTTGACACCCTCGAGTCGCGCCAGTTCCGTGGCAGCGGCGAAGGCCGCTTTCGCTTCGGCGACGAGCTGTGCGAGATTGTCCATGATTCAGCAAAAAGGGAGGCACGCCGGCCTCCCCGTCGCGAAAGCCCGCGCGATCAAAGACCGAGTTGCGCCTTGGCCTGGTTCGCCAATGCGGCGAATGCCGGCTTGTCGAACACGGCCAGATCGGCGAGTACCTTGCGGTCAACCTCGATCGACGCCTTCTTCAGCCCGTTCATCAGCGTGCTGTACTTCATGCCCAGCTCGCGCGCCGCCGCATTGATGCGAGCGATCCACAGGGCGCGGAACTGGCGCTTTCTTTGCCGGCGGTCGCGATACTGGTACTGGCCCGCCTTCATCACCGCCTGTTTGGCGATGCGATAGACGTTCTTGCGCCGGCCGCGATAGCCCTTGGCTGCCTCGAGGACCTTTTTGTGGCGCGCACGCGCCGTGACACCGCGTTTGACTCTTGGCATGGCATCCTCTCCTTATGCGTACGGCAACATAGCGCGTATGGCGCCGGCATCAGCGGCGTGCACGGTTTGCATGCCGCGCAACTGACGCTTCTCCTTGGTGGATTTCTTGGTCAGGATGTGGCGCTTGAACGCGCGGGCGCGCTTGATGCTTCCCGAGCCGCGCACGCGGAAACGCTTCGCGGCACCACTTTTCGTCTTCATCTTCGGCATCGAAGATCTCCTTTTGTCATACGGCGCTGGGTGGCTCCCGACCCGGGAACGCTTCGACGACCCACGACCGCTTATGAAAAAACTACGTCTTTTGTGCAGGTTCAGACCCCCTGCCGGGCTTCGCCTGCTTCTTCACCGGCGCCAGCACCATCACCAGCTGGCGGCCCTCCATCTTCGGGAACTGCTCGACCACGGCACGATCGGCAAGCTCAGTGCGGATGCGTTCCAGCACCCGCATGCCGAGCTCCTGATGCGCCATTTCCCGGCCACGAAAGCGCAACGTGATCTTCGTCTTGTCACCCTCGCCGAGAAACTTGATCACATTGCGCATCTTGATCTGGAAATCGTTCTCGTCGGTCCCCGGCCGGAACTTGATTTCCTTGACCTCGACGACTTTCTGCTTCTTCTTTGCCTCCGCCTGCCGTTTGGCTTCCTGATACTTGAACTTGCCGTAATCCATCAGCCGGCAGACCGGAGGATTGGCCAATGGCGCGATCTCGACCAGATCGACGCCCGCCTCTTCCGCCAATTGCAGCGCCTGACGCACCGACACGATGCCTAACTGTTCACCGTCGCCCCCGATCAAGCGTATCTCGGGGGCCGTTATTTCTTCATTGACGCGCTGCGTCTTTTCCTGGGCGATGGTGCAAGTCTCCTACAGATCAAAAAATCAGGCCGCCAGACCTTTGGTGGCGCGCTCCCGCGTCAGGCGCTCGATCAGGCTCTCCAGACTCATCTGGCCGAGATCCTGGCTGCCTCGCGTGCCATCGGGATTGCGCGCATCGCGCGATCGTACGGCGACCAACCCGGCGGCCTTTTCCTTCTCGCCGACAATGATCAGGTAAGGCCGCTTCAACAAACTGTGCTCGCGGATTTTATAGTTGATTTTTTCGCCGCGCAAATCGCATTCGACGCGAAAACCCGCCGCACGCAGCTTTTGCGCCACACTCGTGGCGTAATCCGCCTGGCCTTCCGAGATGTTCATCACTACCGCCTGCACCGGCGCAAGCCAGAGCGGCAGGGCGCCGGCATGGTGCTCTATCAGGATGCCGGCGAAGCGTTCCAACGAACCGAACAGCGCGCGATGCAGCATCACCGGCCGGCGGTGCGTGTTGTCGGCGGCCACATAGTGGATGTCGAAGCGCTCCGGCAGGTTCATATCGACTTGCAGGGTGCCGCATTGCCAGTCGCGGCCAATCGCATCGCGCAGCACGAATTCCAGCTTCGGCCCATAGAACGCGCCTTCGCCGGGGAACAGCTCGTAACGCATGCCCATGTGCTCGAGGGCGTTGGCCAACGCCGCTTCGAGCTTGTCCCAGGTCTCATCAGAACCGATGCGCTTTTCGGGCCGCGTCGACAGCTTGATGCGCACGTCGGTGAAGCCGAAGTCCTTATAGATGTCGAGGATCAGCGCGACAACGTCCTTGCATTCCTGCTCCATCTGCTCTTCGGTGCAGAAGATGTGGGCGTCGTCCTGCGTGAAATGACGCACGCGCAACAGGCCATGCAGCGCACCGGAAGGCTCATAGCGATGCACCTTGCCGAATTCGGCCATCCTGAGCGGCAGATCGCGGTAGCTCTTCACGCCCTGCTTGAAGAGCAGCATGGCGCCCGGACAGTTCATCGGCTTGAGCGCAAACACCCGCTCATCCTCGGTCTGCGTCGTGAACATGTGCTCGCGGTAATTGAACCAGTGACCCGAGATTTCCCACAGGCTGCGATCCATCACGTCCGGTGTATTCACCTCGACGTAGCCGGCTGCCTCCTGGCGCATGCGCATGTAGGCGATCAGGTCCTGGAACAGCCGCCAGCCATGCGGATGCCAGAACACCGCGCCCGGCGCCTCTTCCTGGAAATGGAACAGGTCGAGCTGCTGGCCGAGCTTGCGGTGGTCGCGTTTCTCGGCCTCCTCGAGCATGGTGAGATAGGCATCGAGCTCCTGTTTCGTCGCCCAGGCGGTGCCATAGACGCGTTGCAGCATCTCGTTTTTCGCATCGCCGCGCCAGTAGGCACCGGCCACTTTCATCAGCTTGAAGTGTTTCAGCCGTCCGGTCGAGGGCACGTGCGGGCCGCGGCACAGATCGATGAAATCGCCTTCGCGGTAGAGCGAGATCTCCTCGCCCTGCGGAATCGCGGCGATCAGTTCGGCCTTGTAGCGCTCGCCGATCGAGTGGAAGAATTCGATGGCTTTTTCGCGTGGCCAGACTTCGCGTGTGACGGGAAAATCCTTTTTCGCCAGCTCCACCATCTTTTGCTCGATCGCAGCGAGATCCTCGGTTGTCAAAGGCCGGCAGGCAAAGTCGTAATAGAAGCCGTTTTCGATCACCGGGCCGATCGTCACCTGCGCCTCGGGAATCAGCTCTTTCAGCGCATAGGCGAGCAGGTGCGCGGTCGAATGGCGGATGATTTCGAGACCTTCCGGGTCCTTGTCGGTGACGATGGCCACCTGCGCATCCCGCTCGATGCGGTAAGAGGTGTCGACCAGCCTGCCAGCGACCTTGCCGGCCAGCGCCGCCTTGGCCAGCCCTGGGCCAATCGATGCCGCGACTTCGGCCACGGTGAGCGGAGCGGGATAGCTGCGTTGCGATCCGTCTGGAAGGGTAATCACCGGCATGCAAAAACTCCAGCAGCAGAAACGAGAAAGGGCGCCGAATCGCTCGGGCGCCCTGCTGAAAATTTTGGCGGAGTGGACGGGACTCGAACCCGCGACCCCCGGCGTGACAGGCCGGTATTCTAACCGACTGAACTACCACTCCGCAGTTTCATGGTCGCGCTTGGGCAGCGACCGGTAGTGCATTCTAACCGAACGCCAGCGCATTCGCCAAGCTTTTTGGAAAAAATTTGCTGGCTGGAATCACGGCCTCCGAGCAGGCGCCGACGCGCTGCGCAAAGTCGGCGCTGACGGAATGGCACCCTGTCTTCCGTATCAGTCCCGGTAAGGCCGTTTCGCAAGCTTGCGCTGCAAGGTGCGTCGATGCATCTTCAGGGCGCGCGCGGTGGCCGAGATGTTGCCGCCGTGCTCGCGCAGCACGCGCTGGATGTGCTCCCATTCGAGCCGCTTCACTGACAGCGGCTCACAAGGGGGTTCGCTCGTGGCCACCGGCGCACTCGTCTCGGGGCCAAACGCGGCAACGATCGCATCGACTTCGACGGGTTTCGCGAAGTACTGCACGGCGCCGAGTTTGACGGCTTCCACTGCGGTGGCGATGCTGGCATAGCCGGTCAGCACGACGATGCGGCACTGCGGAGCGGCGGCAAGTAGCGGCCGGATCAGTTGCAAACCCGAACTGCTGCCGAGGTTCAGATCGAGCACCACGGCATCCAGTGGTGTCTGTTGTGCCATCGACAGCGCGCTAGCGCCATCCATCGCGCATTTCACTGTAAATCCACGCCGCGTCAAAGCGCGCGTGAGCACGGCATTGAAGGTCTCGTCATCGTCGATGATCAGCACCGTTTCTGTCATACGGACTCTCCCAAAGGAAGTTCGATCGTGGCCAGACCGCCTCCACGGTTTTCCAGGAGTAGGCGGCCGCCGCGTCGCTCGATCGCGGCGCGCGTCAGCCACAAACCGATGCCGCTGCCTTGCGCCGCAAACAGTGGCTCGGCGCCGCAACGACGCAGTACATCAGGCGGAAAACCCGGCCCATGATCCTGTACGCCAATGGACAGTTTGGCCGCGTCCCAGCCCAGCAGGACGTGAATCTCCTGTGGCGCGATGCGCGCCGCATTGTTGAGCAGATTGGTCAGTGCCTGTTCGATCGCCGCCTCGGGCATCAGCCGGGGTGCCACGCCTGGCGTGACGATTTCCAGTTCGCACTGCGCCTGCGGCCACAGCGTGCGCCAGCGGGCGAGCAGATTTTCCAGCCAGACGTCTGCAGGCATCATCTGTGCGGCACGCTCGATACCGGCCTTCCGGGTCAGCCCGCCTATGATGTCCTTGCAGATACCGATCTGCTGCCGCAGCAGATCGAGATCGGCACGTGCGTCGTCAGGCAGGCGGGAATCGGCCGCCAGCTCGCCGGCGAGCACGCTCATCGTCGCCAGCGGCGTTCCCAGCTCGTGGGCGGCGCCGGCAGCCAGTTGGCCGAGCGCGACCACCTGCGCGTCGCGCAGTGCTTCCTCGCGCGCTTCAGCGAGCGCGGCGTCGCGTTCGCGCAAGGCCTGGGTCATGCGTGTGACGAACCAGGCCAGCAACAACACCGAGACGACGAAAGTCAGCCACATGCCGGTCAGATGCAGGCGCGTGGCGCGCGCGACATCGGCGACCGGCAGTGGCAGCGCATGAAACATGAGCAGGGAGTAGATGGCGATCGAAAACGCTGCGAGACCCAACGCCCAAGGCAGCGGCAAGGAAAATGCGGCTACCGAGACCGGCAGCAGCAGCAGCGAGATCAGCGGATTGGTTGCCCCGCCGGTGAGATAGAGCATCACGCCCATCGCGGTCAGATCCACGGCGAGCTGCCCGGCCAGATCGATTTCGCGGCACTCGCGTTCTCCGCCCCAAACCTGCGTGATCAGATTGAAAGCCGCCAGCAGGATCAATAAGGCCAGCAAGGGTGGCAAAGGCAGCTCGATGTCGAGCAGTGTCGGCCCTGCCAGAGTAGCCGTGGCCAGCGCGCCGATCAGCCACCAGCGCAACATGGCCAGGCGCCGGCGCACCGTTACCAAGCTTGGGTGCGTGTGATTCTCCATGAACGAATTATCCGCCAACCCGCCTCCCCGCTCGCCCGCCGGTGGGTGCGACATTGCGTCGCAGTCCCTCGTCAGCCCGAGATGCGCAGCCCGGTTTTTTTCAGGATGCGGCTGCTGAACAGCACATCGTGACCACGGCAGGCAGGCCCCAACAGCGATGCAATCTGCGCCGCATGTGCCAAAGCCGTCGCCCGGTCTTTGGCATGCACCATCGCAAACAGGTTGTAGGGCCAGTCCGGCGAATGGCGCGGGCGCCGGTAACAATGGCTGACGAAGGGCAGTGCGCCGACCGCCATGCCGAGACGGTCGACCTCGCCATCGTCGACATCCCAGACCGTCATGCCGTTGAAACGATAGCCGAGCGCATAGTGATTCGGCACCGCGCCGATGCGGCGAATGATGCCGCTCTCGAGCATCGCCGCCAGCCGCCGCTGCACCTCGGCGGCCGGCATACCGAGCCGTTCGCCCAACGCGTGATACGGGCGCGGCACGAGTGGCAGGCCGGCCTGAGTGGCGAGGATCAGACGCCGGTCGATCTCATCCAGCATCGAGTTTCAGCTCCACGAAGTATTCGCGCTCTTTAGGGAAGGCATAGACGCTCAAACCCGTCGTTGTCTCGATCTTTTCGATTGCTGCAGCAATCCCATGCGGTGTTTCAGTGGCAAACACGAACCACATGTTGAAGGCATGTTCGCGGCGATAGTTGTGGGCCACCTCGGGTAGCGCATTCACCAGCGCAGCCACCTCCTCGAAGCGCTCTTCCGGGACTTGTAGCGCGGCCAGCAGATAGGCACCACCAATCTTCTCGACCTGGTAGAGGGGACCGAAGCGCGTCAGCACCTTCCCCTCGAGCAGACGGGCAAGGCGGCTTAGCACCTCCTCCGCGCTCAGGCCGAGCTTCGCGCCAACCGCCGCATAGGGCTCGTCACAAAGTGGAAAACCGCTTTGCAGTGCATTGATCAATGCCCGATCGACCGCATCGAGCTCATGACCTGCTGGTGGTGGCTGCATCGAAATACCTCGCGCCGCATTGCTTGAAGCGCCGGCGCGAAAACAACGCCTGGGCCGGATGACCGGCAATTGCCTGCAGACGCTCGATCACCAAAGTGACTTCGGCGCGCGAACGACCATGCACCATGCAGTAGAGATTGCCCGACCACTCGGGCAGATGACGCGCGCGCCGGTAACACAACGTCACCTCCGGCTCGCGCGCCAGACGCTGGCCGATCTCGGCGACCCGCTCGTCCGGAATGTCGAAGACGACCATCGCATTGGCCTTGAAGCCCAGCTCGTGGTGGCGCACGACGACGCCGAAACGCTTGATGCAGCCCTCATCGATCCAGCAGCGCAGACGGTCGAGCACCGAGGCTTCGTCCATGCCGGCGCTTTGCGCGACCGCTGCGTAGGGTCGGGAGACGAGCGGCAAACCAGGCTGCAGTGCGGCAATCAAACGCCGGTCGGCGGCGGAGGTCTCGCGGGGCAGACAGGGGCGCCGCGGCGGTCGCGCTTTCTTGCCGCCATGCAGGAGGTCGAAGCCGAGATCGATGTGGTATTCCTCAAGCAACGGCAGCGCGATGGGCTGCAAACCGGTCTCGGCAGCGATTTCGTCCAGCAACGCGGCGAGCGCCGTAGCATCAGCGGCGGTAGCGACGAACCACAGGTTGTAGTGGTGCTCACGCTCATAGTTGTGATTCACACCGGGATGGACATTGACGAGCGCGGCGACAGTCTCCAGCCGTTCCGGCGGCACGGCCAGCGCCGCCAGCGTGCTGGCGCCTACCGCGCGTGGAGCGAACACCGCCCCGATGCGACTGATCGCCCCGGCCTGCTGCAAACGGCGCAGGGTGGAAAGCACGCTGGCCTCGTCGCTTTCGAGCTGCTGCGCGACGGCTGCGAACGGCGTCGCGACGAGCGGAAAATCCTGCTGGAACTCATTCAGCAAACGGAATTCGAGCGTCTGTGCGTGAGGCGATCGCGCGTTCATGATCAGAATCCAAGACGTGCCGCGCGGCTGGTGAAAAAAATCCCGGATGGGCTTGGCACCGGCAGCTCGGCGAGGCGCTGAAAGTTTTGCGTATCGAGGACGATGACGCGATGGTCGTCGCGTGCCGAGAGCCAGACGGCCTCACCGCGCGGCGTGAATTCCATGTGCAGGATCGCCCTGCCAGGTTGCAGGGTGTGCACGACTTGCCTGGTCAGCGTGTCAATTACCTGCACCCAGCCATTGTCCGGGTGGGCGAAATTCACCCAGACCTGACGGCCGTCGGGGCGCGCCATCACGAACACCGGCTGACTTTTCACACGGATGCGCGCGACCTCGCGCCAGTCGCGCTTATCGACGATGAGCACTTCATGACGGCCGATCGCGGGCAGATAGACATACTCGCCGGCGACGGCCCAGCCACGCAGATGTGGCATCTTGAACACCGGCAGCTTCTGCTCGCCTTTGCCGTAGTCTTGCAGGATCTTGCGTACGCCCAGTTCAGGCCGCCAGGTATCCAGCAGCGCTACGCCATCCTCGCCAAACAATCCTGCGAGATAGTAGCGGCCATCGGGGGTGACCAGCCCGTCATATGGCTGTCGGCCCGCCGGATATTTCTCGGTGCGCGGCCGACGCGGATCGGTCAGGTCGGTGAGCCAGATCTCGCCTTTGTCGAACAGGGCATAGACGAATCTTTGGCCCGGCAGATCGGCCAGACCGACGACCTTCGAGCCGGTCGGGACTTCGGCGAGCTGTTCGAGCGTCTCGGCATCGAAGACCTTGATGCCACCCGGCTCGTATTTCTGCGCCACGACGAGGTGGCCATCCTGCGAAACCGCACCGCCGATGCTGTTGCCGGCCTGCATCACGCGCCCGACGATACGCTGGCCGAGCAGATCCACCTTCGTCAGCCCGCCGTCGCGGCCAAATACATATGCATAACGGCCATCGCGTGAGAACACCACCGAAGCATGTGATAGATCGCCCAGCCCTTCGACGCGCGCCAAAATGCTGCGTGCAGTGGTATTGGTATCGACGATCGCAACACGGCCGCTGGCGCGTTCGATGACGATGCCGAGATCACCGGTACCGCGCAAAGCTGTGGCAGGTATCTGTGCACAGGCAGCCAGGAACAGGCAGCACAGGGCAAGCCACGCGCCCCTCATGGTTGAGGCTCCTCGGGAAAGCCGGCGATCAGCCGTTCGGCGATCCATTGCGCTTCCTGCGGGGTGAGCAGCGTCTTCCACGGCGGCATCGCGGTGCCGTGTTTGCCATGCAGGATGATGACCGCCAAGGCATCGGCGGACTGGCCGGCGAGCGCCTCGCGGGTCAGCGGTTTGCCCAAACCGCCTTTCAGCGTCATGCCGTGGCAGGAACCGCAATCCTGTCGCACCAGACGGATCAGGCGCGCCTCGGCATCGGCAGCCAGGGTGGGCGGTGTATTCATCGCGACACCCGCCGATGCAGAGGCAGCCAGAACCAGGAGCGGGGCAAGCGAAGCGATGTGCCGCATGTCATCCTCATTGCTGACCGGCGAGATAGGCTGCGACCGCATGCATTTCGAGCTCGGTCAGCTTGCTGGCGATGCTGTGCATCACCGCGTTGTCGTTGGTGCGTTCGCGCTTGCCGAAGTCCTTGAGCTGGGTGACCAGATAGTTCGGATGCTGGCCGGCGAGACGCGGCAGCAGATGTGTGCCGTAGCCCTTCTCGCCATGACAGGAGGCGCAGGCCGCGACACCAGAGTAGGGGTTGCCCTTGTGAAACACGTAACGCCCCACCGCAGCGAGATCGGCATCGGCAATGCGCCGCGCAAGTGGCGGCCGCGAGCTGAACCAGCCGGCCAGTTCATAAATCGTTTCGTCATTCAGGTCTCTGGCCATCTCGTTCATCGTATCGCTCTTGCGGCGTCCCTCACGGAAGTCCTTGAGCTGCTTGACGAGGTAATCCGGGTGTTGCGCAGCGAGCCGTGGATAGATCGCAGTGGCGCTCTCCCCCTCGACGCCATGACAGAGCGCGCAGCGTGTCTCGAGCACCTGACGTGTCGCCGGCGCGAGTATGGCCAACGGATCGTCCTTCTGGGCATGAGAGATGCCGGCCCATGACAGGCCGGCGGCAAGGAGGAGGAAGACACGCAAAACTTTTTTCATCACGGTCGAAACTCGGCGCTGGCGGGACGGCACGCATGTTACTGCTTCGTCACCTTCAGGTCGCCATCGGCATCGATGCCGAGCTTGTAGCCGAACGAGACG
>CAYZII010000055.1:0-3920 GCA_964478415.1 uncultured Methyloversatilis sp.
ACGTATTCCTCGATCCGCGCCCTACATTCCTCGAGCGTTTCGGCATCGAGCTCCCGCCCGCGCAGCTTTTCCGGCAAATCGAGCGAGAGGTTGAAATAGCGCGCGCCGCGCGCGCACACTTCGGCGGCGAGGTGCACCGGCAGCGAGCCGATCACCGTGTCTTCCGCGCCGACTTTTGCGGGGTCGAGGTGAGCGATGTGCTCGTCATAAGCGATGCCCTTCGCGCGCGCCCAGTCGAGCGCACCGGGGTGGCGGGTGACGAAGTAGATGGTCATGGACGCACGATGCGGATGTCGAGGCCGAGGGGGCCTGAAAGTTCCCGCCAGGCGCGATCGGCGGTAAGGACGGGGGCGGCTTCGATCAACGCCAAGGCAAGACAGGCGCGATCTCCCAACGATAGTCCGAGATGACGAGTAGCGTTCCGCAGTCGGCCGATGGCGATGGCCTGAGCACGGTCGAAGGCGACAACCTGGATCGGCAAGTCGTTGAGCAGCGCATCGATTTTTTCTGTGTCGGTTTGCTTTTCCTGAACCTTGCCAACGAATTCGGCGACGTTCACTGCGCTCATCCGGCAAACTGTTTTGTCAAGCGCATCGGAGACCAATTCCCAACCGGGCTCTTGCCAGAGCAGGGCCAGCAAGGCCGAAGTGTCGAGAATGGGCGCACTCATTCGCGCTCGGCCTCCGCACGCCGCTCGGCGATCAATTCATCGACCAGCGAACGCCCTTCTTCGCGGGGTATCCACTGCTGAAATATCCGTTGCGCCCGCCGGATGGCCGCCCGACGCGAGGTGATCACCGCTTCGCCCTCACGCAGTTCGAATAAAACCTCGTCCCCATCCTTGAGTCCCAAGGCACGGCGTATTTCTGCGGGGATGACGACCCGTCCGCCTTCCGACATTTTCATCTGAAACATGGCCAATACTCCATAGTTTCGTGCTTATGTCAGTTTATACGACAAATGTCAGAAGTCAATTTAACTGGAGTTTATAGCCGCCCATGCCGAACGTCGCTTCCTTGCCGACATGCAGCCACTGCCCGAGGTGCAGGAAAGGGAGAAACGGCGCCAGATCGCCATGAAGCGTCCAGGTGCCGATCACCCCGCCCAGCGTCATCTTGCGATCCTGCCGGCTCGAATAGCGCGTCCAGTCGCGCCAGCGCAAGGCTTTTTCATCCCGGATCGTCTCGGCGCGGCGGGCGAGGTCGGTGAAATCGACTGGCAAAGGCCCCGGGCCATGAAATTCGTGGATCAGCGCGATGCGCCGCACCAGAGCCATCAGCAGCCGACGCGGGGTGAATTCCTCTGCCGTCGCGCGCCGGCCGTTGGCCTGGAGCCGCAACGGGGTTTCGAAGCTCAAGGTGACGCGCTCGGCAAAAGCCGGCGACAAGGCGAGGGAGACATCATGCTCGGCGATCTGCCCATCGGGGCCGTCGAGAATCGTCGTCTCCGCATCGCCGAGATGGACGACGCGCGCAAGCCGCGCCTTGCCATCGCCCTTGCCAACGCCGCGGCGGAAGGCCTTGACGAAGGCCCAGAGCACGAGCGCGAGCTGATCCAGCGCTCGACCGGCGAGCACGAGATGGAAGGTAAGCACCTCCCCCGGCGCGTAGTCGCGCTGGCCCCATTCGGGCGGCTCGATCACGTAGGGGTGCGGCACCTGGCTGAATTTCTGTAGCGCATGCCCCCCCTGCGGCGGCCGGGTCTCGAAGATGACCGCGTAGGGGCAGGTGGAAAGCAGCGGGCAAGCGTCACAGGTCGGCTGTTTCGTCATGCAGCAGGAAGCGCGCAAGGCGCCACCAAAGGCGCCGCGCAAGGCCGAGCCGGCGTAGTCGGGCAGATGCAAGGGCGTTTCGGCTTCGAATTCGAGGCGGTAGCGGGCGAGGGGGAGATCGATCATGCTGGGCAAAATGTGGTCACGAAAAATGGCGAGTGTGCTAAATTTGAAACCACATTAACGTGGAAGCAGGAGTGGGTCATGCAAGTCGCCGTGCGCGAACTGAAAGCCCATCTGTCGGAAATCCTGGCGCGCGCCCAAGCCGGGGAGGACATCGAGGTGCGCTCGCGCAACAAGCCGATCGCCCGCATCGTGGGTATCCCCCCCGTGGAACAGGATCTGCCGGAAGGCATCCGCCGCCTGGTGGCCGAGGGGGCGCTCACCTTAGGAGACGGCAGGAAGCTCGGGGATTTCGAGCCGATTCCATTGGCGAGCGGCGGCACGCCAGTGGGCCAGATCGTGATCGAGGATCGCGGGTGATTCTTTATCTCGACACTTCCGCGCTGATCAAACGCTATCTCGCCGAAGCCCACTCTATGTCCGTGCGGCAGGCGATCGCCCACGCGGGCACAGCCGCCGTGTGTCGTATCGCCTGGGCGGAAGCGATGGCGGCGTTCACCCGGCGGCAACGCGAAGTGTCCGTCGATGCCGCGGCGCTCGAGCGGGCGCGCGCGCAGTTGCGCGCCGACTGGTCTGGTTACCACATCGTCGAGGTGACTCAGACCCTCGTGGAACTCGCTGGCGAGTTGGCCGACACCTTCGCGCTGCGCGCCTACGACAGTGTGCAACTGGCCGCGGCGAAAATGTTGCAGGACGCCAGCGGCGCGCCGATCACCTTCGCCTGTTTCGACACCCGGCTGCAAAAGGCGGCGAAGGTGCTGGGAATGCGGCTCTTGGCGTGAGAAAGTCATGACTGCCCACGCAATGCAGCGAGTTTGAGCTTCTTCCGCTCGTCCTTCATGTCAACTTTCACGAGCTTCGGCAGCCACTCCTCGATTGCGTCGGCAACGGCACGTTTCTCCTCATCAGTCCAGTCGGTGCCTTCCAATGCCGCCTTGGCAAGCGCACGTGCAGCGTTGTGGATCGCGGCATTGAAGCTCTCTTTGTTACCCATTAGTTGCTCGGCCCGTTTTTCACACATCGCCCTAAATTCCTTGATGCGGCGCAGGTTCGGGGTCAGCGCGGCGAGGGCGGTTTGTTCGGCGGCTTTCTCTCGCTCCTCCTCGAGCGCGGCAAGCGTCTTTTCATCGATCTGCATATGGCCATAGCCGACGGCGGTCTTGGCGCCGAAACCCAGCCACTTTCCGGCGTGTTCGAAAGCCGCTTGCAGCAGAGCGCGCCAGTTTTCGCGCAGGTTTTCGTCGCTGATCGACGCAGGCGCACATTCGACATGGAAACAAAAACGCGCCTTGGCCGGCACGGCCAGGAAAGGAATCGGGTTCGGCGTGAGGCTTGTATTCGGCGTGGCATTGCCCTGGTAATACTCGCCAAGGTGCGGCGTCATGATCTCGACGCACATCGCCCCGATCTGCGGGAAGACATCCCAAAAGCGCAGCGCGCCTTGCCGCGCCGGTGTGTCGCGATCCCGCGCGAAGTCTTCCTCGCCCGGCCCGAAGAGCTGGCGGATCGCGTCTTTACTCCAACCCTGCGTCTCACCCCACTCGCTGCTTGCGAGCTCTTCGGCGGCGCGGCGGATCACCCCTTTGACGCCGGAACCCGGCAGATAAGGCAGGCCATAGGGCGTGAGGAAAGAGAAACCATTCTCCAGCGGATGTTCGTTACCGAGACCCGTCGCGAAAGGGCTGGTGGCGATCATCGGCAGCGAAAAAAGCTGCGCGTTGCCCTCGGCCAGCTGCTGCTGGCGGGCGATCAAGGCCTCGAGCAGTTTTTTGCTGTGCTCCGGCAACGCGCACGCGCTTTTGACCGCCTGCGCCTTTTGCTCCCGGACGGCGCTGAAATCGACGTTCCAGCCCTCATAGTAAAGGCCGAAGCGGTGGCCGGGCGCGGCTTCACGGAAATCGCTGCCGAGATAGGCGGGGGTGGCGGCACGCATCATTCGCCCCCCAGTGCGGCAGCGAACTGGCGGATCCAGCGCAAGAGCAGCAAGGCCTCTTCGGTGGCGCGCCGGTAATCGCGGCTTTGGGCG
>CAYZII010000055.1:4020-13460 GCA_964478415.1 uncultured Methyloversatilis sp.
CAGCTCACCGCCGGCGCGCGGGAAGACCCAGCTTCGCAGCTGCGAAGCCAGCTTCGCATGATGCGTCTCGCCTTTGCTCTCCAAAAACGCCAGCGTCTGCATAAGACCATTGTTCATGATTAGCGCCGGCGCTGCTTTGGCGAGATTGACGTATTTTTTTCCGGCAAGCGCGAAGCCTTCCTGCGCCATCGTCCAGGCGGTTTGCGCACGCAGCTGTTCGAGTGTCGGCATAGCTGAGCTCCTTACTTCAGTGCGGTGAAGACCACCTGGCCGCGGCCGATGGTGGCATCGCCGCCGATCTGGATCAGCTTGCCATCGAGGTGACCGACCACGTTGGCCAGTACGGCTTCCGCTTCGACTTCTTGCTTGCCGCTGCGCTCGCGGCTGGCTAGGAGCGGCGCAACGAGTAAGCTCTCCGGCGGCAGGTTCTCGACATAGAAGAGGCCACCATCGGCGGCGGTGCCGCTCTCATCATCGATGCGCACGTGCGGCTCGACGACGGTGGCATTCTTGACGAAATACGTGAAGTCTTCATCCGGCAGCAGCACCAGTTCGCGCCCGAGCTTGTCGCGAAAAAATTGGTGGGCATCGCCCTGCGGCAGCGCGTTTTCGGCAAGCCAGGCGGCAATTTTTTTGAGCCCCGTATCTTCGTTGCCGTCATACTCGAAGGCTTCGAGGTGCAAATGGCCCTGCTGCAAAACTTCGGTGCTGGCCACCCGGCAATGGTTTTCGCCCGGCGCAGCAACGGTCTCTTCCCAGCCTTTCTTGCCGAGCAGCGCGAGCAGTCGTGCCGCGCGCGCGAGCGCTAAGGGGCTCGTGACATAGACATAGCCGGTTCTGAGCGAGCGCACCGGAAAAGCGATGAGCAGCGCATCGCCAAAGCTGATTGCGCCAGCATAGAGCTCGCCGCCTACGGGGCCGAAGAGGCGCTCGAGCAAGTCGTTTTCTTGCCATCCGGGTAGCTGCGCGAAATAGTGGCGCACGGCGCCTTTCAGTCCCGAGCCGGCGAAGAGCGGGTGGTCGGTGTGGGTTTCGCGCTGAATCGGGCTGTCGATCAGGCCGAAGGCGGTGCCGGCGCCCATATGCACCGGGCTGACGGCATAGAGGAACAGGGCGGTTTGGGCTTGGTACATGGCGTTTCGTCCTTTGCTCGAATGATGAGGGATTCAGACACTCCAGGGGGCGATGACAAGCTTGCCGAAGCCTTCGGCGGCGCGCTGCGGGTCTTCGGACGGCAGGCCGGATTCGGCGAGCCGCTTCAGTGATGCGATGTCGCCGGAAAAATCCTCGAACCAATAGACGCTTCCCGACGGCACGACGCGTTGCGCCGTTTTAGGTTTCTGCGAAACCAGATCCCAGCCCGAGACCGTCTCGGCGCGACCGATGCTGGCAGCGACCAGCGTCGCCGGGATTCCTGCTGGCCGCCAGCCATCGGAAAAGACCCCCGGCGTGACGAGCAACAGCCGGAAGCGGCGCTCTTGTTCGATGCGCTGCCAGTCGGCTTCTGGAAAAGCGAAAGCCAGCTTGCGCAGCACGGCTCCGCGGCCATCCCCTCCCAGCCGCACGAGGCAATCGCCCGGCAGCTCGGGCGCGCCTTGATAGCCGGCGGCAAAGCCGATGCCATCGGCGAATGCGACGGCTTCGGCGGTGTAGATTCTGCTTTCGGCAGCGGTGCGTTTTTGGGCATCGAGCGCGATGCCCAGCCGCACCTCGCTTTGCCAGAGATCGCCAGCACGGCAAAGATGGGCCGCGGTGATCGGATCGCCGGCGAGCCAGGCACGGATGCCCTCGACGGTGAGCCACAACCCGCCCACCGGCTTGGCGGGTTTGTCTGACGCAAAAACTGGAATTTTCGGCAGCGGATAGCTGGTGGCGATTGGCTGCGGCAAGGCCGTTGGCCGGGCATAGCGCGCATCGGAGAGATCCTCGCTGGTGACGAGCACGTCGGCCGGCAGTGGCAGCAGCAGTTCGGCACGCTCGCCCCTGCGCTGCGCCAGACCAAAATGGGTCAGACGGAAAGCGGCGAGGTTCTCCACACTTACGCCTTCGGCGATCAGCCGCGAGCGCAGTGCACCGGCGGCAAGCGATGGCCAGGGCGGCATCAGCGCGGCCCCATGCGCGCCGGCAGTGCCGAAATGCGGATTGCCGCGCAAGTAGAGGACATCGATCGGTTCGAGAAATACGCTCATCATGCTCGTTCTCCTGCGCGGCCCTCGCGGGCGAGGAATTCGGCCACGGCGAGGGTATCGCGAACGATCTCGGTGGGCTTGGTGTTCTCGATCGCGCAGGCCAGTTGCGCCAGACGCCGGCCCAAAGCGGCGGCGGTTTCATCACCCTGGCGCTGCAACTGACGCTCGAGGTTGGCGGCGAGCATCTCCTGCAGCACTTTCCGCCCGATCTGTGCCTCGCTGGGCAAATCGGCGAGCCATCCTTGTGTGATGTAGGCTGCGCGGCGCGAGGTTTTTTGGGCGAAACAGCTGCGCAGACCAAGCAGCAGCGCCATCGGCGCATCCATCAGATCGCCTTGCAACGCGGTTTTCCACTTTTGGCCGGGGAAGAGCCAAGGCAGCGTCAGTTGCACGGCACCTCCCGAGCGCTTGAGCAGGTTGATCGAGAAGGCATCGCGACCCCCGAGCGTCTTCGCGTGTTTTTCGGTCGCGCGCAGCTCGCGCAGCACGCGCGAGAGCGGCGTTTGGTGATGGGCTACCACGGCACCTGCCGAAGCGGTGGCTTTCTCGCCCATCAACCGCAGCAGACGGTGCGCATAGCGGGCATGACCGCGACCGAGACGCATGAGGTTGCGTTCGCCCATCAATCCGAGCGTATTTTCGAGCTTCTCGGCTTGTGCCGGCCACACGCCGGAATAAGCGAGGCGCAGCAGCCACAGGCAGCGCAGGAGATCGTCGACGGCGACCATCGCCAGTACATCGTCTCCGCCGGCATAAATCAGCTTGCCTTTGCACAGGTCTTCAACGACGTGACGCGCCAGATGCAGCGCGAAGTCGTTGAGCGCGGCGGAGATCGCTATGTGGCGCGCAGGGGAAACCGGCCGCTGTGATTGGAGATACTCGGCAAGTGCCGGGAATTTCTGCTTGGTGGCAGCGCGGATCTGCGGATGCCAGGTCTGCTCGAAACGCAGGCCATATGCTTCGGCCGTGCCAGAGAGCCAAGCGCCCATGCGGTCGCCATCCATCAGGATCAGCGCGTAGTAGGCATCGGGCTTGGCCCCAAGGAGCCCAGGTGCGGCCAGCCGGCGGGCGGCGCGCTCTTCATTCTCGGCTTCGTCGAGCCAGGCGGGCAGCGAGCGCGCCAGTCGCTTGGTTTGCGGCGATTTATCGGAGAGCTTTTTGACAAGACGGCGCGGCAGCGCAGTCGGTGTTTGCGCTTCGGGGAGAAGATCGGCGCGGCCGGCATCGGCATCGATGAAGCGTTCGAGCGCGCCGGCCATCGCCAGCGTGTGCGTCGAGACGACATAGCGCTGCACGTTGATGCCGAGCGAAGCGAGCTCTTTGGCGAAATGGCGCGGCCAGAAGCGCTTGAGCATCGCCAGTGCCGACAGATGCTCGCCTTTCTTGAGCAGCCCCGGAAAGTGCTGTGCCGCCTTCGCCCACAGCGTCAGGCTGCGCTCGCCGCGCGGCAGGCATAGCTGCGCCCGATCGGTAGTCAGCCACTCTGCCTCGGCGGTGAGATCGCAGCGGAAGCCTTCGCTTGGGTGCGCGTCGAACGGGCGCACCGATTTCGCCGCGGCGGCGACGCGATCGAGCAGATCGTAGAGCGCCGGATAAAGCACGCCGGGATTGGGGGCGAAGATCGTCGCCTCCTCTACGACGAGCGTTCTGGAGAGCAGCCGCCAGGCAGCGGTGCCCAAGAATCCCGGCTGTTCGACATCGCCAAAGAAAGGCCGGCTCGCTTCGGCAAGCGCCGTTTGCTCCGCTAGCGCCTTGCCATCCTTATCGCGCGCGATGAGGGAGAAGGGCACGGCAGCCCAATGCACTTCGGGGAAGCCGCCAAGCTGCTCATCGATCTGCGCATGACAGGGCAGCGCCGGATCGTTCGGTATGCCGGTTTTATCCAACAGTTCGGCGAGCATCGAGCGGGCGGTCTCGCGTACCCAGTCACGTACCGCATGGGTTACATTCTTCGCCAGTTCCCTGGCGCGTCCGGCAGGTACCAGCGCGACGAACTTGTTGGGCAGCGCCGCCATGAAGAGCGGGTTGGCATCGGTCTTGTCTTTGGCCCAGTCGGCCTCGGCAAAACGTTCGGCGGGAAGCTTGATTTCATCCCGCAGCCACAGATCGACTTGCGGTACACCGCGCAGCTGCGGATAAATCACAGCATCGGGGCCGAGTTCACTGGCGATGACTTTGAGCCCCTCCCAGGCGATGCGCGAGAGCAGATGCGAGCCGGCCCACAGATCCGAGGTGCTGCGCGCTGCGGCGATGAAGTCCTGCACCGGCCCAAAGCTCATCGCCAGCAGCGCAGCATCATCATCCGTGGCGAAGGCGGCGGCAAACGCGCTCGACAGATCCAGGTGCGCCCAGATCGTATGATCAGGAAGGCGTGTGTCGGCCGGCAGCAGTTGCCATAGCGATGGCAGATCGGTGCCGTTAAGTTGCGGGCCGAAACGCCAGAAACTGAGCGCCGTCTTCTTCGCATCGATCGCGCCGTTTTCCTTGACGATCAGCTCGTCGAAATGGACTTCGGAGAGCGCGCGAATCTGCGCCGGTTCGATCTCGCTGAGTTTGCGCAAATCGTATTCCTCGCCCGACAGCGGATGAATCAGCACCGGCTGCTCGTCGAAACGCACGCTCGCCCAGTCATCGCGCTTGCCGCCGCCAAACTGCGGCCGATCGGCAGCCGCTGCCCAGCGGTCGGCCTGTTTGACAGCTGCTTGAATCTTCTCGGGTACGCCAGAGGGGAAGAGGGTTTGCCGCAGCGCGCGCACCGTGCCGCCTTCGTGACCGGCCGGATCGCGCATCAGGACCAGCGCCTTTTCCGCCGGATCGTGCGTCCAGGCGGCGAGTTTGGCGAGCCAAAGGTTCTCATTCATGGCTGGCTCCGAGGCGTTGCAGGTTGCTGTTCTGATCGAGCCAGGCATGGATGTCTTCCCACACAGTCAGTTGATCGATGTGGCCCATGTTCAGTGGGCAGGCGTGCGGCGTGTGATAGATGCGGGCGCGCAGGCCGTTGCCCTCGGCAAAGAGCTTGAAGCGTAGCTGGTTGGCGAAGCGGGCTTGGCCGCCCAACCCATCGATGGCGTGGTTGGTGACCGGGTAGGCGAGCAGGTGGCGTTTCTGCGCCTCCTGATGGGGTTGTCTGCCATCAAAAGGCAGATGCGTGCGAAAACCGATCTTTATTTTGGCTAGGAAAGTCATTGCCTCTTTCCAGTCGGGAAAATGTTTGTTGCTGTGCCAGATCAGCGGGCCTCGTGCGTCCTGGCCGATCGCATGGGGCCAATCGAGCGCGAGACAGGCATTCAACGGGCGCAGCACGGCAGCGAGCTGCGGATGATCCGGTCGCAGCGGTTCCAACCCTAGTTCCAACGAACCCCAGCCGTTGCGGCTTCTGCCGCCGATGGTGCCGAACCAGTCGATCAGTTGCAGCACTTGCGGAATAAGGGCTTCCGTTTCCGGCCAGGCGAGGCTGAGCGTATTGCTCTCGTTAGCTTGCAGCGCAGTGTTCCTTTTCAGCACGGTGGTGCCTGCCTGGCGGTCGAGTGGGCCATAGCCGAGGTATAGGAAACTACCAACTTTACGTTGCACTTCAGGATGAAAAAGCTTCGGGTCTTGTTGCGGCCATTGGCGTATCCCGGCCTGCCAGTGCGCAAGCGACAGTCTTATTTTGCTCTGGCAAAAGCGGGATCGATGGTTTTGCTCTTCCAGCCATGCGTTGCCAAAGAGCAGTCCCTCGCGTTCCCTGAGCTGCTGATGACTATAGCCATGTTGCGGGGCGGCAGCGATGCGCCACCACTCGCGCAGCAGGGCCTTGAACGGCGGCGTGCGCCAGACGCCGGATTGGTCGGCGCCGCCGAGAAAGGTCGGCGCGAGCAACCGGATAGCGATTTCACGTCGTTCCAGTTTCATTCGTGATCCTCCCTTTTTCCGTCATTATGCCAAAGAGAATTTTTCGCGATAGCCCCGGCAAGCTTGCCGGCGTTTCATTCTTATGGAAGTGTCCGGCGTGGGCAGAGAAGCCGGGCAATCGGCTAGTCGCCGCGACGCTGACGCGATCCGGCAAGGTGCACCGGTGGGAAAATGCACCCCATGAAGGCATTGATGATCCAGGGCTGCACCTCGGATGCCGGCAAGAGCGTGATCGTCGCGGCGCTGTGCCGCATCTTGCATCGCCGCGGCGTCAGGGTTGCACCGTTCAAGCCGCAGAACATGGCGCTCAACTCGGCTGTCACCGTCGAGGGTGGCGAGATCGGCCGCGCCCAAGCGCTGCAGGCGCAGGCAGCGGGCTTGCCACCGCGCGTCGATTTCAATCCTGTTCTACTGAAACCTTCGTCGGATCGTCGCGCCCAGGTGATCCTCCACGGCAAGGTGGCGGCCGACCTCGACGCGCGCGCCTACCACGACTTCAAGCGCGTGGCGATGGCGGCGGTGCTCGAATCCTGGAGCCGGCTGACCGAAGAGTTCGACTGCCTGATCGTCGAAGGCGCGGGCAGCCCGGCGGAAGTCAATCTCAGAGACCGCGACATCGCGAACATGGGTTTTGCCGAAGCCGTCGACATCCCGGTCTGGCTGGTAGGTGACATCGACCGCGGCGGTGTGTTGGCGCATTTCGTCGGCACGCTTGCATGTCTTTCGGAAAGCGAACGGGCGCGTATTACGGGCTTCGTCGTGAATCGCTTTCGTGGCGACATCAAACTACTCGAACCCGGCCTCGACTGGCTGACACAGCGCACCGGCAAGCCGCTGCTCGGCGTGGTGCCCTACCTGCACGGTTTGTTCCTCGACGCCGAGGACGCGCTGGAACACCATGTCGAGCGCGCAGGCGTAGCGAAGCTTATCGTCGCGGCATTCGCCTTTCCGCGCATCTCGAACGCCACCGATCTCGATGCGCTGCGGCTGTCTCCGCAGGTCGATTTCCGCTGGATCGGGCCGGGGCAGCCGCTGCCGCCGTGCGATCTCGTCGTTCTGCCCGGCTCGAAGGCGGTGCAGGCCGATCTGGCCTGGCTGCGCGCGCAGGGGCATGAAGCCGCCATCAAGCGCCACCTGCGCTACGGCGGCAAGCTGATCGGCATCTGCGGTGGTTTTCAGATGCTCGGCAAGGCCATCCACGACCCGCTCGGCCTCGAAGGCCAGCCAGGCCGCAGCGCGGGCCTGGCTCTCATCGATTGTGAGACCACGCTGATGGCCGACAAGCACTTGCGCAATGTTACTGGCATGCTGAAAGTCGGCGCTGGCGGCACGGCACGCCTGCAAGGCTATGAGATTCACATGGGCGTAACCGAAGGAGCGGCGCTTTCCAGACCCGTCGCGCTGTTCGACGATGGCCGCAGCGATGGCGCTCTCTCCGACGATGGCCAGATCCTTGGCAGCTACTGCCACGGCCTGTTCGATCACCCAGAGGCTTTCGCTGCGCTGATGCGTTGGGCAGGCGCGAAGAACGTTGCGCCCGTCGATGTCGCCGCGCGCCGCGAAGCGGATCTGGAACGGCTTGCCGCTGCGGTGGAAGCCGCTTGCGGCGCGGCGCTCGAGCCGCTGTTGGCGCGATGAGAGCCTGGCTCGATTTCCCGCAGGCCGACGGCAGGCTGCAGCTTGCCTTCGCTGCGCCGTGCGGGTGGCATGTGGCGGAAAGTCCCGACGAGGTGCTGCGCGTGCTCGATTTGGCTTTTGCGGCATCCCGCGCCGGGCGTTGGGCCGTCGGCTTCGTCACTTACGAAGCGGCGCCGGCTTTCGACCCAGCCTTCAGCGTTCTGCCGGCCAAAGGGCCTTTGCCACTTGCGGCTTTCGCGCTTTTCGATCAGGCTGGGCCTTTTGTGCCGCGTGTGGTGAAGGGCGGTTTCCATTGTGGCCCCTGGCACATCGCCACCGACGAGGCAGCCGCCCGCGCGGCCATCGAGAGCTTGCGACGCCGCATCGCCGACGGCGAGTTCTATCAGGTGAATCTGACCACGCGCCTCACGGTGGAATGCTCGGGTGACGGCATGGCGATGTTCGCTGCGTTGCACAGCGCCCAGCCGCAAAGTTTCGGCCTGCACCTGCAGCATGACGATTGGGAGATCCTGTCGGTTTCGCCGGAGCTTTTCTTCGACTGGCGAGCGGACGGCACACTGACGACGCGCCCGATGAAAGGCACTGCGCCGCGTCATGCCGACCCTCGGCTGGATGCAACGGCGGCAGCCGCGCTGCGTGAGTCGGAGAAAGAACGCGCCGAAAACCTGATGATCGTCGATCTCTTGCGCAACGATGTTTCGCGCATCGCGCGCCTTGGCTCGGTGCGCGTGCCGGAGTTGTTCGCGCTCGATGCGCTGTCGACCGCCTGGCAGATGAGTTCGACGGTGCAATGCACGACCCAGCCTGGCATCGGATTGAGCGAGGTCTTTCGCGCCCTGTTCCCGTGTGGTTCGGTCACCGGCGCGCCGAAGATCGCCGCAATGCGTGCGATCGCCGCGCTGGAGACGGCGCCGCGCGGCGCCTATTGTGGCGCGTTGGGAGTGATCCGGCCGGGCGGACACGCCACTTTCAGCGTCGGCATCCGCACCGTGGTAATCGACCGCCGCCGGGGGATGGCCGAATGCGGCGTCGGCAGCGGCATCGTATGCGACTCGCGGGCTGAGGCCGAATATGCCGAATGGCTGATCAAGCGCCGTTTCCTGCTACGTGCCACAGCCAGCTTCGAGTTGTTGGAAACGCTGGCGCTCCACGATGGGCAATATGTGCTGCGTGCGCGGCATTGTGCGCGCCTTGCCGAAGCAGCCGAACATTTCGGCTTCGTCCATGACAAGGCAGAGGTGGCCGCCGCGCTCGATGCGCTCGCCGCTTCCCATCCTCACGGCCTTTGGCGGGTGCGGTTGCTGCTCGATCGGCACGGCGAGGTGCGCAGCGAAATCTTCCCGCTGGAACCCTGTCCGGCTGAAGTGCCCATCGTGCTGGCCGACCAGCCGATCGAGGGGGAAGCCGAGTTTCTCCATTACAAGACCACCGAGCGCGCCGCTTATGCGCCATTCGCGCCGCCGCCGGGCGTGTTCGATACGCTGCTGTGGAATGCCAATGGCGAGATCACCGAATTCACGCGCGGCAACGTCGTCGTCGAGCTCGAGGGCGAACGCGTCACGCCGCCGCTTGCAGCGGGCCTGCTGCCGGGCGTGCTGCGCGCCGAGCTCATTGCGCGCGGCGAGATCGTCGAGCGCAGCGTGCGGCTCGAAGACCTGTCGCGCGTGACCAAACTGTGGTTCATCAACAGCGTGCGCGGGTGGGTGCAGGCACGTCTCA
>CAYZII010000056.1:0-2581 GCA_964478415.1 uncultured Methyloversatilis sp.
ACGTAGGGATCGTAACCCTCGCGGAAACGCCACAAGGTCTCTTTGCCATCGACCACCGGCCAGCGCAGGCCACGAGCCCTGTGGTAGTCGTCGAAATAGGCGAGATCATGGGCGTGGCCACGACCAAAGCTGGCATATTCCTCGAACAGTCCTTTCTGCACGTAGAAGCCGAAGTGTTCGGTTTCGTCGTTCGTGTAGCCAGCCCAGGCATGGGCATTGACCTTGGCGGCCTCCTCCTTCGAGAACTTGTCGACCTGACCATTGGCGAAAAGCACTTCGTAAAGCGTCTTGCCCTTGTACTCCGGGTTCTTGTCGAGTAGCTCCTTCGGCCAAACCTCATCGGTCTTGAAGCGCTTCGAGAATTCGAGGTATTGCCACAGGTCGGACTTCGCCTCGCCCGGCGCCTTGACCTGCTGGCGCCAAAACTGGGTACGCCGCTCGGCATTACCATAGGCGCCTTCCTTCTCCATCCACATCGCGGATGGCAGAATCAGGTCGGCCGACATCGCCGAGACGGTCGGATAGACATCTGAGACCACGGTGAAGCATTTCGGATTGCGCCAGCCCGGATAGACCTCGCCATTGACGTTTGGGCCGGCCTGCATGTTGTTGGTCGTGGATGTCCATAGAAAACCGATCTTGCCGTCCTTCGCCATGCGCGACTGCAGCACGGCGTGATATCCCGGCTTGCCGGGGATCGTGCCCGCCGGCAGCTTCCAGATTTTCTCAGCGATCTCGCGGTGCTTCGGATTCATCACCACCATGTCGGCTGGCAAGCGGTGGGCGAAGGTACCGACCTCGCGCGCGGTACCGCAGGCCGAGGGCTGACCGGTCAGCGAGAAAGGCCCATTGCCTGGCTCGGAGATCTTGCCGACCAGCAGATGCACGTTGTAGATCATGTTGTTGACCCAGGTGCCACGACTGTGCTGGTTGAAGCCCATCGTCCAGTAAGAACAGACCCTGGTCTTCGGATCGGCATAGGTCTTGGCAAGCCACTCCAGTTTTTCCTTCGGCACGCCGGACAGCGCCGACACCTTGTCGAGTGTGTACTCCGAGACGAACTGGGCGAACTCGTCGAAACTGATTGGCGTGTGCTTGTTCGGGTCGCCCTTCGGCTTGCCGTCCGGGCCGGGATAGCCGTTGTTGCCGGCCGCCTGTTCGAGCGGATGATTGGGACGCAGACCATAACCGATGTCGGTGACCCCCTTGAAGAAGCCGACATGCTTGGCGACGAAGTCCTTATTCACAGCGTTGTTCTGGATGATGTAGTTGGCGATGTAGTTGAGGATCGCCAGGTCGGTCTGCGGCTTGAAGATCAGCTCGTTGTCGGCCAGTTCGCAGGAACGCTGCGTGAAAGTCGAAAGCACGTGGATCTTCACATGGTTGGCGGTGAGCCGCCGGTTGGTGATGCGGGTCCACAAGATCGGGTGCATTTCGGCCATGTTCGAGCCCCACAGCACGAAGGCGTCGGCATGCTCCATGTCGTCGTAGCAGCCCATCGGCTCGTCGATGCCGAAAGTGCGCATGAAGCCGGCCACCGCCGAGGCCATGCAGTGGCGGGCGTTCGGGTCGATCGAGTTGGAACGGAAGCCCGCCTTCATCAGCTTGGCGGCGGCGTAACCCTCCCAGATCGTCCATTGGCCGGAGCCAAACATCGCGACACCGAAAGGCCCCTGTTCCGGATTCCTGATCGTCGCCTTGACCTTCTCGGCCATGATGTCGAAGGCCTGCTCCCAGGAGATCGGCGTGAATTCGCCATTCTTGTCGTATTTGCCGTCCTTCATGCGCAACAGCGGTTTGGTCAGACGATCCTTGCCATATTGGATCTTCGCCAGGAAGTAACCCTTGACACAGTTGAGGCCCTTGTTGACCGGCGCATCCGGATCGCCCTGGGTCGCGACGATGCGCCCGTCTTTCGTGCCGACCAGAACCCCGCAACCCGTGCCGCAGTAACGGCACACACCCTTGTCCCAGCGCACGCCATCGCCGCCTTTCGCCTGCGCCAGCGCCTGAGCACCGGGTATCGACATGCCCGCCACGCCGGCCGCGGCAGCGATCGCATTTGCCTTGATGAATTCACGCCGTGTCAGTTCCATTGCCTGTCTCCTTGATTTTCAAGCCAGTGCCGTGGCATCGCCCGCGGGCGATGCCTCCACAGAAATGATTTCTTCCGGGGTTTCCTCTTTCTGGTGATACACCATCGAAGCCGACATCACGTCATCGAGCAAACTGATCCGCTCGTAGAGTTCGACGGTTTCTTTGTCGCCCGCCGCCTCGAGCGTGACGATGATCTTGCCTTCCGGGGAAACCGCATGCACTTCGATGCCCGGCATGGCCACGAGTCGGGCTTGCACCGCAGCGACACGATCGGGGCGTGGAATGACGATGACGCTGGAGATGTTCATGAATGCGTCCTGAAGTCCCAAAATCTTTACGGGAATGAGGTTGGACGCATCGTAGGACACCCGGTCGCCGATTTGCTTGACGGGCGTCAAGGAATTTCATTGTCGAGCACGGCGCTCAGGAAATCCCGCAGGCGCGCCGTGCCTTCAGCGGGGGTTCAGCGGCGTCGCGGCGTACT
>CAYZII010000056.1:2681-13316 GCA_964478415.1 uncultured Methyloversatilis sp.
CCGGGTTTCTTTCCGGGTTTCTCCGAGTGCGCCTTCTTCGGGGTGGAAGGCTTTTTCACAACCAGCGAAGCAGGCGGCGGAGGCGGCGCAACGCTCGGCTGCAGGACCTCCGGCCTGGGCGGAACGACACTCGGCGCCTCCTCCTTGCCGTTGGCAGCAAGGGTGCAACCGAGGGTCAGCAACCCAACGCTGACAAACCGAAAGCGACGGGACTGCAAAGTCGATCTCGCGCGGGATTCAATTGACATCATAGTAGTAGGCTTTCTGTGGCACCCGCGCCGCAGCGCGGCGGGCGAGCTCTTCGGGATCGAGATTGCCTTTGTCCCACCAAAGCGCGCGGCCCTGCTGTTGCACCTCGAGCTCTTCCGGATGCCGTTCCAGCCATTCGCGCATGAATTGCGTGTATTCCGAGACATATCCCTTGAGTTTCCCCATAGCGTTTACTCCTTTCGGTGTTCTTCCTTGACCCGGTTGATGCGCGTGACGCTCGGCAGCCTTCGCAGACTACGCAGGATACGCGCCAGATGAATGCGATCATTGACCTGCAGCAGAAAATAGAGCGCGGTGGTGGCACCGCCATCGGCGTCCATACGCACGTTGTTGATGTTCGTGTCATGCTCGGCGATCGTCGCGGCGATTTTCGCCAGTACCCCCGGCGTATTCTGGGCGACGACCTTGATCAGCGCATCGAAGGGCCCTTTTACCGCCGCATCCCATTCGACATCGACCCATTCCCGGGCACCGGCACGGCGGCCCCGTCCCGCCTTGCGCAGTGTCGGGCAATCATGGGTGTGTACGACGAGCCCCTGGCCGGAGCGAATCACGCCGACGATCGGATCGCCGGGGATGGGCCGGCAACAGCGCGCCAACTGCATGGCCATGCCCTGCGGCCCGGCAATGCGGATCGGGGCCTGGCCTTGCGCCGCCTCGCCACCAGCATGACCTTCGATCAGACGTCGTGCCACGATCGCCGGCAGCCGCTTGCCCAGGCCGATGTCGGCGAGCACTTCCTTCTGCGATTTACCGGAAAAGGTGCGCAGGAAGCGCTGCCAGGCAGCCGCGCCGAGTTCCTCGATGCGGTGGCCGAAATGAGCGAGCGCCTGGGCGAGCAGGTGCTCGCCGAGCGCGGCCGACTCTTCCTGCTGACGGGTCTTGAGGAAGTGGCGGATCTGCGCGCGCGCCTTGCCGGTCCTGACGAAAGTCAGCCAGTTCGGGTTGGGTGCCGCATTCGGCGCCGTAATGATCTCGACACGATCGCCATTACGCAGCTCGGTGCGCAACGGCAGATGTTCGTGATTGATCTTGCAGGCCACACAACGATGGCCGATGTCGGTATGCACTGCATAGGCGAAATCGACCGCAGTCGCACCGCGCGGCAATGCGAGGATCTTGCCTGCTGGCGTAAACACATAGACTTCGTCAGGAAACAGGTCGACCTTGACGTGCTCGAGGAACTCGGCCGAATCGTTCGATGCGGTCTGCAGCTCGAGCAGCGATTGCAGCCATTGGTGGGTGGTGCGTTCGAGTTCGGAAAAGGATTCGACGTCTTTGTATAGCCAGTGCGAAGCGACACCGGTTTCGGCCACACGATGCATGTCACGCGTGCGGATCTGGATTTCGATCGGCGTGCCGAACGGTCCGATCAACGTGGTGTGTAGCGACTGGTAGCCGTTCGCCTTCGGAATCGCGATGTAATCCTTGAACTTGCCGGGCACCGGCTTGTAGAGGCCATGCAGCGCGCCGAGCGCGAGGTAACAGGTCGGCACGTCGGCAACGATGATGCGGAACCCGTAGATGTCGTGGACCTGCGAGAAAGAGAGATGCTTCTCGCGCATCTTGCGGTAGATGCCGTAGAGATGCTTTTCACGCCCCATCACTTCCGCCTCGATGTGCGCCTGGGAAAGGCGCGCCTCGATCGCGGCCAGAATCTTTTCGACCACCTCGCGGCGGTTGCCACGCGCCGCACGCACGGCCTTGGCTAGGACACGATAGCGAAAAGGATACAGGTGACGGAAGGAAAGTTCTTGTAGTTCGCGGAACAGCGTGTTGAGGCCAAGCCGGTTGGCGATCGGGGCATAGATTTCCAGCGTCTCCTTGGCGATGCGGCGGCGTTTCTCCAGCCGCATCACATCGAGCGTACGCATGTTGTGCAGTCGGTCGGCGAGTTTGATCAGGATCACCCGCACGTCCTGCGCCATCGCCAGCAGCATCTTGCGGAAATTTTCGGCCTGGGCCTCTTCGAACGACTGGTGCTCGATGCGGTCGAGCTTCGAGACGCCATCGACGAGTTCCGCGGTGATCTTGCCGAAATCCTGGGCGATCTGTGCCTTGGTGATCGCCGCATCCTCCATCACGTCGTGCAGCAATGCGGCGGCGAGTGCCTGGGGATCGAGATGCCAGTGGGCCAGCGTCTCGGCGACGGCGAGGGGATGCGAGATGTAGGGCTCGCCGCTGGAACGGAACTGGCCGCGATGCGCCTGCGCCGAAAAGTGGTAGGCGGCCGCGACCTGTTCGACGTCCTCCGGCTTCAGGTAGGCGCGCAGCTGGGCGATGAAATGCTCATAATCCTCCGCCAGATCCACTGGCGGATGCATGTCGAGGGGAATGATCGGCGGTTCGTCGGCATTCAGCGCCGGCGCCTTGGCCGGGGGTGGAGGCGCGGTCTTGACGAGGGAGGACGCCAATGGGGCCGGCGGCATTGACGATTTCCCTGCTGCCCTCGGCCTACCCGCGCTCAGACCGGGCTGCGGTGCAGGATTTCCGCCCCGTATTTACCGGCAGCCAGCTCGCGCAGCGCGATCACGGTGGGTTTGTCCTTGTCGGGATCGACGAGCGGCGTACTGCCGGTGGCGATCTGGCGGGCGCGCCAGGTGGCCGCCAGCGCCATCTCGAAACGGTTGGAAATCTGTTTCAGACAATCTTCGGCGGTGATACGAGCCATACGCAATCCTTTGCATTCAAAGCGATGAAAGAAAACGGAACACCTCGGGATGGCGCAGGCGCTGCTGCCGGAAGCGTAGGCGTGAAGCCCGCACCGCCGCCACCAGATCTGCCAAGGCTTCCTGCAAGTCGTTGTTGATTATAACGAAATCGAACTCGTCGACATGGCACATCTCGCCCAGCGCGGCCGCGACGCGGCGCTGGATCACCTCCTCGCTGTCCTGTCCGCGCTGCCGCAGGCGGCGCTCCAGTTCGGCGATCGAGGGTGGCAGGATGAAGATGCCCACCGCAGCGGGAATCATTGCCCGCACCTGCTGGGCACCCTGCCAGTCGATCTCCAGCAGCGTGTCGTGGCCGGCAGCCAGTTCCTCGAGCAGCCAGCTTCTCGACGTACCGTAGAAATTGCCGTGCACTTCCGCCCATTCGAGGAAGTCGCCACGCTCGCGCATCGCCAGGAAAGTTTGGATGTCGACGAAATGGTAATCCTGGCCGTCCCTTTCCCCGGGTCGGGGCGCGCGCGTCGTGTAAGAAACCGAATGGCGAATCAGCGGATCGCGCGCCATCAGCATCCGCACGAGCGTCGTCTTGCCGGCACCGGAGGGGGCGGAAACGACGAACAGCGTACCGGCTGTGGTTTCGATGGCTGAAGGAGTGATCAATGTCATGGTCGAAGAATCTGCTGTTGGCGTGAAAATGGGAGCCGCTCCCCTTTCGCCTGGTGATGAAAGTCGGCGCTGGCGAAGCGGCACTATTCTAAGTTCTGCACCTGTTCACGCATTTGTTCGATGAGCAGTTTCAACTCCAAGGCGATCGCGGTAACGGCGCCGGAGACGGACTTGGAGGCCAGCGTATTCGCCTCGCGGTTCAGTTCCTGCATCAGGAAATCAAGGCGTTTACCTACCGCCCCGCCCTGGGCGAGCACGCGTTCGACCTCATTGAGGTGCGCAACGAGCCGGGCGAGTTCCTCGGCCACATCGATCTTCGCGGCAAAAACACCGATTTCCTGGCGGATGCGTTCTTCGTCGAGCGCAGCGACCGCCTCGCGCAAACGCGCGGCGAGGCGCTCGGTAAATTCGGCGATCGCCACCGGTACGAGCGGTTCGACCTCGGCCACCGCGGCGCGCATCCGGCCAACCCGCTCGCGGAGCACCTCGGTAAGCCGGGCCCCTTCTCGCTCGCGGCTGGCGACGAACTCGGCCAGCACGGCCTCGAACAGGGCAAGGCATTCGGCTTGCAGGCGTTCTGGACTGATCACCTCGCTGGCAAGCACGCCCGGCCAGCGTAGCACCTCGGCGACGCTCAACGGCGCGGCGTCGGCGAGGATGCCGCGCACCTGCGTTTCGAGCCCGGCGAGTTCGCGCACCAACTCGTGATTGATGGAAAGGCGGGGGGTGGCGGTGTTGTTCGGCTGCAAATACAGCCGGCAATCGACCTTGCCGCGGGCGATCGCCGCCGCGAGGCGTTCGCGCAACGGCATTTCGAGGAAGCGCAGCTCCTCGGCGCAGCGGAAATTGAGATCGAGAAATCGGCCATTGACGCTCTTGAGTTCGAGGGCGAGCCGCAGCGGACCGAGGTCGCGGTCGAGAGCGGCATAACCGGTCATGCTCTGGATGGTCATTGGAGTCGGTCACTTCAGCAGAATATTCAGATGCCGAGCTTACCAGCTTTACAATGCGCCAATGACGCTTCAGCAAACCAGTATCCCGCTGCCGCCCGGCCATGTGATCGATGGCTACCGCTTCGAGCGCCAGCTTTCGATGGGGGGGTTCTCGATCGTCTACCTGGCGACCGACCCACGCGGTCAACCGGTAGCGATCAAGGAGTACCTGCCCCAGTCGCTGGCCCGACGCAGTGTCGGGCTGGTACCGCAAGTCAGGCCCGAGCACCGCGCCGCCTACAACTGCGGCATGATGGCGTTCTACGAGGAAGGCATCGCGCTGGCCAAGCTCAATCATCCGAACGTCGTGCGCGTGCTGAATTTTCTGCGTGCCAACGACACTGTTTATCTGGTCATGGCCTATGAGCAGGGTCGTACGCTGCACGAGCATATCCGCAAACATCCCGGCGGGCTGTCCGAGAACTTCGTGCGCGGTGTCTTTACCCGTCTGCTCTCGGGCCTGCGCGAAGTGCATGCCAACAAACTGCTCCATCTGGACATCAAGCCCTCGAACATCTGGTTGCGCGTCGATGCCACGCCGGTGCTGATCGACTTCGGCGCCGCACGACAGGCGCTGCAGCGCAGCGATCCTTCGCTCAGGCCCGTTTACACGCCGGGTTACGCAGCACCCGAGCAATACGAAAAAAATGGCGACATCGGTCCCTGGACCGATGTCTATGCCGTCGGCGCCAGCATGTATGCCTGTCTCGCCGCCGCGGCGCCTTTGCCCGCCGATCAGCGTCTCATCGACGATAAGCTCGTCCCGGCGAGTACGCGCTGGGCAGGAAAATATTCACCGCAACTGCTCGAGACCATCGACCAGTGCCTGCAACTGTCGACGCTCGCCCGCCCCCAGAGCGCTTTTGCCTTGCAACGTCTGTTGGCCACACCATTTACTCGTTCGAAGCAGGAGTAGCCATGCTCAACCGTTCAGACGGCCGTGCGCCCGATGCACTGCGTCCATTGCGATTCACACGTCATTACACGCGCCATGCCGAAGGCAGCGTGCTGGTCGAATTCGGCCATACCAAAGTCATTTGCACTGCCAGCATCGAGGAAAAGGTACCACCCTTCCTGAAGGGCAAGGGGCAGGGCTGGGTCACCGCCGAATACGGCATGCTGCCGCGCTCGACACACATGCGCACCGAACGTGAGGCGGCGAAAGGCAGGCAATCGGGCCGCACCCAGGAGATCCAGCGCCTCATCGGCCGTTCGTTACGCGCCATCACCGATCTGACGCTGCTCGGCGAGCGCCAAGTGACCCTCGATTGCGACGTGATCCAGGCCGATGGCGGCACGCGCTGTGCGTCGATCAGCGGCGCCTGCATCGCACTGTATGATGCGCTAGCCGGTCTGGTCGCCGCTGGGCAGCTGCCCTGCCATCCGATGAAGGAGATGGTCGCCGCGGTTTCGGTGGGCATCGTCGATGGCATGCCGGTGCTCGACCTGGATTACCAGGAAGATTCCACCTGCGATACCGACATGAACGTCGTGATGACCGCCAGCGGCGGCCTGGTCGAAGTGCAGGGCACCGCCGAAGGCACGCCTTTTACGCGCACCGAGCTCGAGACCATGCTCACCTTGGCCGAACAGGGCATCTGCGCCATCATCGCGGCACAGAAAGCCGCATTGGAGATCAGATGAAACGCATCGTCCTCGCTTCGAACAATCCGGGCAAGCTGCGCGAATTCGGTCAGATGCTCGCGCAGATCGACATCGAGGTGCTGCCACAGGCCCATTTCCATATCCCGGAAGCCAATGAGCCGCACATCACTTTCGTCGAGAATGCGCTCGCCAAGGCGCGTCATGCCGCGCGCCTCACTGGCCTGCCGGCGCTCGCCGACGATTCCGGCATCTGCGTGAAGGCGCTGGACGGCGCGCCCGGCGTCTATTCGGCACGCTACGCTGGAGAGCCGAAGTCGGACGAGCGCAATAACCAGAAGCTGATCCAGGAACTCCAGGGCAAAAGCGACCGCCGCGCCCACTATGTCGCCGTGCTGGTCTTCGTGCATCATGCCGAGGATCCGCAGCCGATCATCTGCGAAGGCGAATGGCATGGCGAGATCATCGACACGCCGCGTGGCCGGAACGGTTTCGGCTACGACCCGTATTTCCTCGTCCCCGAACTGGGGCGGACCGCCGCCGAACTTTCCGCCGAGGAGAAAAACCGACGCTCGCATCGCGGCAAGGCCCTGCAACAACTGATCGAACGACTGAAGCTCGACGATTGATCCCGATCGCCAGCTCCGCGCCGAGGCCGCCACTTGCGAGCATTCCGCTCGCCCTCTATATCCATTGGCCCTGGTGTGTAAAGAAATGCCCCTACTGCGATTTCAACTCGCATGCCTCTGCGCCCCAGGAGGACGCCTATCTCGCGGCGCTGATCGCCGATCTTGAAACGGTGCTGCCGATGATCTGGGGCAGGCCGGTCGTCTCGGTGTTCATCGGCGGCGGCACACCGAGCCTGATGGCTGGCGCTACGGTAAATGCGCTGCTTTCTGCAATCCGTGCCCGCGTGCGCCTACTGCCAGACGCGGAAATCACCCTCGAAGCCAATCCCGGCACGGCCGACAGCGCCCGCTTCGCCGCTTATGCCGATGCCGGAGTCAACCGCCTGTCGCTGGGCGTGCAGAGTTTCGATGATCGGAAACTCGCGCTGCTCGGGCGTATCCACAACGGCGATGAGGCGCGCCGCGCGATCGATCTCGCGCTACGGCTTTTCAGGAACGTTAATCTCGACCTGATGCTCGGCCTGCCCGAGCAGACGCTCGACGAAGCGCGTTGCGATATCGAGACGGCGCTGGCGAGCGGCGCAAGTCACATCAGCGCCTACCACCTGACGCTCGAACCGAACACGCCTTTTCACCATGCACCCCCACTGCTGCCAGACGAGGACCTCGCCGCCGAAATGCTGGAGATGGCTGACGCGCTGCTTGGCCAGGCGGGCTTCGATCACTACGAAGTTTCCGCCTATGCCAAGCCGGGGCGACAGTGCCGACACAATCTCAACTACTGGACTTTCGGCGACTACCTCGGGCTAGGGGCCGGCGCGCATTCGAAAATAAGCCCGCCCCCCTTCACCCCCCTCGCGGGGGGTTCTTTCGAGCTCGCTGCGCTCGATAATGAGGGGGGCGCTCAACCGGCAACGCAGCGGATCGCGCCTCCGGCGCGTGCCGCATTGGGCAGGGAAACCCTGCCCAATGCTCGCCCTCCTTGCCAGGTTTTCCGCGAGGCGCGCCCACGTCACCCAAAGGACTATCTGGCCGATCCCGTCACGCGCCGCTGGCAGCCGGTCGCGGCGAAAGATCTGCCGGGCGAATTCATGATGAATGCGCTACGACTGACGGCCGGCGTGCCGCTGACACTGTTTTCCGAGCGCACCGGCCTGCCGCTTACGGCGATCGAAAAATCGGCGCTGGCGGCACGGCAGCAGGGTCTGCTGGCAATCGACAATGGCTACTTGCGGCCCACGCCGCTGGGCCGGCGCTTCCTCAACCGACTGATCGGGCTGTTTCTCGCCGAATGAACAACAAGTCCCAGACCCCGTGACCAAGGCGCAAGCCGCGCTGCTCGAACTTGGTCTGCGGCCGCCATTCCGGGCGCGGCGCGAAGCCGGCGGTGGCGTTTTCCAGCAAGGGTTCGGCGGACAGCACGGCAAGCATCTGCTGCGCGTAATCTTCCCAGTCTGTCGCGCAGTGCAGGTAGCCGCCGACCGCAAGACGCAACGCGAGCTCATGGACGAACGGCGGCTGGATCAGACGCCGCTTGTGATGGCGCTTCTTCGGCCAGGGATCGGGAAAGTAGATGTGGATGCCGGCCAGCGCCGCCGTGGGAATCATCTCGCGCACCACCTCGACCGCGTCGTGCTGGATCACGCGCAGGTTGGTGAGTCCCCGCGTCGCGATCTCCTTCATCAGGCTGCCAACGCCAGGGGTGTGCACCTCGATGCCGAGATAATCGTTTTCGGGATGGGCCGCGGCAATCAGCGCGGTCGTCTCGCCCATACCGCAGCCGATCTCCAGAAACGTCGGCGCTTTTCGGCCAAACACCGCGGTCAGATCGAGCCGCACCGGCGCATAAGGAACTCCCCAACGCGGCATACCGTCTTCATAATAGCGCCGCTGCGCATGCGAAATACGGCCCTGGCGCAGCACATAGCTGCGGATCGGTACGCGCCGGGATGCAGCGCTTTCGTCATTGGCTGTCTCTGTCATTGCCATCATTTTTCAGGTGGGTGGCGAAATCATAAGCCGGGTTGGCAAGCGCCATCGGTAACGTGGCGCAAGCGTCCGCGAGGTTCACCGCGCCGAGAGAGGGATAAATCGTTTCCTTCAGACCCAGCGCGCGGGCAATGTCCTGCCAGCCGGCGCGAGCGGCCTGCGCGCCGAAGTGATGATCGGCCAGCGCCGCCCGCACGGATTCGATCGCTGGGGCTTGCGCCGCATGCCATGCCTGATAGGCCTCGCTGACCGCGGCGGCGTTCAGGTTCTTGTCCAGGCAAGCGGAGTACAGCAGATGCACGCCATGGGCGAGGCCGAAGAGGCGCTGACGCAGCAGCATGTCTGGCTGTTCGAACGCATAGCCATATCTGACCGCCAACGGCGGCGTGTCCGCCGCCGGGACGGCCGGCTCATCAGCCTTTGCCGCCGCTAGCGGCATCAAGACGCCCAGACAGGCGCAGCATGCCTGGCAGTATTTCACTGCCTCCCGATCAGGCCCGTCATTGGCGAGCTCGGGCTCGCCGCATAGAACTTCTTCGGCATGCGCCCGGCGAGAAACGCCTCGCGCCCCGCCTCGACCGCCTTCTTCATCGCGCTAGCCATCAACACCGGGTTTTTCGCGCCGGCGATCGCGGTATTCATCAAGACGCCATCACAGCCGAGCTCCATCGCAATCGCGGCATCCGAGGCGGTACCGACGCCGGCATCGACGAGCACGGGTATCCGTGCTCTTTCGATGATCAGCATCAGGTTCCAGGGATTAAGGATGCCCATGCCGGAACCGATCAGCGAAGCGAGCGGCATCACTGCGACGCAGCCGATCTCTTCGAGGAGCTTTGCCTGGATCGGATCATCGGAGCAATAGACCATCACCTGGAAGCCCTCCTTGACGAGGATCTCGGCGGCTTTCAACGTTTCCGGCATGTTCGGGAACAGGGTTTCTTTGTCGCCCAGCACTTCGAGTTTGACCAGGCTGTGGCCATCCAGCAGTTCGCGCGCCAGGCGCAGCGTGCGCACGGCTTCCTCGGCCGTGAAACAGCCGGCAGTGTTTGGCAGATAGGTATAACGCGATGGCGGCAAGACCTCGAGCAGCGACGGCTGCTTGGGGTCCTGGCCGATGTTGGTGCGGCGGATCGCGACAGTGACGATCTCGGCGCCGCTTGCTTCGACCGCACGTCGCGTCTCGTCGAAATCCTTGTATTTGCCGGTGCCGACGAGCAGTCTGGAGGCATACGCCTTGCCGGCGATGATCAGTGGATCATCCATCATTCATTCCGTTCCAAGTCAAGAGAAGCGCTCATCAACCGCCCCCGACGGCGACGACGATCTCGAGGGTATCGCCATCACCGATGATCGTTTCGGCGTGTCGGCTCCTCGGCACGATCTCACCGTTCCTTTCGACCGCGACGCGCTTGTCGAGCCAGCCCTCGAGCGCCAACAATTCGACGACGGTCAAGGGCGCCGGAAAATGCTTCGTTTCGCCATTGAGCGTAATCTTTATCATATATTCATTTTACCGGATCGCCACACACTCCCTACTGTGCAAGAATTGCGTCATATTGTAAAAATGGCTTCAGTTCTTCCCCTCGCCTCCACGCACCGTTTCCTGGAGCGACTGCGCAATGCCGGCATCGAGCCTGGCGACAGCCCGGAGGTCGCCCTCAACAAGCAGCTGCTGTTCTTTGCGACCGGTCTGGTGAGCGTCACCTCGATGTTGTGGCTGGCGATTTGAAACCCCTGCTTAACCAATGACATTTTCGGTTATTAGCATGGAACGCCTGAACAGCCGACCGTGGCCGCCTGCGTTTCATTGACCGT
>CAYZII010000057.1:0-13114 GCA_964478415.1 uncultured Methyloversatilis sp.
AGCCCTCGAACGGATGGGCGGCCGCGTCTGGGCGGAAAGCACGCCGGGGCAGGGTGCCACGTTTCATCTGCTATTGCCGGCCGCCACCCACGCAGCTTGAGCAAATCCCTTCTGATGGCCTACAGAGCAGGTGGGGCGTACCCCCTCTCCCTCGTTTGAGCTGCACCGGCAAGCTTAAGTGCTTCTATCCTTGCATTTACGGAGCACTCGTCCATAATTGCAAGGATGATTCAGCGTCGTTTGCAATCCGCCCTGCTCACTGCCTTGGCCGAAAGTCCGGCGGTGGCGCTGCTGGGCCCACGTCAGGTCGGCAAGACCACGCTCTCTCTGGAGATCGTGAAGACTAGGCCAGCCGTCTATCTCGACCTGGAGTCCGAAGCCGACCGGGCCAAGCTCACCGACCCGGCGCTCTATCTCAGCCAGCATGCCAACGAGTTGGTGGTGCTCGATGAGATTCAACGCGTGCCGGAACTGTTTCGCACCCTGCGTGGCCTGATCGATGCAGGCCGACGGGAGGGGCGCGCCAACGGGCGCTTCCTCGTGCTTGGTTCAGCATCGATCGACTTGCTCAGGCAATCCAGCGAATCGCTCGCCGGGCGCATTCGCTATCTGGAGCTTGCGCCATTGGACGCCGGGGAAGTGGGGGCCAAACGGCTCGACGCACTGTGGTTGCGCGGTGGATTTCCGGAAAGTCTGCTGGCGGCCTCCGATACGGCCAGCCTGCGCTGGCGGCAGGACTTCATCCGCACCTATCTGGAGCGCGACATTCCGCAGCTCGGGCCGCGCATCCCCGCAGAGACTCTGCGCCGGCTATGGACGATGCTGGCTCACCAGCAAGGCGGACTGCTGAACGCCGCCGCGCTCGCAAGAGGGTTGGCGGTAGACGGCAAGACCGTCGCCTCGTACCTGGATTTGCTGGTCGATCTGTTGCTCGTGCGGCGCTTGCCTCCCTGGCATGCAAACATCCGCAAGCGGCTGGTCAAGTCGCCGAAGATCTACGTTCGCGACAGCGGCCTAGTGCATGCGCTGCTCGGTATCGGCGATTTCGAGACGCTCCTCGGGCATCCTGTCGCCGGCGCAAGCTGGGAGGGTTTGGTGATCGAATCCCTGATCGCCGCCGCGCCACCGGGAACGGAAGCCTATTTCTTCCGCACCGCGGCGGGTGCCGAGATCGACCTGGTGTTGCAGCTGCCTGGCCGGCGCCAACCCTGGGCGGTAGAAATCAAGCGGGGGCTGGCGCCCAAGCTGGAGCGCGGTTTCCATCTCGCCAGCAACGACGTGCAGCCCGAGCGGCGCTTCGTCATTTACAGTGGCGCAGAGCGCTTTCCTCTCGCGCATGGGGTGGAAGCCATCGCGCTTACCGACCTCACCACGGTGCTGGCAGCCGGCTGAGTCGTTCCCTCATTCACCCACGCCAAGTCCCTAAAAACCTCAAGCGCGGTTAGCTCATCCAGCGCCTGCCGCATTGCCTCGGGGCAGCGCGCCACGCAAAGCCCACGCCGCGCAAAATCTGCGCTGGCGCGACGGCACCCGCCGTGGGCACTTTGTGCTGAAATGCGGGCTTTGTCAGCCAACGCCCAATGCAGATCACCGTCGCCGCCCTGATCGTCCGCTTCATGGAGCGCCTCGGCATCCGTCACGTCTATGGCATGCCGGGCTCGCACATACTGCCGGTCTATGATGCGCTCTACGATGCACCGATCCGCACGCTGCTGGTCAAGCACGAACAGGGCGCCGCCTTCATGGCCTGCGGCGAGGCGCGCGCGACACGCCGGCCGGCCGCCTGCATCACCACTGCCGGGCCGGGGGCGACGAATCTCGTCACCGGCATCGCCAATGCCTACGCCGACAAGCTGCCGGTACTGATCATCACCGGGGAGACCTCGACGGCGATCTTCGGCAAGGGCGGCCTGCAGGAAGCTTCCGGCGAGGGCGGCGCGATCGACCAGCGCGACATCTTCCGTGGCATCACACGCTATCACCGTATCGTCGAGCGCACCGACTACCTGTTGCAGGTGTTGCGTCAGGCGGCACGGATTCTCTTGTCACCGAATGCTGGGCCCGTGCTGCTCTCCTTCCCCTACAACATCCAGAAGGAGCTGGTCGATGCGGAAATGCTCGACGCGATTACCTTCGTCATCGAAGCACCGCGCATCTGCAACAACTTCGCCGCCACCGAGGAAATGGGGCGCATGATCCGCGCCGCGCGTCATCCGGTGATCATCGCCGGCCACGGCTGCTTCCGCGCCGGCGCGCAAGCCCTGCTGCAGCGCTTGGGCGAGCGCCATGCGATCCGTGTCGCCACGACACTGAAAGGCAAAGGGCTGATCAGCGAGAGCGATCCACGCGCGCTGGGCTGTCTCGGCGTCACCTCGGATGGCAGCGCCTATCGCCACATCGTCGCGCATGCCGATCTGGTCATCGTGCTGGGGGCCTCTTTCAACGAGCGCACCAGCCACCTGTGGGATCCCCAACTGCTGGCGGGCAAACGCGTGATCCAGGTCGACCACGATGCGAACCAGCTCGAAAAGGTCTTCAAGGCGGATCTTGCGATCCACGGTGACATCCGTGCCGTGCTCGAAGACCTGCTCGTTTGCCTGTCCGACTTTCCCGCCCCCCCGCCGCCGGCTTTCGAACGGGCGCCGGTGGCGCCGAATTTCACCGCGATCGCCCGCCTGTTCGACCGCCTCGTCGAAACTCTGCCGGAAGCGCTCGTCTTCGATGACAACATTATCCTTGCACAGACCTATCTGAAGGCTTCGCCGCAGCACCGTTACTTCCCGAATTCGGGCGTCTCGGCCCTCGGCCACGCGATCCCCGCCGCGATCGGCGCGCGCTGCGCGCTGCCTATCCCGACCTTCGCGATCCTGGGCGATGGCGGTTTCCAGATGTGCTGCATGGAGCTGATGACCGCGGTCAATTACCGGATACCGCTCAATGTCGTGATGATCAACAACGGCACCCTGGGCCTCATTCGCAAGAACCAGTTCCAGCTCTATCAGGAGCGCTACATCGACTGCGATTTCGTCAATCCAGATTTCGCGCTGCTGGCGCGCGCGTTCGGCATCGCGCACTTCCGCATCGAAAACGCCGCCGATGTCGATCGGCTGTTCGGCTGCGCCGATCTGGTCGAAGGCATCAACCTGATCGAGGTGCTGTGGGACAAGCATGTTTTCCCCAGCTACCGTTCCGAGCGATGAAGCCTCATGCCTTCCTGATCGTCGTGCCGGTCGCCGAACGCCCGCGCCAGCTCGCCGCCTGCCTAGCGAGCCTGCGTGAAGCCTTGCGCCGCCACCCTTATCCCGGCCGCATCCGTGTGCTGATTGCCGACGACAGCATCGATCCGGCCAGCCTCACGGCGCACCGGCAGATCGCTGCGCAATTCTCCAGCACGGGACTGGAAATCCTGCATTTTCCGCCCGAGGCGCAACGCGCCCTGGTCGGCGCACTGCCCACGGCTTTGCCGTATGTGCTGGGCCCTTCGCCCGTCGCGCCTTACGGTCACAAAGGACAGGGGGTGATGCGCAACATCGCCTATCTGAAGGCAGCCGAACTGCTGCGCGCTGCCCCAGACGAGCCGACGCTGATCTGGTCGATCGATAGCGACCAGGAATTCCGCGTCGACCTGCCCAACGCCGACGGCTACCTGATCGACTATTTCGGCACCCTCGATGCGCTTTTTTCCCGGCATGACATCGAGGTGCTGACCGGCAAAGTGGTCGGCGACCCACCCGTCTCGCCGGCCGTGATGACGCGCAACTTCCTTGACGACGTGCTGGCCTTCCTTGCCGAGGCAGCGGCGTATGACCCGGCTGGCCCCTGCCAGCATCATCGGTCAAATGACCTTCCCGTCGCCGCCGCCTATCACGACATGGCCGATCTGTTCGGCAGCCAGCCGGCCGCGAGCTACGCCTATCCCTGCCCGCTTAGCGGCGCGCATAGCGAAGCCGCAGCCTTCGCGCATTTCTCACGGCGTGCCAACAGTTTCTTCTACGGCGAGCATCCGACGCGGATGACGCATTACCAGCCGGACGATGCGCTCACCAGCCTCGCCCGGGCGCGCACTGTCTATGCCGGCAATTACGTGTTCCGCCCCAGTGCGCTCGAGTATTTCATCCCGTTCGCACCGTTGCGCCTGCGCATGTCCGGGCCAACGCTTGGCCGCATCCTGAAAGCCGAATTGGGTGCGCGTTTCGTGTCGGCAAACCTGCCGATGCTGCACCGGCGCACCGTCGAATCGGGCGGGAAAGCGGAATTCCGCCCTGGCATCGCAGCGCAGGACGCTGTGATCGACATTCAGGACGAGTTCGAACGCCAGTTCCATGGCGATGTGATGCTGTTTTCCGTCGCACGGCTGACCGCCGACGGCGAACTGTGCCGTGTGGCCAGCGCAGATTTTCCGCAGGCGCTCGACGCGGTGCATGCCGAAATGCTGGCGCGTTACAACGCTCGCCAGTGCGAGATCATCGAGCGCCTTGCGCGCCTCGAGGCGCTGCTCGACGATGCTGCGCGCTGGTGGAATCAGCGACCGGGTCTTGTGGACGGCTTTCGCGCCTTCGCCGCAAACGTGCGCCGCAACTTCGCCGCCGCTGCGCCGGCCCAGGCAGCCATCAACGACCCGGCGCGCTGGCATGACTGGCGCCAGCGTTTGCTTGATGCGCTGACGCATTACTGCGCCGACCGCAAGACATGGGCGCACCTGCTCGCGCGTTGAAACACTGGCTGCATCGCTGGCAGCGCCCGAAACGCTATGCGCTGCTCGAAAAGCTCCTCGCCCAGCAGGCGCTCGACCCGGCCAGCCTGCGCGCCCTGCAGCGCGCCGCCTTGGGCGCGATCGTCGCGCATGCGCGCGCCAACACCGCCTGGTATGCCCAACGCTATGCCGGCCTGCCGGATGACTGGCGCATCGAACAACTGCCGATCCTCACCAAGGACGAGGTGCGGCAGAATCTGCCCGCCTTCCTCGCCCGCGGCCACGACCCGGCGACGACGCCGATCGGTCATACCGGCGGCTCGACCGGCAAACCGCTGGCGTTTTACTATGACGACGAGAAACACGAGCTGATGCGCGCCGGCATGATGAGGAGCTACATGCTCTCGGGCTGGCGCCCTGGGCAGAAGATCCTCAACTTCTGGGGCGCGCGTCAGGACACCGTCAAGGGCGGGGTGTTCGGCAGCGCGCGCTGGGATGATTTCTTGGCCGCGGAAAAGACCCTGCCGGCCTGCGAGATCGACGCGGCGAAGCTCGCGAGTTGGGCAAGGTTCATGCAGCGCTACCGTCCGACGCTCCTGCAGGGTTATGCCTCGATCCTCGCCCAGCTCGCACGTTTCGTGCGCGACGAAAAATGTCCGGCACCCTCCAGCCTGATCGGCGTCTATGCCACCGCCGAGATGCTGACCGACGAGATGCGCGCGACGATCGAAGCCGCATTCCATTGCAAGGTGTTCAACCAGTACGGCTGCCGTGAGGTGCCGAATATCGCCTGCGAATGCCGGCATGGCAATATGCATGTATGGACCGACCTGGTCTGGCTCGAAGCGATCGACGGCGAACTGGTCGTCACCTCGCTGACCAACCGGCTGATGCCGCTGATCCGTTACGCGCTCGGCGACATGGGGCGGCTGCGCGACGCGGACTGCGACTGCGGGCTGCCGTTTCCGCTGATGGCGATGGACATGTGCCGCAAGAACGATCTGATCCTCGCCCCCGCTGGCCGGCAGATTCATCCGTCGCACCTGAACCGGCTGCTGTATGGGCTCACGCAGATCCGCCAGTACCAGTTTCTCCAGGACGCACCGACGCGGCTGCGACTGCTGCTAGTCGCCGATGCGCCTCTGGATAACGCCGAACATGCGCGTCTGACGAGCGCAGTTGCGCAGATGGGGCTGACATTGCAGATCGAATACGTGGCGGAGATTCCACGCACGACGTCCGGCAAACACCGTGTCGTGGTGCGTCTGCTGGCCTGAGGGGCTTTTCTGAGCCGGTCAGATGTCCTTGCAGTACTTCGCTTCGGCTTCCGGGTCGTATTCGAGGCCGGCGGCTTCCGGATCGATGCCTTCCTCTAGCAGCATCTTTTCATACTGCGCCCGCTTTTCGGCGGCCTCTTTCTCCAGCTCGGCCTGGCGCTGGCGCACTTTTTCCAGGCGCTCTTGCGCCTTGGTTTCGTTGAGCGGGATCGTCATCTCGCCGAACAGCACCTGCTTCAGGAAGCGGAACGCGAACTGCAACAGGTTCGTGTCATTGGCTAGGATCTGCTGCCATTCCTCCTGCGGCAACACGAACTGGTTCTGAAAAGATTCGCTCTCGACGAAGTCGCGGAAGGTATCGATGTCGTAGCAGGCGATGAAGAACAGCTGCCGGCTTTTCAATGAAGGCGTACCGATCGCCGGCCCGGAGGATTTCTTCTTCAGGATCAGTTGCCGCCAGCCGCGCGCGAGATCATCGTATTCCTCGACGCCCTGTTCCTTGCGGTATTCGGCAATGGTCAGCTGGCGCGGCACCGTGTGTCCCAGGCAGTGCTCTTCCTTGACGAGTGCATAGGACTGGGTATCGGTGTATTCGTCCTGTTTGCGCAACGACAACAGGGCGACCGGATAGTAGCGGCAGGCGGTGGGACGATCCTCATAGACCGCGCAGCCTTCCGGCTGCATGAAGCGGCAGGCCGTGCCGCCTTCGACGGGACGGAACTTGACACCGGCGATGCCATCCTTTTCCAGTTCGAAGGGCACCGTGTAATCGCGCAGGAACACCGTCGAGCTAATGCCGAGGCGTTGCTTGAGCCGGATGATGTCGTAGGGGGTCAGCGTAATGTCGATGTTCGCGCAACAGGCATTCCAGCAGCCAATCCCCTTGTGGCAGGAAAACTGGATTTCCTTGCTGTCATCGAACATGGTCGGCAGCACCGGGCTGCCGGAAATCGGATCGTCGGGCTGGGACATGGCAAAAACCTCTCTGCATGAAGGGTTGCGTCGAACGCAAAAACAACAGGCCGGCAGCCTCGTCGGCTACCGGCCTGGATTTTAGTCAGCCGCTATGGTTCAAGCAGGCTTCTTGAACAGCTTCGACTTGTCGACCAGGTCCACATGGCGGCGCTTGAACACCGTCCACTTCTTGGTCTTCTTGTCGTAGATCGAGTTGACGAAGCAGTGCCAGTTCTCTTCATCGATGAAGTTCTTGTCGGTGCGATAGTAGAAGCCAGGGTAACGGCTCTCTTCGCGGAACTGGATGTGCTTCATGTGGGCTTCGGCGGTCAGGATGCGGTGGTAGTTCTCCCAGGCGCGCAGCAGCTCGTGCAGATCCTTCGCACGCATCTTCTGGGAGTCTTCCTTCAGCATCTCGAGCTTCTCTTCGGCCATCTTCAGCAACACGTCGTTGGTGTTGTAGTAGGTGGCCACACCGGCGACATACTCGTCCATGATCTTCTGCAGGCGGAACTGCAACATGCGCGGCGTGATGTAGTTCGGGTTCACGTCGATCGCGGTGGTGTAGTCCTTGTGCTCGAGATAGTTGCGCACCGGCTTCCAGATGGCTTCGGCGATCTGCTCGGGGGTTTCGTCGAACTCAGGCTTCAGATCGGCATTGTCGAGGCAGTACTTGACCATCGCCTTCGCCGCTATGCGACCTTCGGCGTGCGAGCCGGAGGAGAACTTGTGACCGGAGGCGCCCACGCCGTCACCGGCGGTAAATAGGCCCTTGACGGTGGTCATCGAACGATAACCCCAGTTCCAGCCACGCGGCAGATGCTCGGGCACACCGGGCAGTTCGGGATCGTTCGCGGTCGGCGCGCCGACATCGGTCGGACCGGACACCCAGATGCCGCAGCAGCCGGAGTGCGAACCCAGCAGATACGGCTCGGTCGGCATCAGCTCGGAGTTCTTCTTCTCCGGCTCGATGTTCTCGCCGACCCAGATACCGCACTGACCGATACACATGTCGAGGAAGTCTTCCCAGGCCTCGGCTTCGAGGTGCTTGACTTCCTTCGGCGTCAGAGTCTCACGCAGCTTGGCGAGCGCGGTAACCGTATCCATCATGATCGGGCCGCGACCTTCGCGCATTTCCTTCAGCATCAGGTGGTTGCGCAGGCAGGAGGCAGGCACGGCAGCTTGGCCATAGGGCGGATACTGGTTGAGCAGCTCCTTGTTCTTGGCCATGTAGTCTTCGCCATAGCCGTTGGTGGCGCGCGCCTTGAACAGCAGGAACCAGGCGCCGACCGGGCCGTAGCCATCCTTGAAGCGGGCGGGCACGAAGCGGTTTTCCATCATCGTCAGTTCCGCACCGGCTTCCGCGGCCATCGCGTAGGTCGAACCTGCGTTCCAGACCGGATACCAGGCACGGCCCTGGCCTTCACCGACCGAGCGCGGACGGAACAGGTTGACGCAGCCGCCGGCGGCCAACAGGATCGCCTTGGCCTTGTAGATATAGATCTTGTTTTCACGGACGGAGAAGCCCGCGGCACCGGCGATGCGGTGCGGGTCGTTCTTGTCGTTGATCAGGTGCACGATAAACACGCGCTCCTGGATGCGCTCGAGACCCAGCGCCTTCTTCGCGGCTTCGGCGACGATCCACTTGTAGGATTCGCCATTGATCATGATCTGCCACTTGCCGGAGCGCACCGGCTTGCCCCCGTCCTTCAGCGCGGGCAGGCCTTCCTTGATCGCCTCGGCGCCATCATGACGCACGCCGTCGGCGTCGGTCTTCCAGATCGGCAGGCCCCACTCCTCGAACAGATGGACGGAATCGTCGACGTTGCGAGCCAGGTCATAGGTCAAGTCGTCGCGGGTGATACCCATCAGGTCGTTGGAGACCATGCGCGCATAGTCGGCCGGATCCTGCTCGGTTCCAATGTAGGTGTTGATCGCCGACAGCCCCTGGGCGACGGCACCGGAACGGTCCAGCGCGGCCTTGTCCACCAGCTTGATCTTCAATTCCTTGCCGGTCTCGGCCTTGACGGCCTCGGCCCAGCGCATGATCTCGTAGCCACAGCCACAGGCGGCCATGCCCCCGCCGATGATCAGGATGTCGAGTTCTTCCTGGACGATTTCGGGATTTTCGAATGTTCCAGCCATGTCAGTTTCCTCGCAGCAAAAAATTACTTACGGATCAGTTCGGCAGGATTGCCGGCGCGGTAGCCACCCATCACGTCACGGGTGAAGAAGCCGCTCTCAGTAAGCTGCGACAGCTTGGGCAGCGGCTTGCCGCCGTACGGATCGATCGAGCCTTCGGCCGTGGTGCGGATCGGGAACTTGAAACGCTTGACGGTGCCGTTGCGGAACTTGATCGTCCACATGATCGAGTCGGAACCGCGCATCGGCTGCACGGAACCGCCCAGCGGCACGATGTCGGCATAGTGACGCGCCTCGATCGCGCCCTGCGGGCAGATCTTCACGCAGGAGTAGCACTCCCAGCACTGATCCGGCTCTTGGTTGAAAGCCTTCATCGCGTGGCCGGTATAGCTGCCGTCCTTGTCGAGCTTCATCAGGTCATGCGGGCAGATGTACATGCAGGCGGTCTTGTCCTGACCCTTGCAGCCGTCGCATTTTTCGGTACGAACGTAAGTAGGCATTACCTCTTCTCCTTGTTAGCTAACAATCCGCTGTTTGGCAGCAGCGGTCCATTTAGAGCCGCACCCAACCAAGGCCTAAGGCGTATCGCGAATCCGCTTCCGGCGGGTGCGGCGCCCCAAATCCTTTGCTCAGCGTCAGGCCGCCGAATGGCCCTTCAGCTCCACCTTCACCTTCTCGTGTTCCGCCAGGCTCGCGTAGTACTTCTTCAGCACCGCGGCGACCTCAGGTCGGCTGAATTCCGGCGGCAGATCCTGGCCTTCGGAGAGCATCGCACGTACCTTGGTGCCGGAGAGCAGGATGCGGTCGTCCTTGGTGTGCGGACAGGTGCGCTGCGAGGCCATGCCGCCGCACTTCTTGCACCAGAAGGTCCAATCGATGTTCAGGTTCTTGGTTTCGAGCGAACCGGCAGGAATCTCGTCGAAGATCTTCTGCGCGTCGAACGGCCCGTAATAATCGCCGACACCGGCATGGTCGCGGCCGACGATCAGGTGCGAACAGCCGTAGTTTTGGCGGAACAGCGCGTGCAGCAGCGCCTCGCGCGGGCCGGCATAACGCATGTCGAGCGGATAACCGGCCTGGATCACGGTGTTCTTGACGAAATAGTTGTCGATCAGCACCTGGATCGCCTTGCTGCGCACTTCGGCAGGAATGTCACCGGGTTTCAGATTGCCGAGCAGCGAATGGATCAAGACGCCATCCATCGTTTCGATCGCGATCTTGGCAAGATACTCGTGCGAGCGGTGCATCGGGTTGCGCGTCTGGAATGCGGCGATGCGCGACCAGCCCATTTCCTCGAATTTCCTGCGCGTCTCGGCAGGGGTGAGGAACTGTTCGCCATACTTTTCCTTGAAGCCGCCGGTAGAAAGCACCTTGATCGGCCCGGCGAGGTTGACGTCCCCTTGGGCCATCACCATCTTGACGCCCGGATGCTCGAGGTCGGTGGTCTTGTAGACCATCGCGCATTCGTGCGACTTATCGATACGGTACTTCTCGGTGACCTTCATCGTGGCGAGGATTTCATCCTTACCATCGAGGCGACGGCCGACCAGCGCGATGTCCGAGCCGGTCTTGATGCCATCGGCGAACACCTCGTCGCAGGAGAGCGTGATCGGAATCGGCCAGAACAGGCCATTGACCATTTTCATGCCATCGCACACGCCCTGCCAGTCGGCATGGGTCATGAAACCATCGAGGGGCGTGAAACCGCCGATGCCCATCATGATGATGTCGCCCGCCTCGCGCGAAGTGACCTTCAGCTGTGGCAGCGTCGCAGCGCGCGCTTTTTCTTCTTCGAGAGCCTTGCCCTCGAGCAGCAGCGGCTTGAGCTTACCGCCACCATGGGGATTGACCAACGCCATTCGAAGCCTCCTGAATCGTCGTGTTATTCGATGAATGCCCGGACGGTTAGGCTGTGCCCGGTCATGCCCGCCAGCCAGCCGCCTATCCTGCGAGAGGCGAAGGCTAGCACTTTGCGCCCGATGCAACGATGTTAATTTTTGATCAGAGAATAAGGCTCGCCAATTCGCACCCGCCCGGATTTGATCCAGATCAAATGCGAGGAAGCGCCGCTCCCATCAGCGGCCGTTGCGTTCATTGCGCTGCAATTCCATTTTGCGCTGCCGCAATTCGCGCAGCCGCGCATCGACCTCGGATTGCTCGTAGAAATCGGCATCCCCGGCCTGACGCGCCAGTTCGAGTTGGATGATCGCCTCATCGAGCCGCCCCTCGATGAAATACGCTTCCGCCTGGGCGCGATGTTCACGCAGCCGCTCGCCGAGGGCCGCATGCGCCTTCGCCGCCAACGCATGGAGCCGCGCATCGCCTGGGGTGAGCTGCAATTCCTTGCGCGCAATCGCGACGGCTTCACGCGCCTGTGCCGCATCGCCAGCGCCGAGTTTCGCCTCGATGAGTGCGTAAGTGAGCGAACGCGCCTCGGGATAGCGTCGCTGCGCGTCTTGCAAAAGGCGCACGGCGCCAGCGAAATCCTTGCGTTGCAGGCGAATTTGCGCGGCGAGGTTTTCGATCAGCGGCGAGTCGATCCTGAGACGCCGCAGCGCAGTCAGCTCAGCTTCGGCCGCGGTGAGACGGCCATCGCGCAATAGCGCATGGGAAAAGCCAAAGCGCACATCGGCCTCGCGTGCATACTTGCCGGATTTCAGTTGGGCCTCGAAGTCCTTGACCGCCTCGCCAGGGGTGCCCTGGTAAGCCCTGATCTTGGCACGCACCAGGCCGAAGGCGCTGCTGTCCGAAACCTGACGATACGGCCGCTGGGCGATGCGGTTTTCCATGTCGGTGATGCGCTCGGTGGTCAGCGGATGGGTACGCAGATAGGCGGGCGCATTGTTTTCATAGAGGCGCCCGAACTGCAGCATGCGCTGGAAGAAGCTCGCCATGCCGCGAATATCGAAGCCGGCGCGCTCCAGCAGGTCGAGGCCGAAGCGGTCGGCCTCACGTTCGAAGTCGCGCGAATAGTTGAGCTGCTGCTGGATGCCGGCCGCCTGACCGGCCAGCGCCGCGCCGGTGGCGACGTCCGGATGGCTGCGGGCCGCCAACAAAGCCACCGCGAGCGACAGCAGGGAGGCGAGCTGCGCCTGGTTCTGGGTCGCGAACATGCGCGCCAGATGGCTTTGCGTGACATGGGAGATTTCGTGGGCCAACACACCGGCCAGTTCCGATTCGCTGCGCGCGGCGAGGATCAAGCCGGTATGCACGCCGATGAAACCACCCGGCAAGGCAAACGCATTGAGCATCGGATCGCGCACGACGAAAAATTCGAAAGGGTTGCGCGCCCCCTCGACTTGGCTGGCGAGCCGTTGGCCGAGCTGGTCGATGTACTCGGTGATCTCGGCATCATGAACGTAATCCGGATCACGGCGGATCTCGGCCATGATCTTTTCGCCCAGACGCCGTTCGGCGGAGACCGAAAGCCCGCTGCGTTCCAGCTCGCCCAGATCCGGCAAGCCGTCTGCCGACGCCAAACCTGCCGGCAGCAGGAGCAACAGAAGCCACAGAATGATGCGCATCCGGCTATGATAGCGAGGCTCGATTCCAGTTCCCCACATTGCGCAAAATGTCTCAGCCAGCCAACCCGCTCACCCACTTCGATGCCACCGGCCAGGCCCACATGGTCGATGTCGGCGCCAAGGCCGAGACCGCTCGGCTGGCCCGCGCCTGTGGCCGCATCCGCATGCAACCAACCACCTTTGCGCTGATCGCTTCCGGCAGCGCCAAGAAGGGCGACGTGCTGGGTGTAGCCCGCATCGCCGCGATCCAGGCGGCGAAACGCACCGGCGAGCTGATCCCGTTGTGCCACCCGATCGCGCTTACCCGCGTCGCCGTCGATTTCACGCTCGATGCGGCGACCAGCAGCGTGACTTGCGCTGTCACTGCGGAAACCGTCGGACGCACCGGCGTCGAGATGGAAGCGCTCACCGCCTGCGCCACCGGGCTCCTCACCATCTACGACATGTGCAAGGCCGTGGATCGCGGCATGGTGATCGAGGAAGTGCGCCTTATGGAAAAGAAAGGCGGCAAGTCGGGGCATTGG
>CAYZII010000058.1:0-2700 GCA_964478415.1 uncultured Methyloversatilis sp.
GATGGAACTGAAAAGCCTGATCCAGCGCAGCGAATATGCATGGGAAGTGCCGAAGAGCGGTGCGATGCGCGTACCAGGCATCATCTTCGCCGACCGGGCGTTGCTCGAGGCAATGGACGAGAAGGTGCGCGAGCAGGTGGCAAACGTCGCCAGACTGCCGGGCATCGTCGCCGCTTCCTACGCGATGCCGGACGCCCATTGGGGCTACGGTTTCCCGATCGGTGGCGTGGCGGCTTTCGATCCGGACGAGGGCGGTGTGATCTCCGCCGGTGGCGTCGGTTTCGACATCTCCTGCGGCGTGCGCTGTCTGCTCACCGGATTGCCAGCAAGCGAGATCGAGAAACATCAACAACTGCTGGCCGACCGGCTCTTTGCCAGGATTCCCGCCGGCGTCGGCAGCACCGGTGCGCTGCGCCTGTCCGATGCCGAGATGGATGCGATGCTTTCGGGTGGCGCGCGTTGGGCCGTCGCTCGCGGCTTCGGACGGCAAGAAGATCTCGCGCGCATCGAGGAGGGCGGCTGCGTCGCCGGCGCCGATCCGGCCGCGGTGTCTGCCCAGGCCAAGAAGCGCCAGCGCGACGAGATGGGCACGCTCGGCTCCGGCAACCACTATCTCGAAGTGCAGGTCGTCGCCGAGATTTTCGACCGCGAGGCGGCTTCCGTCTATGGCCTGGCGCTGGATCAGGTCGTGGTCAGCATCCATTGCGGTTCGCGGGGACTGGGGCATCAGATCGGCACCGACTATCTGCGCGAGATGGCGATCGCGGCGCCGGGCTTCGGCCTGAGTCTGCCGGACCGCGAGCTCGCCTGTGCGCCGCTCACTTCACCGCTGGGCATGCGCTATCTCGGTGCGATGCGCGCCGGCATCAATTGTGCGTTGGCCAACCGGCAGATCCTCACCCATCTGACGCGCGAGGTGTTCGCCGAGCTGTTCCCGGGCCACGCTCTGCCGCTGCTCTACGATGTCTCGCACAATACCTGCAAGGAAGAGGTTCACACTGTGGCGGGCGAGCGTCGTCGGCTGTTCGTGCATCGCAAGGGCGCGACGCGCGCGTTTGGGCCAGGACATCCTGAGCTGCCTGCGGAGTACCGTGAAATCGGCCAGCCGGTGCTCATCGGTGGCAGCATGGGGACGGCCTCCTGGGTGCTCGCCGGGGCAGCCGGCACCGAGGAGCGCGCCTTCGGTTCCGCCTGTCATGGCGCCGGCCGAGCGATGAGTCGCAACGAGGCGACGCGCCGCTTTCACGGGCGCAGGATCGTCGATGAACTGGCCGCGCGCGGTGTGCTGATTCGCAGCCCGAGCTTGCGTGGTGTCGCCGAAGAAGCGCCGCTCGCTTACAAGGATGTCGGCGCGGTCGTCGAGGCGGCCGATCGTGCCGGGCTGGCGCGCAAGGTGGCGAGGCTTGCGCCGCTGATCTGCATCAAGGGATGAAACTCGGCGCTGGCGGGACGGCACCCCGCATCCTGTTCGGCGCCCATGACCGCCACAATTTCGGCGATCTGCTGTTCGGGCGCATTGCGCTGGCACTGTCGGGTAACCGACCGATCCTTCCAGCCGGTCTGGTGACGCGCGATCTGTCGTGTCATGGCGGTTTGCATGTGACGGCGATCGCAGAGCTTGCCCGACGCTTTCGGGATGAGCCGGTCGAGATCGTGCATATCGGCGGAGAGATTCTGACCACCACGGCCTGGCAGGCAGCCGTGATGCTCGCCGAACCGGGCGAAGCCAATTCCCTGATCGCGCGTTACGATGCCGATCCGGTCAAGGCGCAAGCCTATGCGCATGAGCGCTTCGGTATCGCTGCGGCAGCGCCCTATCTCGTCGGGCGGGAGCTTTTCCCCGCAGCGCGGCGTATCGTCTGCAATGCGGTGGGCGGCGCCGATTTCCTCTCGGCGGAAAAGGGTTTGCGCGACGAGGTGGTCATGAAGCTGCGCGACGTCGATGAGCTCGTCGTGCGTGATCAGGACACATCGGCGGCATTGCACTCCGCTGGCCTGAAACCTGTGTTGGCGCCTGATCCGGCCGTCCTGACGGCGGAATTGTTCGATGCCGAAATCACTGGCGAAATGGCCAGCGGCGAAGTGGCGGACTGCCGGCGCGCGTTTGCAGGGGGCTTCCTCGCGGTGCAGTTTTCCGCCGACTGTGGCGACGAGCATACCTTGACCCGGATTGCCACCCAGCTCGATGCGCTCGCCGCAGACTTCGGCTGGGGCATCGTCTTCTTCCGCGCCGGTGCCGCACCCTGGCATGACGATGTCGCAGCCTACCTGCGCTGTAAAGCGCGCATGCGCCAGCCGGCCTGGGTTTTCGAAAGCCTTGCGCTGTGGCAGATCATCGCGCTGCTCGCCGCGAGCGAAGGCTTTGTGGGCACCAGCCTGCACGGCAGGATCGTTACCGGCGCATTCGCCAAACCGCGCGTCAGTTTCCTGCCGCCTTCGCTTATCGGTAGGCCCAACAAGCTGGTGGCCTACACCGCGTCATGGGAGATGCCCGAGATGCCGGGAGTCGTGGCGCTGGAAAGTCTTGCAGAAGCGTTCGCGAGGGCACGCGGCGTTGCTCGAGAAGCCTTGCACTGGCATGCGAGAACCCTCGCCGAAAACTATCGCGAGGTGGCGCACAAAGTCTTTGCCGCATGAAGGAAAAACCTTCCACGCCACGACGCTGGTCGCAGCAGGTGAGCGAGACGAGTTTTGCGCTCG
>CAYZII010000058.1:2800-10781 GCA_964478415.1 uncultured Methyloversatilis sp.
GGCAGCAGCCCGAAACGCCGGACGATTTCGGCGAACTGGGCTTCGGCCTTGATCGCATGCACGAAGGCGCCGTAGCGAATCTCGCGCAGCTTGAGCAACTCGCGGTCGCGCGTGAGCACGATGCGCTGCTCCGCTACGGACAACCGGGCGATGTCGCGATCGTCATAGTCGTTGCGGAATAGCGTATCGAAGCCGGCCATCCGCAACAACCTGGCCAGTCCGCCGAGGTGGCAATCGGCGATGAAGCAGGGCTTGCCTGCCGGCGGTGCGTTGAGTGCTCTCGTGGGCATCGGCAGCCGCTGGAAATCCGGATAAACCGCGATGCGCTCGCCAGCATGCAAGCGTCTGGCAAGGGAGCTGGGTGCATCATCGACCAGAATCAGGGCGACTTCGGTGTGGGGCACGCCCAGCGCTTCGATCATGTGTTTGGTCGTCGCAGCGCGCGCCAGCGTGGCGGTGAACGCCCGTTGTCTGCGCTCGGGCGGCAGAAAGGCGTTGAGTTCGCCATAGAAACGGAAGGTGGCATCGGCCATGATGCGCGCTACTTTATTCCCTCTCGACCCGGGAGAGGTAAGCCGGTGAGCGGCTGTGCTCCGGCATCGTTTGTCGGTGCCGCACCTTGCAATGCCAAAGGCAATGTGCTGTCTCATCGTGCGCCGCGGGCATAGAAGCGCCCTATCCAGCCCAAAAATCTAACGATGACCCTGTCTGCAGGGGGTGGCTATACTTTTGTTCTCACTCCTGAGACGACAACCGTCCCATGCGCATGACTTCAGAATATGAGCCGGAGCGCGTGCTCATCAAGGATTCTGAGCTCGGCAGCTTTTTGAGTGACGCCGACTGCCGGGTGCTCGCCACGATCACCGAGGTGCGCGAATTGGACGATGGCGAGGTATTGGTGCGCGAGGGCGACGCCGACTACACACTGTTCATCGTCGTCGAGGGCGCCTTGCAGGTGAGTACGAAGGTCAATGGCCGCAACCGGGTCGTGAATACGATGAAAGCCGGCGATTGCGCCGGCATCCGCTGCTTCGTGGAGCGTACCCCGCGACAGGTTACCCTGAAGGCGAAAGGAGCGACGGTGATCTATGCCGTGCGGCCCGATGATTTCGAGCTGCTGATCGAAAGCCATCCCCGCGAGGTCTACAATTTCATGCGTGGGCTGTTCCGCATGCTGAACATCAATCTGACACGCATGCACGAAAAGCTCCAGAGCTTGGCGCTCGCCGCGCGTTGATCAGATCTCCTCCGGCACCATCGTGATCGTCCCGCATCGGCATCGAGCGTTTCGTATGCGCCCGTCGGCTGCGGGAAGCCGTTTTCGTCGAGCGCCATTTTCTCGATCGTGATCTGGTCTGCCTCGGCATGCTTGATGGTTGAACCCAGATTGTCCATTAGACCGGGCGGCGAAGCTCTTGCCGGTGTTGATCAGAATGTAGCCGTCGTGCTGCAGGCCGGCGAAACAATCGACCTGATGCAGCAGCGTCGGGTCCTGGATGATCACCGCGTCGGGGGTGACGATCGGTTCGCACAGGCGGATCTCCTTGTCGTCGATACGCCAGAAGGCCACCACAGGGGCACCGGTGCGTTCCGAAGCGAAGCTGGGGAAGTCCTGTGCATGGCGCCCTTCGTCGAAGGCCGCGACGGACAACATTTCCGCCGCGGTGACGACGCCCTGACCGCCGCGTCCATGAAAGCGCACCGAAACATGTCTTTCTCCGTCGCTGCAACGCGCCATGCTGCACTGCTCGATGTTAAGGTGAGCCTAACCCGTTAACATTGTGTATCGCCTACCCGGCGATGAATACGAACAGCCGCTTCGCCTACCCTGCGAAGCACGATCCTTTCACTCCCACAGGAGGAGATATGTCCGAGATGCAGCATGATGCGGCTTCTGTTTTTGCCGCGCCAACCACCGATCCCGATCCACAGGAGACACGCGAGTGGCTCGAGGCCTTGGAAGCGGTGATCGAGCAGGAAGGTCCCGAGCGTGCCCACCATCTGATCGAAGAGCTAATTGGCCTTTGCCAGCGCGCCGGCATCAACATCCCGTATTCCGCGAACACCGCTTACGTCAATACCATCCCGGTCGATCGCCAGCCATTGGCGCCCGGTGACTATGCGATCGAGAACCGCATCCGTTCCTATGTACGCTGGAATGCGCTGGCGATGGTGTTGCGTGCCAACCGCGGCCAGTCGAACCTCGGGGGCCACATCGCCAGTTTCGCCTCGGCTGCGACGCTCTATGACGTTGGCTTCCAGCATTTCTGGCGCGGCCCCGGTCACCCGGGAGGTGGCGACCTGATCTATTTCCAGGGGCATTCGGCGCCCGGCATCTACGCGCGTGCTTTCCTGCTTGGCAGACTGACCGAGGAGCAGCTCGATAGTTTCCGCCAGGAAACCTCCGGCCACGGCCTGTCCTCCTATCCGCATCCCTGGCTGATGCCGGATTTCTGGCAGTTTCCTACTGTCTCGATGGGCCTGGGCCCGTTGCAGGCGATCTACCAGGCGCGCTTCATGAAATACCTGCAGGACCGCGGGCTGGCTGACACGTCCGACCGCAAGGTGTGGGCCTTCATGGGCGATGGCGAGATGGATGAACCCGAGTCGATGGGCGCGATCGGCATGGCCGGGCGTGAAAAACTCGACAACCTGATCTTCGTCGTCAATTGCAACTTGCAACGCCTCGACGGACCGGTACGCGGCAATGGCAAGATCATTCAGGAACTGGAAGCCGAGTTCCGCGGCGCCGGCTGGAACGTGATCAAGCTGATCTGGGGCAGCTACTGGGATGCGCTGCTGGCCCACGACAAGAAGGGGCTGCTGAGAAAACGCATGATGGAATGCGTCGATGGCGACTATCAAACCTTCAAGTCGAAAGACGGCGCTTATGTGCGCGAGCACTTCTTCAACACGCCGGAACTCAAGGCGATGGTCGCCAACTGGACCGACGACGACATCTGGCGTCTGAATCGCGGTGGCCATGATCCGCACAAGATCTATGCCGCCTACAAGGCCGCCGTCGAGCATAGAGGCCAGCCGACAGTGATTCTGGCCAAGACCATCAAAGGCTACGGCATGGGCGAATCGGGCGAGGCGCAGAACATCACCCATCAGCAGAAGAAGATGGGCACGACTTCGTTGAAGGCCTTCCGCGACCGCTTCCGCCTGCCGATCGCCGACGAGGATCTCGAAAAACTGCCGTATCTGAAGTTCCCGGAAGGCTCTGCCGAACTCGAATACATGAGGAGCCGCCGCCTGGCGCTCGGTGGCTATCTGCCGCAACGTCGTCGCCGGGTCGAGCCCTTGCCCGTGCCACCGCTCGAGACCTTCGAGACGCTGCTGAAAGCGAGCGGCGAGGGGCGCGAGTTCTCGACCACGATGGCCTTCGTGCGCCTGCTCGGGCTGCTGATCAAGGACAGGGAGCTGGGACGCCGCATTGTGCCGATCGTGCCGGACGAATCCCGTACCTTCGGCATGGAAGGCCTGTTCCGCCAAATCGGCATCTGGAATCACGAAGGGCAGAAATATGTGCCGCAGGATGCCGACCAGCTGATGTTCTACAAGGAATCGAAGGACGGCCAGATCCTCCAGGAAGGCATCAACGAAGCCGGCGCGATGGCTGACTGGATTGCCGCGGCGACCAGCTATTCGACGCACGGCGTGCAGATGATTCCTTTCTACATCTTCTATTCGATGTTCGGGCTGCAACGCACGATGGATCTGGCCTGGGCGGCTGGCGATTCGCGCGGGCGCGGCTTCCTGATCGGCGGTACCGCCGGTCGCACGACACTGAATGGCGAAGGGTTGCAGCACGAAGATGGCCATTCCCACCTGCTCGCCGCCGCGATCCCGAACTGCAAGGCGTGGGATCCGACCTTCGCCTATGAACTTGCCGTGATCATCCACGACGGCCTCACGCGCATGCTCACCGAACAGCAGGACGTCTTCTACTACATCACGGTGATGAACGAGAACTACGAGCATCCCGCGCTGCCGCCAGGCGTCGAGCAGGATCTCTTGAAAGGCATGTATCTATTCCGCAAGGGCCCGAACAGCAACGCGCCGCGCGTGCAGTTGCTCGGCTCCGGCACGATCTTCCGTGAAGCAATTGCCGCCGCGGAACTGCTCGAGCACGATTGGGGCGTGGTGGCCGATCTGTGGTCATGCCCCTCCTTCACCGAACTGGCGCGCGACGGCTACCGTTGCACGCGTCATCACCTGCTGCACCCCAAGGAATCGCCACCGGTCTGTCATGCCAAGCGACTGCTGGGCGATACGCGCGGGCCGATCATCGCCGCCACCGATTATGTGCGCCTCTATGCCGAGCAGATCCGTCCCTTCATTACCGAAGGCGGGCGGCGCTACACGGTGCTCGGCACCGACGGCTTCGGGCGTTCGGACACGCGCGAGAAACTGCGCAACTTCTTCGAGGTCGATCGCCGCTGGATCACCGTTGCGGCGCTGTCTGCGCTTGCCGATGACGGCGCCATCGATGCGGATATCGTTAGCCAGGCGATCGGGAAATACGGCCTCGATCCCGCCAAAGCGCATCCCTGGGAGGTTTGACGTCATGGAAGTCAGAGTTCCCGACATCGGCGATTTCAAGGACGTGCCGGTCATCGAGGTGCATGTCAAGGCGGGCGATACCGTCAAGGCCGAAGATGCGCTGATTACCCTCGAATCGGAGAAGGCGACGATGGATGTGCCCGCGCCGATCGCCGGCACGGTCAAGGAAGTCAAGGTCAAGGTCGGCGACAAGGTCAGTGAGGGTACACCGATCCTCGTGCTCGACCCTGCCGCCGAGAGCCCGACGGCGGCCCCTGCAACCGAAGCAATGCAGCCTGCGGCAGCAGCGCCCGCCGCTGCGGCAGCCGGAACCCTCCAACCGGTGGCGGCTGCTGCGATAGCGAGCATCGCTGCTGCGCCAACACCGGCTGCGCCGGCTGTGAGCGGTCCCACGCCGCCGACACCGACGATCGCGATCCTGCCACCACCGGTGCGCCTGCCTTCACCGGCCGAGATCGTCGCCGAGCTCGATGGTGTCAAGCCGCATGCCAGCCCTTCGGTGCGCCGCTTCGCGCGCGAGCTGGGTGTCGATATCGCGCAGGTGAAAGGCAGCGGCCCGAAAGGCCGCATCACTCACGACGACGTGCGGGCTTTCGTCAAGAGGGTGATGGCCCAGGGTGCCGCCTCACCAGCGCAGAGTTTCGTGGCTGGCCTGAATCTGCCGCCCTGGCCGCAGGTCGACTTCGCGAAATTCGGCCCGATCGAGACAAAACCTTTATCGCGCATCAAGAAGATCAGCGGCCCGAACCTCGCGCGCAACTGGGTGATGATCCCAGCGGTCACCTATCACGAAGACGCCGACATCACCGAGCTCGAAGCCTTGCGCGTTACGCTCAACAAGGAGAACGAGAAGTCGGGTGTGAAAGTGACCATGCTCGCCTTCATCATCAAGGCCTGTGTCGCGGCGTTGAAGAAATATCCAGAGCTCAACGCTTCGCTCGATGGCGAGAATCTCGTCTATAAGCATTACTGGCACATCGGGTTCGCAGCCGACACCCCGCACGGTCTCGTCGTGCCGGTGCTCAAGGATGCCGATAAGAAAGGCGTGCTCGAGATCGCTCAGGAAACCGCGGCGCTGGCAGCCAAGGCGCGTGAAGGCAAACTGTCTCCCACCGAGATGCAGGGGGCGAGCTTCACCATTTCCAGTGTCGGCGGCATCGGCGGCACCGCGTTCTCGCCGATCGTCAATGCGCCGGAAGTGGCGATTCTCGGCGTTTCGAAGGCGGCGATGAAACCGGTCTGGAACGGCAAGGAATTCGCGCCGCGCTTGATTCTGCCGCTGTCGCTCTCCGCCGATCACCGCGTCATCGATGGCGCCCTGGCGACGCGCTTCAATGCCTATCTCGCCCAGCTTCTTGGCGATTTCCGGAGGGCGCTGCTATGACGCCGGATGTGACGACCGAAATACTGGTGCTCGGTGCTGGCCCCGGCGGTTATTCCGCGGCCTTTCGTGCCGCCGACCTGGGGCTGAAAGTCACCTTGGTCGAACGTTACGCGACGCTTGGCGGAGTTTGTCTCAATGTCGGCTGCATCCCTTCGAAGGCGTTGCTGCACGTCGCCGCCGTGATCGAAGAGGCACGCCATCTGGCGAGTGCCGGTGTGAGTTTTGCCGAACCACGCATCGACATCGATAGGTTGCGCGCGCACAAGGAAAAGGTCGTCGGCAAGCTCACCCAAGGCTTGAGCGGCATGGCGAAAGCTCGCAAGGTCGAGGTCGTACGCGGCTATGGGCACTTTCTCGATGCGCACCATCTCGAAGTCGAAGAAACCACGGGCTTGGGGCAGGAAAAGACCGGCAACAGAAGAGTCATTCGTTTCGAAAAGTGCATCATCGCCGCTGGTTCTTCCGCCGTGCGCCTACCCTTCCTACCGGACGATCCACGCATCGTCGATGCCACCGGCGCGCTGGCCTTGCCTTCTGTGCCGCAGCGCATGCTCGTGATCGGCGGGGGCATCATCGGGCTGGAGATGGCCACCGTCTATGCGACCCTCGGCGCGCAGGTCGACGTCGTCGAAATGCTCGATGGCCTGATGCAAGGACCCGATCGCGATGCGGTGAAAGTGTGGGAAAAGCAGAATCTGCCGCGCTTTGGACGGCTCATGCTGAAAACCAGAACCACCGCAGTCGAGGCGAAAGAGGATGGGCTGCTGGTCACGTTCGAGGGCGAAAGCGCGCCGCCGGAACCACAACGTTACGACCTGATCCTGCAGGCGGCCGGCCGTGTGCCGAACGGCAGGAAGCTCGGCGTCGAACAGGCCGGGGTCGCCGTCGATGAACGCGGCTTCATTGCCGTCGATGCCCAGATGCGCACCAATGTGCCGCACATCTTTGCGATCGGCGACATCGTCGGCCAGCCGATGCTGGCCCACAAGGCCGTGCATCAGGGACATGTCGCTGCCGAAGCGGCGGCGGGCCAGAAGGCGTATTTCGATGCCGCGGTGATCCCCGCCGTGGCCTACACCGATCCGGAAGTCGCCTGGGTGGGCGTCAGTGAGGACGAGGCGAAGCGACAGGGGCGTGCGGTCGAGGTGGCAAAATTCCCGTGGGCCGCCTCAGGGCGCGCCCTCGCCAATGGCGCAGACTACGGTTTCACCAAGCTGGTGTTCGAAGCCGACAGCCAACGCATCATCGGCGGCGTAATCGTCGGCCCCAATGCCGGCGACATGATCGGTGAGATCGCGCTGGCGATCGAGATGGGTGCCGATACGCTCGACATCGGCAAGACCATCCATCCCCATCCGACGCTGGGCGAGACGATCGGCATGGCGGCGGAGCTCGCGCACGGCAGTTGCACTGACCTGCCGCCGCAGCGCAGACGCTGAAGAGGGCAGGGCAGCTTAGTCGGCGGCGGCCTGCTGCTCGATGACCTCGGCGTTGAGCAGTTCCATCGCGTCTTCACCCATTGCCACCGCATAAAGACGCCTTTCGGTGAGCCAGGCGACTTCCTGCTTGGTCAGGGCCAGTGCGGAGAAGACGGGGATCAGCCGGCGGCCGGTGTATTCCGGGAAATACTGGAAAAAGGCGCTGTTGCGCACGAACTCGTCGAAAGCGGCGAGGTACTCTGGCCGCACCGTCGCCTTGGCCTCCAGCAACAGCACATGGCCTTCCCAGACGAAGACGCCGTCGAACTCGCGCCGGTCACCGGCGGCGCGGCGGCGCTTGAGGCGTTGGCCCTCGAATTCCATTTCTTCCGGCGCGCCGAAATGTTCGCGCGCGATGCGCCGTACCGACGGATAAATGATGTCCTCGACGATGGTGCCCATCTTGTTGGCGATCTCACCCCAGCGCTTGTTCATTTCCCGTTGCTCGCGCCGCGTCTCATCGCGGAAAAGCACCATCTCCTGTTTAAACTGAAGCATTTCGTTCTTGAACTCGGCCATTTCGTTCTTGAACTCGGCCATTTCGTTCTTG
>CAYZII010000058.1:10881-13041 GCA_964478415.1 uncultured Methyloversatilis sp.
TTTCGTTCTTGAACTCGGCCATTTCGTTCTTGAACTCGGCCATTTCGTTCTTGAATATCAACATCTCGGCCTTCAGCTCGCGGATTTCCATTTCGGTGTTGAACTGGGCATAGGCGAGCTTCATCAGCGCCTCTTCGAGGCGATCGACGCGTGCGACGGTATCGCTCATTTCGGCTCCTTTGCGAGTTTAGGACAGTGGCGTGCGAGTTGTCGGCGACGCTTGTCTGGTGGTATTCACTATCACCTCTCAATGATAGCCGCATCCCACGGCATGCGCACGGGACGATTTCCCGGAATTCGGGAGGGATGCGTCAGCACCGGGATGGCAAGCGCAGCTGCGCTGCCAGATTGCCGACCAGACGTGCTGCGCGTTTGCGCTGCCGGTAGGCGCGCAGCTTCTCCTTGTTCGTGAGCGGCACAGGTTTCGGTGCGTTCGGTCCGTTGCCGGCAAGAAAAAGCGCGCGCGGCGCGCCGCCGCGTCCACGCTCCCAGCCATGGATGTGGATGCGCTTCTGAATCAGTAGCGCATCGAGATAACCGGCGTTCTTGAGTGTGTTCGGTGAAAGTCCCGTGGCCGCCGCGAGCTGCCGATAGTCCATCGGTCCATGGCGATGTAATGCCTCGAGGATACGCTCCATGCCGGCGGCAGCACGATTGGCCGGGATGACCGCCGGGCGGGGATAATCTGGACCCGGCCCAAGAGAAAATAGGGGGATCGAGAAGGTACCGGAAGCGCTGCGCCGCCAGCCGGAGATGTGGATGCGTCCCTCGGCACGCAAGCGTTTCAGATAGCCGCCCCCCGAGAGCGTCGTTTCGCTCACATAGGCGGCCTGGGCGATTTCTTCGCGAGACAGCCCGCCCGGGTGACGCGCCAGCGCCGCAAGAATGCGGCTCATGGCAGGGGAGGCGGGCAGGTCATCGACCGCTATCGACCTGGGAACGTTGAAACTCATCGCAGCTTACCCTTGAGCGGTATGGTCCGCTCGGCACACCTGACCTCGATCGAGCCGCCTCCGCCTTTGAGATTGCCGCAAGCGCAGGCCGTCTTGAGATGGGAAACCGAGCTGACGATGTCCTTGCAATCAAGGCACTCGTAGTAAATGTCGCCGCCCCTGGGCAGGCTGCCATCGGCATTGTGCGCTACCGGCTCGAAGCGGTAGATTTTGCGCAGATCGAGCTTCATCGCCGTTATGCATGACACAGCAGCGCCGTGTCGCCCTCGGCGCTCGTCGCGATGCGCTCCAGGGATTCCAGCACCTTGAGACTCATCGCCTCCATCTCATCGACGCGGGCAAAGCAGGTCGCCATGTCGCCGGCCGCGTTGGCCTTGAGCGCCGCGAGCCCCGCTTCGTGGAAAGCCTTGTGTGGCCCTTCCATCTCGGTGTAGCCCGGCAGTTTCGAGAAGCAGTCGCGACCCTCGCCTTCGTAATACCATTTGCCGAGCCGGCAGGCAGTGTGGGGTGCGAAGTCGTCGATGCCTTTTTGCGATATGCCCATCAGCACGCGGTAAATCTCGAACTTGTAGACGAGGTGGTCGATCTTCGCTACCTCGACGAAGCTGCGCAACGCCGAGGCCGCAATGGTGCCCTCCATGCGCCGCGAGAGATCGAAGAGAGAACGCATGCCGGCGGTGGCCGTCGCTCCTTCCTCGCCGAAAGAGGCGGTTCGCCTTGCCCATTCGTCCATCTGTTCGCGCGTCGTGCGGGTTTCCTGCTGGATCGTGGTGACCAACGAGGTGATTTCGCTGGTGGCCGTTGAGGTTTTTTCGGCAAGCTTCCTGACTTCGTCCGCAACCACGGCAAAGCCGCGGCCCATCTCGCCGGCGCGCGCCGCTTCGATCGCGGCGTTCAAGGCCAACAGATTCGTTTGATCCGCGATCTCCTTGATCGTCTGCACGATGCCGCCGATCTGGTTCACCCGCTCCGACAGCCCTTCGACGTTGCCGGCCATCGAGGCGCTATCTCCGGCCATCGTAGTCAGGCTTGCTGCGATCTTTTCCAGCGACTGGCGGCAGCTGCCCGAGACCGTCGCGGCCTCGACCGCATGGCGCTTTTCCTCACGCATCGCGTTGGCGATCGCCGCTTGCGAGCGCTGGATTTCGAGGAAGGAGTCGCCAAAGGATTGCATCGTGCGGTAGATGCGCCGGCAGCGATCGAGTTC
>CAYZII010000059.1:0-12669 GCA_964478415.1 uncultured Methyloversatilis sp.
CATGTTCATCCCGTTGGTGGCGAATGCCGGTGTGGAGATGCCGGCGATGGCGAGAAGCGCCGCGATTTTCTTCAGTTTCATTGAGTCCCCCGTAGTTGCGTGTGTTGTTGGATAAAAATATTGTCGGGTCGGTTTCTTCGGGCAATTTATGACCGTCTCGACGAGACTGGCAAGCCCGCCTGCTCCTTACCGATCTACACTTTTGTTATGTCGTTGCATCGATACTACAAATAAGTAGATGCTAATTTGCTTAAACTCGCTCTGGCCACTCAGATGAACAGCGTCACATCCGCCTTTTGCGCGACCGGCAGGAAGGAAGCGGCGCCGACGTATTCCATGCCCTCGATGAAGTCGTCATGACTGTAACCGAACAGCTCGACGGTCATCTGGCAGACGACGAACTTGACGCCGGCCTCCTGGGACAGCGCGCGCAGCTCTTCGATGCTCGCCACGCCATTGTTCTTGATGGTCTGCTTCATCAGCGAGGTGGCGAGCGCCTCGAAGCCGGGAATATTGGTCTGAATGAGGTTCGGGATGTTCCAGTTGATGCTCTTGAACCAGTCGGGGCCGAAGGGCATCTTCATCGGCATGCCGGGATTGCCGATCGGACTGACCTGCAGGTCGGAGACGTCTTTCTTGACGAGGTTCAAACCATAGAAGGTGAAAAACAGGCTGACCTCCCAGCCCAGCGCCGCGGCGGTGGAAGCGAGGATGAAGGGCGGATAGGCCCAGTCCAGCGTGCCCTTCGTCGCGATGATCGCCATCGACGGGGTCTTCGTCTCTTCGCGTTCCTGCAGCAGCGCTTCCAGTTTCTGCGGCAGCAGCTCGTCGAGTTTCTTGTTGATCAGTTCTTCGATTTCAGTGCTCATGCCTTCCTCCATGTGCTTGCGAACCGTGCATGTTGAAGCAGATCGCGGTGCAACATCTAAACAGTATTATTTATGTGCCCATAGAAAAGGGCAGGGCTTTTTTTGAGAAAGCCCTGCCCTTGCTCGATGAGGCCCTCAAGGGGCTGGCCGTCGCGCAGTGTTACTTGCGCTTGATGTAGAACTCGAATTCTTTGTTGTTCTCGGCGCTGGAAAGCAGCTCATTGCCGGTTTGCTTGGCAAACGCGGCGAAATCCTTCACGGAGCCTGGGTCGGTGGCGATGATGCGCAACACTTGGCCGCTTTGCATTTCGCCCAGGGCTTTCTTGGCACGCAGGATCGGCAGCGGGCAGTTGAGGCCGCGGGCGTCAAGTTCGCGATCGAAATTCATGGATGTCCTCCGGTGAGTTGTGGGTGGTTGGAATTACAGCGGCTAATGATATATCCCATTCGTCGCTGCGGCAATTTGAATGAACTTTATCGCTCGATAACATCTTCAGGGCTTGACTTGAATCAAGCTACCGACTGGTAATAAAGATTCTGCGGGTGATTGGCCTGCGCGAAGAAGAACCAGCGTTCGGCGAGCAGGCCGAGATACTGGACCGCGCATGCGAGTACCAGCCATTCGCCCGCGGCCTGCACCAGCCCTGCGGCCAGCAGGCCGGACGGGACAACGAAGGCTGCCATCAGGAAAAACCACTTCACGGCACGCAGCACGCTGCGGGGCTGGCCATGAAAGAATTCCCGTGTGTTGAAGCTGCCGCCCATCAGCCCCATGCTTTTTTGCACGATCTTCGGGTGCTTGATGCCGATCGCGCTCTGCAAAGTGGATTTCGGTTTCAGCCGCGCGTTGCGCAGCAGCGTCGCACCGCGGCCGACGAAGCCGAGCACGGTGAGGATCAGTGCCCAGCCGGCGAGCAACGGCAGCGCCGCCGGCGCCTGGAAGGCAGCCAGCGCCGCGCCGAGGCTGAAGCCGGAAGCGCCGCCGAGCAGGATGTAGTTGATCACGGTCAGCGGCGTATGCCATTCGCGCAGGAAACGCAGGCATGCGTAGATCATGCCGGTGCACAGGTAAAGCGCGAAGGCGAGCACGGTTCCGATCGCGCCGAGCACCGCGGTGGCATTCACCGGCGCACCGCTGGGCAATTGCGCAAAAGCTGGATTGAAGCCAAGCCAGTGGGCCGCGCCATAGAGAAACACGCTCGCGATGAAAACCGGTAACACGATCACTTCGCGCGACAGCCAGGAGGTGCGCCATTGGCTTGCTGCGCGCCAGGCGCGCTCGGGGTGGCCGAGGTGGAAAAACGACGCGATCAGGCCAAGCACCAGCAGCACGAGGGACAGCACGCTGCCCGTCGCGTAGAACGTGCCCGCCTGCAGCGGCAGCAGACCGAACGCGGCATAGGATTCGACAGTGAACAGCGCAAGAAAGAGGCCCTGGCCGGCGCCAATCAGCGTAGTCAGGAAAATCACGGAAAAAGCAGGATGCATGGATGGTGTTCTCCTTACCAGCTGGTGACGTCGTCGAGCGCCGGCTCGGCCTTGGCCGGACGCGGCAGCTGACGGTCGATCTTGAGCGGATTGTCGGCGCGTTCCAGCTCGTCCTCGCGGATGCGCAATTGCGTCCTGCGCCGCGGCAGATAGTGGTTGGCCGGCTGCGTGCCCCATTCGGGCATCAGTTGATAGCCACCATTTTCGCGGATCGCGCGCGAAACTTCGGATTCCGGGTCATGGATGTCGCCAAACAGCCGTGCACCGGTCGGGCAGGCACGCACGCAGGCGGGGCGTCGCTCCTCGGCGGTGAGGGAGGCATCGTAGATACGGTCGACGCACAAGGTGCATTTCTTCATCACCCGCTGGTGCTCGTCGAGCTCGCGCGCGCCGTACGGGCAGGCCCACGAGCAATACTTGCAGCCGATGCACTTGTCGTAGTCGACGAGGACGATGCCATCTTCCTTGCGCTTGTAGGAGGCGCCGGTCGGACAGACCGGGACACAGGGTGGTTCCTCGCAGTGCAGGCAGGATTTCGGGAAATGCACGGTCTGGGTGTGCGGGAACTCGCCCACCTCGAAGGTCTGCACACGGTTGAAGAAGGTGCCGGTCGGATCCTTGCCATACGGGTTCAGATCGACCAGCGGGCCGGCGGCGCCCGAGGTGTTCCATTCCTTGCAGTTGGTCACGCAGGCATGACAGCCGACACAGACGTTCAGATCAATGACCAGTGCGAGCTGGGTCATGGCGAGCACTCCAACCATTCGAGTTGCGTCATTTCGCACCTCCCTTGCCCGCGAAGTAGTTCCAGATCGAGCGGCGTTCGGGCTGGCCCGGATAGGGCGCAAGCGGCGCGAACTGCGGTTCCGTGCGTGCCGTCTCGCCAGCGCCGACTTTGTAGATGCGCACGCGCACGTCGTACCACGCGGCCTGACCAGTGATCGGATCGGAATTGGAAACGCGCCGCTCGGCTCCGCGCTCGCAGGCCGGCAACTCCTCGGTGATCAGGTGGTTGAGCAGAAAACCCTTTTGCGATTCGTTCGCATCTGGCGCAAGATTCCAGGCACCGGCGGCCTTGCCGATCGCGTTCCAGGTCCACACCGTGCCGGGTTCGACCGCCTCGGAATGCTTGGCGATGCATTTCACTTTGCCCCACTGCGATTCGACCCAGATCCAGTCGCCGTCCTCGATGCCGGCCACCCGCGCGGTGTGCGTATTCACATAGAGCACGTTATGGGCATGGATCTGCCTGAGCCAGGCGTTCTGCGAATCCCAGGAGTGGTACATCGCCATCGGCCGTTGGGTGATCGCGATCAGCGGATATTTCTGCTTGTCGGTCACCTGGGCTTCGAGCGTGTCATAGTAGAACGGCAGGGGGTCGAAGAAGGTTTCGACGCGCTTGGCCAGATGCGCCGGGGGCTTCCTCGAAAAACCCTTGCCGCGCGCCGCCTGACGGAAACGCATCAGCACTTCTGAGTAGATGTTGATCAGGATCGGCTCGGCATAGCGTGTGATGCGGTTCCTCTGGCTCCATTCCAGATAGCCCTGGTTCCAGTTGCGCATGTACTGGTAACTCTTCGGCAATTCGTAATGGAAGAAGCAGCCGTTCTGCGCATACATCTGCCACTGGTTCGGGTTTGGCTCGCCGCGCAGATGCTTTTCGCCGCCCTTGCCGCGCCAGCCGGCCAGAAAGCCGATGCCGGAGCCGGGCTCGGTCTCGTAATTGACGATGAAATCGGGATAATCGCGGTATTTGCGCTGACCGTCCTTGGTGACAAAGGCTGGCAATTTCAGGCGCGTGCCGAGTTCGATCAAGACTTCCTGGAAAGGCTTGCATTCGCCTGTGGGCGGCACGACCGGAATGCGCACCGCATCGACCGGGCCATCGAATTCCGAGATCGGCCTATCGAGCAGCGACATCACGTCGTGGCGCTCGAGATAGGTCGTATCCGGCAGGATCAGGTCGGCGAAGGCCGTCATCTCGGACTGGAAGGCGTCGGCGACGACGATGAACGGGATCTTGTATTCGCCGTGCTCGTCCTTGTCGGTGAGCATCTTGCGCACCTCAAGGGCATTCATCGTCGAGTTCCAGGCCATGTTGGCCATGAAGATCAGCAGCGTATCGATCTTGTAGGGGTCGCCACGCCAGGCGTTGGTGATCACGTTGTGCATCAGCCCATGCACCGAAAGCGGGTACTCCCAGGAGAAGCCCTTGTCGATGCGCACCGGGTTGCCATCGTCATCGACGAAGAGATCGTCCGGGTCGGCAGGCCAGCCCAGCACCATGCCGTCGAGCGGCCGATTCGGGCGCACCGCGTTCGGATGGTTCGGCGTACGCGCGCAGGGCGGGATCGGCCGCGGGAAGGGCACCTTGTGACGGAAGCCGCCGGGACGGTCGATGGTGCCGAGGATCGACATCAGGATGCCCAGTGCGCGGATGGTCTGAAAGCCGTTCGAATGCGCGGCGAGTCCCCGCATCGCATGAAAGGCCACCGGATTGCCGGTGACGGTGTCATGCTCCCTGCCCCAGGCGTCGGTCCAGGCAATCGGCAACTCGATCTTCTGGTCGCGCGCGGTGACACCCATCTCGTATGCCAGGCGCCGGATCGTCTCGGCGGGGATGCCGGTCACCCCTTCGGCCCACTCGGGCGTGTAATCTTTGACGCGATCGACGAGCAGCTGGAAGGCGGGCTTCACCTTCGTGCCATTGATCACGAATTCGCCGAGCAGATAAGGATCGGCGCCCAGCGCATGCGTGACCACCGGCCGGTTGCTGATGCGATCCCACCACAGCTTGTCCTGCGGGTCGTAACAGGCTTCCTCCTCGGGAACCTCGGTACGCAGGAACATGCCGAACTCGTCGGAATCCTCGTCACAATTGACGAGTTCCCCGGCGTTCGAATACTGGACGAGGAAGTCGCGGTCGTAGAGGCCCTTCTCGATGATCTCGCGAATCACCGCGAGCAGGAAGGCACCATCGGTGCCCGGCCGGATCGGCACCCATTCGTCGGCGATCGCCGAGTAGCCGGTGCGCACCGGATTGATCGAGATGAAGCGGCCGCCATCGCGCTTGAACTTGGCGATCGCGATCTTCAGCGGATTCGAATGATGATCCTCGGCGGTGCCGATCATCACGAAGAGCTTCGCCCGCTCGAGGTCGGGACCGCCGAACTCCCAGAACGAGCCGCCGATCGTGTAGATCAACCCGGCGGCCATATTCACCGAACAGAAGCCGCCGTGCGCCGCGTAGTTCGGCGTGCCGAACTGGCGTGCGAACAGGCCGGTCAAGGCCTGCATCTGGTCGCGGCCGGTAAACAGCGCGAATTTCTTCGGATCGGTGGCGCGGATTCTGCCAAGCCGCTCTTCGAGGGTCGCGAAGGCCTCATCCCACGAAATCGGCTCGAACGCGCCAGCGCCGCGCTCGGCACCCGCCTTGCGCTTGAGCGGACGGGTAAGTCGGGCCGGCGAATATTGCTTCATGATGCCGGAAGACCCCTTGGCGCAGATCACGCCGCGGTTCAACGGATGATCCGGGTTGCCGTCGATGTAGCGCACCTGGCCATCGACGAGATGGACGCGGATGCCGCAGCGGCAGGCGCACATGTAGCAGGTCGTCTTCTTGACTTCCTGCACGGAAGTTTCAGTCACTCTGTCGGGCTCCTTGGTTGCTGGCAGCCTCTGCCGTGTTGCGGTAAGCGGATCGGCAGGGGTTACGCTTATTAGAATTTGACGATATTCTCGCAACCGAATGCGCCGACGACAAGGTGGTAAATTTTATTTCTCGATAAACGTAGCCAACATTCCGGGAGACTTGCATGCCCCGCCCCATCAAACCCTTCAGTGCCCGCGAGCGGCACCTGATCAGTCAGACCCTGCTCGAACGTTTCGGCCATCCCGTGCCGCTGGAACCCGTCGATGCGGAGCTCCAGCTCAACCTGCTGAAAGAGGAATTCGCTTTTTGCCCGTCGATCATGTGGCGGGAGAACGGCGCCAACTTCATCGTCTTCAAGACCGGCGACGAGCGCTACCGCTGTCTGTTCTACTACAACGAGGCGACGCTGTTCGGCACCGGCAAGGACGAATTCGACAATCTCGGCGATTGCGTCGTCACGTTGCTGCAAGTGCATAGCGAACAGGAAGAACAAAGCCGCAAGATCCGCAATGCGCTCAACTCGATCGACTTCTCGAAGGCCAACGACGGCGAAGAATATTTCGGGCCGTTGATCGTATGAAACTGTGCATCGTCTCCGATAGCCACGACCGCGGGCCGCTGCTCGCCGAAGCGATCGCCCTGGCCAAGACCGAAGGCGCCGAAGCGGTGATCCACTGCGGCGACCTGATCGGCATCAATACGCTGAAGGCCTCGCTGAAGCTCGGCCTGCCGATCCACGCCGTGCATGGCAACAACCTCGGCGACCCTGTGGCGATCGCCAAACTCGCCTGCCACTCCGAAGGCCTGCTGCACTACCACGGCAACGACGCCTCGATCGAACTCGGCGGGCGCAGGATCTTCATCACCCACTACCCGCACATCGGGCGCGCCTTCGCCTGCACCGGCGATTACGACCTCGTCTGCTGCGGCCACAGCCATGTCGCGGAAGTGCGCCAGGAAGCCAACGTCAAGGGGGGCCTCACCTGGCTCGTCAATCCTGGCACCGTCGCCGGCCTGGGGGCCCCGGAAGCCACCTGGGTGATGGGCGATCTCGCCGCGATGCGGTTCGACATCCGCGTCCTGCCTCGCTGACGACGCAAAATCGGCGCTGGCGGAACGGCACCCCGTCACATCTTCTGCTGCAATGCAGCAGACACATACGCAGCTTCTATCCATCCATAGGAAGATTCACGCCCGGTTTAGGTCTCGCGCATGCGCCGGCGTCTGATTTGCCCGTTAGAATCATCAACCGATTTTGGCGGCGCTGATGTCTGCCGGGACCGCCAGCGTCCAGGGCCGCAGGCCGCCGGAGTCCTGCACCGGATTTCCCTTCTGGCTGTACCCACTACAACGGAGGCTTGATGACAGCTTCAATCGCAACCAACTCGACCATCCTGGTCGTCGGCGGCGGTATCGCTGGCATGACGGCGGCCCTCGAGGCGGCCGAATGCGGCAAGCAGGTGATACTGGCCGAGAAAACTCCCTCGCTGGGCGGCCGCACTTCGATGCTCTACCGCTATTTTCCGAAGATGTGCCATCCCACCTGCGGTCTCGAAATCAACCTGAAGCGCATCAAGGGCAACCCGAACGTGCGCGTGATGACGATGACCGAAGTGGCCGCCGTCTCGGGCACGCGCGGCGACTATACGGTGACGCTGAAGGTCAAGCCGCGCTACGTGAATGAAAACTGCACGGCGTGCGGCGAATGCGCCAAGGCCGTGGCCACCGAGGTGCCGAACGCCTTCAATTACGGGCTCGACAAGGTCAAGGCGGCTTATCTGCCGCATCCGATGGCCTATCCCTTGCGTTACGTGATCGATCCCGCCATCGTCGGCACGCCCGAGGGCGAAGCCGCCAAAGCCGCCTGCAAGTATGACGCGGTCGACCTCGGCATGCAGGAGAAGACCATCGACATCAAGGTAGGCAGCATCATTTGGGCCACCGGCTGGCGTCCCTACGATGCCAACAAGATCCAGCCCTATGGCTACGACCGTTATGCCAATGTGATCACCAGCGTCGAATTCGAGCGTCTCGCCGACCCGCACGGCCCGACCGGCGGCAAGCTGCTGCGCCCGTCGGACGGCAAGGAAGCGAAGAACATCGCCTTCATCCAGTGCGCCGGCTCGCGCGACGAGAACCACCTGCGCCACTGCTCGCGCATCTGCTGCATGGCGACGTTGAAGCAGACGCATTACGTGCGAGAATCCGCGCCCGATGCGAAGTCCACCGTCTACTACATCGACATCCGCGTCATCGACCGGCTGGAAGATTTCTATCAGAACGTCAAGCAGGATGCGAGCGTGCGCTTCGTCAAATCGAAGGTGGCGCGCATCGCGCTGAACGAAGCGAACGGCAACCTGATCCTGCACGGGGTCGATACCGAGGGCTACCACCGTTACGCCAATGAGCACGACCTCGTCGTGCTGGCCATCGGCATGGAACCCGAGTTGGCCGGCGTGCAGCTGCCCGACGACCTGGTGCTCGACTCGTCGAACTTCATCGAAAGCTCGAAGAGTGGCGGCATGTTCGGCGCTGGCAGCGCCACCAGCCCGCTGGACGTCAATCGCGCCGTGCAGAGCGCGACGGCGGCCGCGCTGCGTTCCATCCAGGTCATTCACAAAACCGCTTCCACGGAGGCCGCATGAATACTCCCGCCGCCCCCAAATACGCTGCCTATGTCTGCTCCGGCTGCGGCTTGGGCGATGCACTGAAGATCCCCGCGCTGGAAAACATCGCCAAGAAAGAGGGCAAGATGGCCATCGTCAAGAGCCATCCATTCCTCTGCAATGCCGAAGGCATCAAACTGATCCAGGACGACATCGCCAACGAAGGCGTCACCCATGTCGTCATCGCCGCCTGCTCGCGGCGCGCCAAGACCGAGGCGTTCAACTTCCCCGGCGTTGCGCTCTCGCGCGCCAATCTGCGTGAAGGCGTGATCTGGGTCGTCGCCGAAGGCGCCGAGCACGACGAAGTGCGTCAGGAAATGGCCGAGGACTACGTGCGCATGGCTTGCGCCGAAGTCAAGAAGATGACCCAGCCGAGCGGCAACGTCAAGGAAACATCGAGCAAGAAGATCCTCGTCGTCGGCGGCGGCATGTCCGGCATGACGGCTGCCCAGGCGGCCGCCGAAGCAGGCTACGAGGTCGTGCTGGTCGAAAAGACCGGCCAGCTTGGCGGCTTCGCGAACCAGATGTGGAAGCGCATGCCCTTCAACATGCCCTATGCCGACCCGCAGCCGACCGGGGCCGCCGAACTCGCCGCGCAGATCACCAGCCACCCGCGCATCAAGGTCTATCTGAACGCCACGGTCGCCGAAACTTCCGGTGCCCCGGGGCGCTTCGCCGTCAAGATCGCGCAGGAATCCGGCAGCATCGCTGAAGAGCTGTGCGGCGCGATCGTCCAGGCCTCGGGCTTCACCACCTATCCGATCGAAAAACTGCCTGAATTGGGCGGCGGCCAGCCGAACGTCGTCGATCAGGCCGGTCTCGAGGCGCTGGCGAAAGCCGCCAATGGCGGGCCGATCAAGCGCCCGGACGGCAAGGAAGTCAGGTCGGTGGTGTTCGTCCAGTGCGCCGGCCAGCGCGACGAGACCGGCACACACCTGCCCTACTGCTCCGGCCACTGCTGCGGCACGAGCATCAAGCAGGCAATGTACTTCAAGGATCAGAACCCGGACATCGACACCGTCGTGATGTATCAGGATCTGCGCGTGCCAGGCATGGGCGAAGACTTCTATCGCAGCGCGCAGAAAAAAGGCGTGATCTTCACGAAGGGCAAGGCCAGCAAGGTCACTGGGGGTGATACCTGCACGGTCGAATTCCGTGACCTGATCCTCGACGAGGACACCGCGACCACTGCCGACCTCGTCGTGCTCGCCACCGGTCAGGTGCCCAATGCCGGCGTCAATCTCGACGAATGGACCGAGACTGTCACCGCCGCCGAGAGCGGCGACGAGGCGGCGAAGGAAAAGAGAACCGCGCTGAAAAAAATCTCCGTGCTCAACCTGCAATACCGCCAGGGCCCGGACATGCCGCAGCTCAAATACGGCTTCGCGGACTCGCACTTCATCTGCTTCCCGTACGAGACACGCCGTACCGGCATCTATGCCGCCGGCCCGATGCGCCGCCCGATGGACATGTATCAGGCCCAGGAAGACGCCACCGGCGCTGCGCTGAAGGCCATTCAGGCGGTGGAAAATGCCGCGCTCGGCCGCGCCGCCCATCCGCGCGCCTGGGATTTGTCGTTCCCGAAAGCCCGCCTCGAAGGCTGCACCCAGTGCAAGCGCTGCACGGTCGAATGTCCGTTCGGCGCGATCGACGAGGACGAAAAGCGTTTCCCGGTGTTCAATGAGGAACGCTGCCGGCGCTGCGGCACCTGCATGGGTGCTTGCCCGGTGCGGGTGATCTCGTTCGAAAACTACTCTTGCGATACCGTCGGCATGCAGATCAAGGCGGTCAACGTGCCGGACGAATTTGAGGAAAAGCCGCGCATCCTGATCCTCGCCTGCGAAAACGACGCCTATCCGGCGCTCGACATGGCAGGCATGCAGCGTTACACCTATTCCGCCTTTGTGCGCGTGATCCCGGTGCGCTGCCTGGGTTCCGTCAACACCATCTGGATCACCGACGCGCTCAACTCCGGTTACGACGGCGTGATGATGATGGGCTGCCAGAAGGGCGAGAACTACCAGTGCCACTTCGTGCGTGGCTCGGAGATGGCTTACTACCGCCTCGGCAAGGTCGGCGATACGATGAAGGGCATGGGCCTCGAACCCGAGCGCATGCAGACCTACGAGATCGCCATCACCGACGGAGCCCGCGTCGCCCGGCTAATCAACGAATACGTCGAGCAGCTCAACGCGCTGGGCCCGTCCCCGATGAAGGGCTTCGGCTGATCAAGGAGAGAGGGACATGAGCGAAGCAAACAAGGCGGCCATCGCCCGTTACAAAAACAACTTCCTCAAGGAAGTCGAGGAACGTGTCGAAGACGGCCAGTGGGTCAAGATGTGCATGCAGTGCGGCGTCTGCGCGGGCTCCTGCCCGTTCGGCCCGCATTGGGAGCACTCGCCGCAGAAGATCTTCATGATGATCCGCGCCGGCAAGCGCGACGAAGTGCTCGGCTCCGATTCGATGTGGATGTGCACCTCCTGCTACAACTGCATCGTGCGCTGCCCGCGCAAGCTGCCGATCACCCACATCATGCACGGCCTGGCCCACTACGCCCACCGTCTCGGCCTGGTGCCGAAAGGTCAGCCGACGCACGACATCGCCGTGCTGTTCTGGAAGAACATGGTCAAGACCGGGCGCGTCAATGAGATGACTTTCTCGCTGGCGATGTACTTCCGCGATGGTTTCGGCCAAGGCATCAAAAACGCGCTAGCGATGAAAGACATCGGCCTGGGACTGATGAAAGCCAAGCGTCTCAATCCGATGGAACTCTTCGGCGGCCACTCTTGCAAAGACAAGAGCGGCATCCAGCGCATGCTCGCCAAAGCGCGCGAAATCGAAGACAAGCGCAGAGGGTTGAGCTAGCCTCGCCTGACAGGAGACAAGGAAACATGGCAAAGAAACAGTATGCGTTCTACCCGGGCTGCTCCTCGCAAAAAGGCGCCTCGGCCTCCAACTATCTGAACTCCTTCGGCTACATGTGCGAAAAGCTGGAGATCCAGCTCAACGAAATCCCGGACTGGAACTGCTGTGGCGCCTCGATCGGCTATGCCGAAGGTGGCGAGCTGCCGCGCCTTGTTCTCAGCGCCCGCAATATGGCGATCGCTGAGCAAGAGATGCCGGGCCAGGACATCGTCACCGGTTGCCCGGCCTGCTGGCTGGCGCTGCGCGAGGCCAAGGGTCGCTTCGAAGAACACGGCACGATGAAGAATGACGCCAACGAGGCGCTCAAGGAAGTCAATCTCAGCTATCAGGGCCAGGTCAAGCCGCGTCACATGGTCGAAGTGCTGATCGAGGACATCGGCTACGAGGGACTCAAGTCCAAGGTCGTGCGCCCGCTCGAGGGCGTCAAGATCGCCGGCTATGTCGGCTGCCAGACCAACCGGCCCTTCGGCATCGCCGGCGAATCATTCGAAAACCCGCAGTATCTCGACAAGATGATCGAGACGGTCGGCGCCGAACCCGTGCCCTACGATCAGAAAGTCACCTGCTGCGGCGGCGCGCTCGCCTTCTCGGAGCCCGAAAAAGCCTTCAAGCAGATCCGCGACATCGTCGAGTCGGCCTACGACCATGGCGCCGAGCTCATCGCGACACCCTGCCAGCTCTGCCAGGCCAACGTCGAGCTCTATCAGGCCGAGATCAACAAGAAGTACGGCACCAAATTCAACATGCCGGTCGTCTTCTACTCGCAACTGCTCGGCGTGGCCTATGGCGGTGATCTGAAGCAGACCGGGCTGGACGGCCAGGTGATCCGCGCCGAAGTGTTGGAAAAGCTCATCAAATAAGAACGCAGAAAAGGGGGAACGCGGCCGGTAGCATTGCCATCACGGCGTGGTGCCGGCCGTTTTTGCAGCATCGCCATCAGTGCGCTCGCGCATCACTTCTCCTGCGAAGTTTTGCTATACTGCGCGCCTTTCGGGCCGATAGCTCAGCTGGGAGAGCGCCGCGTTCGCAATGCGGAGGTCGGGAGTTCGATCCTCCTTCGGTCCACCAA
>CAYZII010000060.1:0-12596 GCA_964478415.1 uncultured Methyloversatilis sp.
GTCTGCGTCCTTTCCTGTTCTCCGGAAAGCCCATTCTACCAAAGCTATACGACAATGTCATTGGTTGAGCAGAGGTTTCCATTAGACCGGGCATCCGCCACAAAATGAACATTACGCGCCATATCACTGCCCTACGCGGCGGCTTTGGGCCTGCGGCCGGCAGTATCCAGCCCGCAGGCCCAAAGCCATAGCAGAGGGCTGGAAATCGCATGGTCGGAAGGTTCATCGTCGCCCCGCCCGGTCTATTGGACAATCTGGAATGTTTTCACCAGCCGAATGGGTTGGCTTGGGTCGGCAGGCACGATGGCTTCCGGCGCGCAGGGTTGCACGCACAGCCCGCAGCCAGTGCACACCGAGGTTTCGATGCGCACGAATTGCAGCTCGATTTCCTTGCCGGAGGGTTTGACGACCTTGTCGCGGCGCACGACATGGATCGCCGGGCAGCCGACCTCGACGCAATTGCCACAGCCGGTGCATTTTTCGTCGATCACCGCGTAGGGCCGCTGTTTCTTGTAGTCGTCGATCAGCACGCAGGGCTGGTTGGTGATGATCACCGAGACTTCGGGAATCTTGATCTCTTCGCGGATGGTCTTGAACAGCACCGGCAACTGGTAGGGATCGACGACGTGGATGCGTTCTTTCTTGACACCCAGGGCCTCGACGAGTTTCGCGAAGTCGACACGCGGCGCTTCCTCGCCGTGGATGTCGCGCCCCGAGCCGGGATCGGGCTGGCCGCCGGTCATGCCGACGGCGCGATTGTCGAGAATCAACACCGTGACATTGCCGCGGTTATAGACGATGTCGAGCAGGCCCTGCATGCCCATGTGCAAGAAGGTCGAGTCACCGATCACCGCGACGATGCGTTTGTCCTTGTCGGCTTCGCCACGCCCCTTGTCGAGGCCATGCGCGATGCCCATCGAGGCACCCATCGAGATGCAGGTGTCGAGCGCGTTCCAGGGTTGGCCAGCGCCGAGCGTGTAGCAACCGATGTCGCCGGAGATGATCAGGTTCTTGATCTGCGACAGCGTGTAATAGACGCCCAGATGCGGACAGGCGACGCACATCGTCGGCGGGCGGGGGAAGACTGGGGCGGGTTTGCCGGGCGTCTCCGCTACCGGTTCGCCGAGCAGCCTGGCAATCGCGGGCTTGAGCACGTTTGGAGCGAGTTCGCCCTGTTTCGGCAGGAGATCCTTGCCATGACAATCGATGCCGGCGCTCTTCAGCTCCTTTTCGACGAGCGGCTCGACTTCCTCGACGACGACCAGGCGCTCGACGGTCCTGGCGAACGCGCGGATCGCTTCGATCGGTGCGGGAAAAGACAAACCGAGCTTGAACACCGGCGCAGCGGGAAAGGCTTCGCGCACATGCATGTAGGCAGGGCCGGAGGCGACGAAACCGACGCGTCGGTCTTTGCCGTCATTGCTGAAATTTAACAGGCTGGCTTCGGATTCGGCCTGCAAGGCCTTGTCGCGCTCGAACATCAGCGGGATGCGTCTCATCGCGCCGGCGGGCGTCATTACCCAGCGTGATGCATCCTTCTGGAAGCCGCCACGGTTCGCGTGCGGGATGCGCTCGCCGACGCTGACCAGGCCCTTGACGTGGTTGATGCGCGTCGTCATGCGCAGGATCACCGGCACCTGATGCTTCTCCGAGAGTTCATAGGCGAACTTCGTCATCTCGTAGGCTTCCTGCGAATCCGCTGGTTCCAGCACCGGCACATGGGCGAAACGCCCCCAGAAGCGTGAATCCTGCTCGTTTTGCGACGACGACAGCCCGACATCGTCGGCGATCGCGATCACCAGCCCGCCGGCCACGCCGGTGAGCGTCAGTGTCATCAGTGCGTCGGAAGCGACGTTCATGCCGACGTGCTTCATCGCGCAGAACGCGCGGCTGCCGCCATAGGCCGCGCCGATCGCCACCTCGAGCGCGACTTTTTCATTCACGGACCATTCTGAGTAGATCTCTGGGTAGGTCGAAATTACTTCCAGCATCTCGGTGGAAGGGGTACCTGGATAGGCGGCGGCAACCTTGCAGCCGGACTCCCAGACGGCACGGGCAACGGCTTCGTTGCCAGAGAGGAGCAAGCGCGAAGCGCTTGGAGCAGGCATCACTGAGGCCATGAATTTCTCACCAAAGTCGGAAAACGAAAACCCGCCGCGGGAGCGCGCGGCGGGCCGCGTAAAACGCGATTATCCGTTTTCGGCCACGCGGCGTCTAGCGTTGCCAGAACACGCGCAGCAGGTTGTCGGCCTCGTTGTAATGGAACTCGAGCTCACCCTTGTGGGCATGCTCCAGCGCCTCGCCGATGTCGCGCGCCAGGTGGCTGTCGGTGGTCGTCACCAGCACGCCGCCGTCCGCTTCGTCCTCGATCGCGATGATGCGCGCGAGCGGGTGTTCGGCTTTCTCCTTCTCCTCGTGGTGGCGTATCAGTCTGAGCAGCTCGTCGCGATGCGCGGCAAAGTAATCCCCGGACAGATGCACGTAACCCATCGGCAGATGGTCATGGATGCGCGCGCAGGCCGGGCAGGTGACTTCATGTGCGCCGGCGGGCGCATTGTCCCATTGCCAACGTCCGGCATGGTAGAGCGCGCCGCAGACTTTGCACACCGACGGCTCGTGGAGTTTGTGCGTGAGCTTGTAGCTGTCGTGGATGCGTTCCGGACGCAATTGATCGCGCCGCACGGGGCGAAAGCCTGGGGAGGGAACGTTTGCTTTCATGATGCCGTCCTTTCACTGAGTTTTTGTTGCAGATACTCCAAGAGCGCAGCCAGGGTGGTCAGCCGCGCATAGTCGCTTTCGGGAATCTCGACGCCCAATGTCTTGTGCAGGCCGAGCAGAAAATTGAGCCAGTCCATCGAATCGAGATCGACCTGCCGGCGCAAAGGCAGATCGTCGCGCAGTTTGGCAGCATCCACTTCGGGAGCGATGCCCGTGAGCGTGGTGATGACCAGTGCGCGTAGTTCGTTCGCATTCATTGTGCCAGTTCCTCGGGTCGTTGCAGGCAGTCGGCCAGTTGGCGCAGAAACAATGCCCCTCGATGGCCATCCGAGACGCGATGGTCGGCGGAGAGGCTGGCCGTGACGAGCGGCACGGCCTTGAGAAGGCCATTCTCCGCCCAGGGCCGTTCGGCGATGCGGCCGAAGCCGACCAAGGCCACCTGTGGCGGGGTGATCACACCGAAAACGCCGTGGCTGCCCTGGTCACCGAGGTTGGTGACGGTGATCGTCGCCGCGCCCAGCTCGGAGCTTTTCAACGAGCCGGCACGGGTGCGGCGCACGAGATCGGCGAGCTCCTGCATCAGTTGCGTCAGCGGTTTTCGATCGGCATCGCGCAGCGCCGGCGCGACCAGACCGCCTTCGCGCAGCGCGATCGCCACGCCGAGATGCACCTCGGCCGCCGGATGATAGCCGTCCGCGTGGTAATGGCCATTGAGCTCGGGAAAATCCTTGAGCGTAGCTGCTACCGCCTTCAGCAGCACGGCGGCCGGCAACAGGCGTTCGCTGAGCGGCCGCTGCGCGTTTTGCGCCTTGAGCCAGGCAAGCATGCGTTCGAGCGGAATGTCCTCGCTGACATAGTAATGCGGGATCTCGCGCTTGGCGCGGCTCATCGCCGCGGCGATGGTTTTGCGCATCTCGAGGAAGCGGCTGGCCGCCGTCTGCCCGGCGACAGCCGGCGCGGCCGCGGCTGCCGCTTTCTCGACGTCTTCGAGCGTCACGGCACCGTCGGGGCCGCTGCCGCTCAACTGTGCGAGATCGACGCCGAGTTCGGCAGCGCGCTTCCTCGCTGCCGGCGAGATGCGCCGGCGTTCGGCCGCCGTCGGCGCGGGCTGCGGGGCTGATGGTGCCGTCCCGCCAGCGCCGAGTTTCTCCCCTTCTTCCCGCAGGATGGCCATCAGCGTGCCGACCGGCATCTTCTGGCCGGGTTCGGCGATCAGACGCTCGACGATGCCCTCCTGCCAGCATTCGACGTCGATCGCCGCCTTCGCGGTATCGACGATTGCGATCACCTGGCCTTTCTTCACCCGCTCACCCGGCTTCACTTTCCATTCGAGCAGGGTGCCTTCGTCCATGTCGGCGCCCAGCGCAGGCAGCCTGAATTCGATCATCCGAGCACTCCTTTCACGGCGGCGACGATCTTTTCCGCCTGCGGCAACACCGCGTCTTCGAGATGTTTCGCATAGGGGATCGGCACTTCTTCGGTGCACACGCGCGTGACGGGCGCATCGAGTTCGTAGAACGCATTTTCCATGATGCGCGCCATCACTTCCGCGGCAAAGCCACCGCTCTTCCAGTTTTCGTCGATGACCACGGCGCGGTGACACTTCGCCACCGTGGCCACGAGGCTGTCACTGTCGAGCGGACGCAGCACGCGCAGATCCAGCACCTCGGCTTCGATGCCGTCAGCGGCGAGCATTTCCGAGGCGGCGAGTGCCTTCGGCAGGCAGCCGCCGTAAGTGATCAGCGCGACATCGTGCCCTGCGCGCCGCACCTTCGCCGAAGTGATGTCCACCTGAGCGTCGTCGGGCAGTTCGCCTTCCATGTTGAACAGGCCGACATGCTCGAAGATCACCACCGGGTCGGGATCGGCCAGCGCCGGCGCCAGCATGTAACGGGCATCTTCGATGGTCGCCGGCGCGAGTACCTTGATGCCGGGGATGTGCGCAAACCAGCCTTCGAAACTGTGCGAATGCTGCGCGGCGAGCTGCCGTCCCGCACCGGTGGCCAGGCGGATCACCAGCGGCACCGAAAACTGACCGCCCGACATGTGGTGGAACAATGCAGCGCTATTGACGATCTGGTCCAGCGCCAGCAAGCTGAAATTCACCGTCATCACTTCGACGATCGGCCGTAAGCCGCCCAGCGCGGCACCGATGCCGGTGCCGACGAAGCCTAGTTCGGACAGCGGTGTGTCGCGGATGCGCTCGGGGCCGAACTCGTCGATGAAGCCCTTCGAGAAGGCATAGGTGCCGCCGTAGCGGCCGACGTCCTCGCCGATCAGGATCACGCATGGATCGGCGCGCAATGCTGCGCGCATCGCCTCGCGCATCGCTTCGCGGTAAGTGAGTCTGCGGCTCATGATCGGGTATAAACGTCGGCGAGCATCGTCTCCAGCGGCTCCCAGCTGCCGGCTTCGGCAAAGGCTACCGCCGCGGCCACTTCCTGTTCGACACGGGCATCGAGGGCAAGGAATTCTTCTTCGCTGAGCTTGCCTTCCCGCTTCAGGCGCGCCGTGAAGGTATGGATCGGCCCGCGCGTCTTCCAGGCTTCGACTTCTTCTTTGTCGCGATAGAGTTCGGCATCGAACATCGAGTGGGCGCGGAAGCGATAGGTCTGGTATTCGACGAAGGCCGGGCCGCCGTTGGCTTTCATCTGCGCCAGCGCGGCGCGCGTCGTTTCATGCACCGCGACGATGTCCATGCCGTCGGCGCGCGACGCCGGCATCCCATAGGCGGCCGCTTTCAGGCACAGATCAAGCTGCGCCTCGGCGCGCTCGATCGCCGTACCCATGCCATAGAGATTGTTTTCGCAGCAGAACAGCACCGGCAGCTTCCACAATGCGGCCAGATTCATCGCCTCGTGAAAGGCGCCCTCGGCCACCGCACCGTCGCCGAAGAAACAGGCCGTGATGCGCTCCTCATGCAACATCTGCGCCGCGAGCGCGAGGCCGGTGGCGAGCGGCAGACCGCCGCCGACGATCGCATTGCCGCCGAACAGCCGTGTGGCCTTGTCGAACAGGTGCATCGAACCGCCGCGTCCGCGCGAGCAGCCTTCCTGCTTGCCGAACATCTCGGCCATGATCGCCGCCATGCTCACACCGCGCACCAGTGCATGGCCATGCTCGCGATAAGTGGCGACGACGTTGTCCTCTGGGCGCAGCGCATGTAAAGCGCCGACCGCCACCGCCTCCTCGCCGATGTACAGATGTAAAAAGCCGCGAATCTTGCCGGCGCCATACAGTTCGGCGCATTTCTCTTCCATGCGCCGGATGCGCAGCATGTCGGTGAGCATGCGCAGCGCGAAATCCTTCGGCCACGGCACCGGGCCGCTCGGCGGTGGCGGTGGGCGATGCTCGATGGTCATTTACCCATCCCCTTCCAGCGTCGAGGTATCGCCCTCCGGCAGGCCCAGCTCGCGTGCCTTGAGCAGGCGGCGCATGATCTTGCCACTGCGCGTGCGCGGCAGGCTCGGCAGGATGGCGATCTCCTTCGGCGCGACGGCGGCGCCGAGTTTCTTGCGCGCATGGGCGAGCAGCTCGCGGCGTAAAGTGTCGCTGTCTTGCCAGCCTTTCTTCAATGAGACGAAGGCCTTCACCATTTCGCCGACTACCGGATCGGGCTTGCCGATCACGCCAGCCTCGGCGACCGCCGGATGCTCCATCAACGCGCTCTCGACCTCGAAGGGGCCGATCAGGTGTCCTGCCGACTTGATCACGTCGTCGGCGCGCCCGACGAACCAGAAATAGCCATCGGCATCGCGTTTGGCCAGATCGCCGGTCAGATACCACTCGCCATTGAAGCACTTGCGATAACGCTCTTCATTGTTCAGATAGCCGCGGAACATCGCGGGCCACCCGGCCTTGAGCGCCAGCTCGCCCTCGACGTCAGGCTGCGAGACCGGTCGTACCGTGCCATCTTCGAGCCGCTCGACGATCGCCGCCTCGATACCGGGCAACGGCCGGCCCATCGAGCCGGGCTTGATGTCGAACGCGGCCGTGTTGGCGATCATGATGCCGCCGGTCTCGGTCTGCCACCAGTTGTCGTGGATCGGTAGCCCGAGCACCTCCTTGCCCCACCAGACGGCTTCGGGGTTGAGTGGTTCGCCGACGCTGGCGATGAAACGCAGCCGCGGGAAGCGGAAGTTGCTGGCCAGCTCGGCGCCGGCTTTCATCAGCATGCGGATCGCGGTCGGCGCGGTATACCAGACCGTGACACCCTGCTCCTGCAGGATCGCATACCAGCGTTCGGCGTCGAACTCTTCGCGATCGACGACGCTGGTGATGCCGTGCAGCAGCGGTGCGATGATCCCGTAAGAGGTGCCGGTCACCCAGCCTGGATCAGCGGTGCACCAGAAGACGTCTTCGGCATGGAGATCGAGTGCGTAGTAGCCGGTCGCCCAGTGCGTGAGCATCGCCTGGTGCACATGCATCGCGCCTTTCGGTGTGCCAGTGGTGCCGCTGGTGAAATGCAGCAGCGCCAGATCCTCTGCGCTAGTGGCGATCGTTGGCGACGCTTCGCTGGCCGCGGCCATCAATGTCGCCAGATCGTGTGTGCCGGGCAGCGCGGTCTGACCGCCATCGGTGGCGACGAGCAGCACATGTTCGAGCGTCGGCATCGCATCCCGCCATTGCGCCACCTTGCGTTCATAGAGAGCATCGGTGGTCACCAGCACCCGGCCGGCGCCGAGGTTGATGCGCGTCGCGATCGGCTCGGGGCCGAAGGCCGAGAACAGCGGCGAGACGACGCACCCCCGCTTCAGGCTGCCGAGCACGCTGACATACAGTTCCGGAATACGTTCGGCCAGAACGAACACCCGCGTGCCTGGCTGGCAGCCAAGCCGTCGCAACACGTCAGCGAAGCGGTTGGTCTGCAGCGCCAGTTCGGCATAGGTCATCTCGCGCGGCGCACGATCAGCGGCAAGGAAACGGAAGGCCACTTTTGTGGCGCGTTCGGTGGCCAGCCAGCGGTCGACGGCTGCCCAGCCGATGTTGAGCCCTTGCTGCCCCGTTACCGTCAACTGGCGGGCTACGTTCTGCCAATCGAAACGATTGCGCTCCGCCTCGTAATCGGTGAAATTCGGCAGAACATGCCAGTCGGCCGGCGTCTTGCGGATGAGCGTCGTCGCAGCCATTACTGCCCTCCCTCGCCTCAATATAGCCCGTGCAGCCAGGAGTGGGAAGGGTGTCAGGGCTCCTCAGTGTTTCTTGTGTTTCTTGCGACCCCCACCATCCCCGCCGCCATGCACCTCGGCGAAGGCTTGCCTCAAGGCGGTCATTTCGGCGAGCTGCACGGCGACGCGATAGTTGATCGTCTCCGGCGGGATGTTGCCCTGCGCGTCCGGCATGCCGGCCGGCACACCGGTGAGGAGCTCGATGGCTTGATCGACGTTGGCGACGGCCCAAACGTGGAACCGGCCCGCGGCGCAGGCTTCTATTACATCCGGGCGCAGCATCAGGTGGGCGAGGTTCGCGCTCGGAATGATCACGCCCTGCTCGCCGGTCAAACCCTTGGCCTGGCAGGTATCGAAAAATCCTTCGATCTTTTCATTGACGCCGCCGATCGCCTGCGCCTGGCCGAACTGATTGACCGAGCCGGTGACTGCGATTCCCTGGCGGATCGGCGTGTTGGCCAGCGCCGAGAGCAATGCGGCGAGTTCGGCGAGCGACGCGGAATCTCCTTCGACCGGGCCGTAGGATTGCTCGAAGACCAGGCTGGCGGTGAGTGAGAAGGGCTGCAGACGCGCATAGCGGGCGGCAAGGAAAGAGGAGAGGATCATCACGCCTTTCGAATGGATCGGGCCACCCAGTTCGGTTTCGCGCTCGATGTCGATTACTTCGCCATCGCCGAGGCGGATCGTCGCGCTGATGCGCACCGGCTGACCGAAACGCTCACCGGCGAGGTCGAAGACCATCAGTCCGTTGATCTGCCCTACCTGAGTGCCGCTCACGTCGATCAGGCGCACACCGCGCCGGATCTCGTCGATGCCCAGACGTTGCAGGCGCTCGCTGCGCGCACGGCGTGCGGCCAGTGCAGCGTCGACATCTGCCGCAGTGACCATGGCGCGCTGGCCGCTGGCAGCCTGGTGGTTGGCTTCGATCAGCAGATCGGCGAGGCGGCGCGTCGCGGTGGACAGGCGCGTGGCATCGTCGGCCAGACGCGCCGCGTGATCGATGACGCGTGCCACTGCCGCGGCATCGAACGGTCGCAGGCTCTTCGCGCGCACCTCGCCGGCAATGAAATATGCATACTGGCGGATCGCTTCGGCATCGCGCGGGATCGCGTCATCGAAATCGGCTGCCACTTTGAACAGCAGATCGAATTCCGGATCGTATTCCTTGAGCAGGTAATAAAGGTGGCGTTCGCCAATCAGGATCACCTTCAGGTCGAGCGGGATCGGCTCCGGTTCGATGGTCAGCGTCGAGAGTAGTCCAAAGATCTGGCCGAGCGATTCGATCTTGATCTCGCGGGCGCGTAAGGCGCGCTTCAATCCTTCCCAGGCATAGGGTTGGGTCAGCAGCTTCTCGGCGTCGAGCACCAGATAGCCACCGTTGGCGCGCGCCAGCGCCCCAGCACGGATCATCGTGAAGTGGGTGATCAGCGTGCCCATGTGGGCGATGTGGTCGATCCGGCCGACCAGATTCTGGAAGTTCGGCTGGTCCTCGAAGATCACCGGCGCACCCGTGGTGCCGGCGTGATCGACGAACAGATTGATCTGATAGCGAGACAGTGGCAGGTTGCCGGCGATGGCGCCCAGCGGGCCTTCCGTCTCGGCTTTGGTCTCGCGCAGTTCTTCGGCGCTGTCGACGACGTCGCGCATCACCTGGTCGAGGAAATCGATGACGTTGGGAAGATCGGCGTAGTGCCCCTTGAGTTCTTCGATCAAGTGACCGACGGCCAGCGTCATCGTCTCGCGGCTCAGCGCTGCGAGACGCGCCTGCAGTTCGCGCCGCCAGCGCGGGAACTGGTGCAGTAGTTCGCGCAGTTTCGCGCCATACTCTTCGATCAGCCGATTGAGGCGCTCCTTTTCTTCGTCGGGCAGGGCCTCGAAATCTTCCGGCCCCATCGTCTCCTCGCCTTTCAACGGGGCGAACATAAAACCCTGCGGTGTGCGCAGCAGCGCGATGCCCTGTTCGCTGGCGGCTTGGCCGAGCTGGCGCAATGCCTGGTCTTCGCGCTCCTTGTATTCCTCCTGCATGGCTTCGACCTGGCTGCGGAAGGTATCGCTCTCGAAAGCGGCGGCGATCGCCTTCGACAGCTCGGCGATGAAGCGCTGCATGTCGGCCTTGAGCGTCGCGCCCCGTCCAGGCGGGAGAATCAACAGCCGCGGCTGGTTGCTGTCGGAGAAGTTATAGACGTAGCACAGATCCGGCGGCACGGCTTTGTTGGCCGCCTCACTGGCGAGCAGGCGGGCCACCAGGCGATGACGGCCGCAACCCGGTTCGCCGAGCAGGAAAGCGTTGAATCCGGGCGCCGGCGTCTCGAGCGCGAACCTCAGCGCCGCCAATGCCCGTTCCTGAGCAATGCCGGGAGATGCCGTGGGAGCATCGTCGGTGGTGGCAAAACCCAGTTGGGCAGGATCGCAGCGCTGGGCGAGCTGTTCGGCGGACAAAGGCGCGGGAAGAGTCATGGTCGGAAAGGAGATTGTTGTCGTTCGTCTGGCCGATTATAGGGAGAGCACAACGAGGATTTCCGGAGGATAATCACGTGGCTACCCTGGCTATCGGGAATCACAGCGGAAACCATGCCGATCCACAATGCCGACATCGCGGCGATCTTCGCCGAGATCGCCGATCTGCTCGAAATCGAAGGCGCCAATCCGTTTCGCATCCGCGCCTACCGCAATGCTTCACGCATCGTCGGTGAGTGGCCGCTTGAGCTGCGCAGCGCCGTCGAGCGCGGTGAAGACCTGACACGGCTGCCTGGTATCGGTGCGGATCTGGCGGCGAAGATCCGTGAAATCGTCGAGACTGGCAAATGTCGCGCGCTCGAGAAGCTGCGCCAGGAACTGCCGCCGATGATCACCGAGCTGCTGCACATTCCCGGCCTCGGGCCGAAGCGCGTGCGTACCCTGTGGCACGAACTCGATATCCAGACGCTCGAGCAATTGGCGCGCGCCGCCCATGACGGCCGCATCCGTGCGCTGCCGGGCTTTGGCGCGAAGACCGAGGCCAACATCCTGCAGGCGGTCGAGCAGCATCTTTCCCAAAGCCGGCGCTTCAAGCTCGCGATCGCCTCACAATATGCCCAGTCTCTCGTCGCCTGGTTGAAAGGGGAACCCACGGTCGAGAAGATCGAGATCGCCGGCAGCTTCCGGCGCGCGCGGGAGACCGTCGGCGATCTCGACATCCTCGTCGCCACCCGGGATGCCGCAGCTGCGATGCGGCGTTTCATCCATTACGAAGAGGTGCGCGAGGTGCTCGCCGCTGGCGAGGCGCGTGGCAGCGTGGTGCTGAAATGTGGGCTGCAGGTCGATCTGCGCCTGATCGAACCGGCAGCGTGGGGCGCGGCGCTGCTCTACTTCACCGGCTCGAAGGCGCACAACATCGCGTTGCGCAAGCTCGCCCTGGAGGCTGGCCTCAAGCTCAATGAATACGGCCTGTTTCGTGGCCGGCAGCGCATCGCCGGCGCCACGGAAGAGGAAGTTTATGCGGCGTTGGGGCTTGCCTGGATCCCTCCGGAATTGCGCGAGGATCGCGGCGAGATGGGCGCGGCGCGGGCGCACCGTCTGCCGCGACTGGTCACCTTGGCCGATCTGCGTGGGGATCTACATGCCCATACCCAGGCCACCGATGGCCATGACACGCTGACCGCGATGGCCGAGGAAGCGCAGCGGCTCGGCTTCGAATACCTCGCGATCACCGAGCATTCGCGCCGGCTGTCGATGGTGCATGGCCTCGATGCGCGCCGCCTGCGCGAGCAGTGCGAGGAAATCGATCGCCTCAACGCCGGTCTGAAAGGGTTCCGGCTGCTGAAGGGCATCGAGGTCGACATCCTCGAGGACGGCAGCCTCGATCTGCCCGACGACGTGCTCGGCGAGCTCGATCTGGTGGTCATCGCGATCCACAGTCGATTCGATCTGTCACGCGCGAAACAGACCGAGCGCATTCTACGTGCATTGGAGCGTCCCTATGTGACGATCCTTGCCCATCCGACCGGGCGGCTGATCGATCAGCGCGCGCCGTTCGACATCGACATGGCGCGCATCATCCGGGCGGTCAAGCAGCGGGGCTGTTTCCTCGAACTCAATGCCCATCCCGAGCGGCTCGATCTGACTGACAGCGATTGCCTGCTGGCGAAAGATGAGGGTGTGCTGGTGGCGATCGATTCGGATGCGCACAGTCGCGCCGATTTCGCCAATCTGCGCTTCGGTGTCGGCCAGGCGCGACGCGGCTGGCTGGAAACGCGGGATGTATTGAACACCCGCTCGGTCGCGGAGCTGTTGCCGCTCCTGGCCAAGACACGACGATGAAGTGGGAGACCTTCGCCCATGAAGCCGACGTCGGCGTGCGCGGCATCGGTGAGACGCTGGCCGAGGCCTTCGCCGCTGCGGCGCTGGCAATGACCGCGGTGATCACCGATCCGGCCCGGGTGATGGCGCGCGAGGCCGTGCCGATCACCTGTACCGCGCCCGATGACGAGCTGTTGCTGCTCGATTGGCTGAATGCCTTGATCTTCGAGATGGCCACGCGCAGGATGCTGTTTGCGCGCTTTGACGTGACGATCGAAGATCATCATCTGACCGCCACCGCGTGGGGAGAGTCGGTCGATGTTGTGCGTCACCAGCCGGCGGCAGAGATCAAGGGCGCAAGCTTCTGTGAGCTTAAGGTGAAGCGCCTGTCCGACAGTCTGTGGCTTGCTCAATGCGTGGTCGATGTGTGAG
>CAYZII010000061.1:0-12531 GCA_964478415.1 uncultured Methyloversatilis sp.
GCTGCGTCGCACCGTGTGTACCGCGCTACGCATCCTCGACAATGTCATCGACATCAATTACTACGCCAGCCCCAAGGCGAGGAACGCCAACCTGCGCCACCGGCCGGTGGGCCTGGGGGTGATGGGGTTTGCCGATTGTCTGGCCGCGTTGCGCATCCCCTATGCCAGCCAAGCCGCGCTCGATTTCGCTGACCGTGCGATGGAGGCGCTCTGTTACTATGCTTACCAGGCCTCTTCTGAACTGGCTGAGGAGCGCGGCCGCTACCCGAGCTTCGAGGGCAGCGACTGGTCGCAAGGCATCCTGCCGCCGGATACCGTGGCGCGGCTGGCGGAGGAACGCGGAGAAAATATCGACGTCGACATGACGGCCAGTCTCGACTGGGAAGCCCTGCGCGCGCGCATCCGCCGCCACGGCATGCGCAATTCCAATTGCATCGCGGTCGCGCCGACCGCGACGATCGCCAATATTGTCGGCGTCTCGCCGAGCATCGAGCCGGTCTATCAGAACCTCTATGTCAAATCGAATCTCTCGGGCGAATTCACCATGGTCAATGCAGCACTGGTCAAGGATCTCAAGGCGCTCGGCCTGTGGGATGAGGTGATGGTTGCCGACCTGAAGTATTTCGATGGCCGACTCGCACCGATCGATCGCGTGCCCGCCGACCTCAAAGCGCTCTACGCCACCGCTTTCGAGATCGATCCGGTCTGGCTGGTCGAGGCCGCCGCGCGCCGTCAGAAATGGATCGACCAGGCGCAATCGCTCAACCTCTATTTTGCGCAACCGTCGGGCAAGAAGCTCGACGAACTCTACAAGCTCGCCTGGCGGCGCGGCCTAAAGACCACCTACTACCTGCGCACACTCGGTGCCTCGCAGGCCGAGAAATCGGTGGATGCGACGCGCAGCGAAGCGGCGCCCAAGGTCTGCTCCATCAACGATCCCGATTGCGAGGCCTGCCAATGAGCACATTGCTGAACTGGGACGACGATCTCGTCATCGCCCATCCAGAACCGTGCCTCCCGCCACCGATGAGCGTGGCCGTGACGCCTGTAGCGACGATGCCGGCCTTCACGACGCCGGTCATCGCGGCTGCGCCTTCCCTGCCGCCGGTGGGCGCCGCGGACAAACGCGTGGTCAATGGCCACTCGGACATCAACCAGCTTGCGCCTTTCAAATACCCGTGGGCCTGGGAATACTTCCTCAAGGCCAACCGCAACCACTGGACGCCGCTCGAAATCAGCCTGGCGCAGGATGTGCTCGATTACCATCATCGACTCACCCCTGCCGAACGCCATGTGTTCGAGAATGTGCTCGCGTATCTGACTACCTCGGACATCCTCGCGATGCGCAACATCGGCCTGGCGGTGATGGAGAAGATGAGCGCGCCGGAACTGCAGATCTATCAGGCGCGCCAGGTCTATGAAGAAGCGCTGCATACCTGGACTTACCAGCACTGCATCGAGACGCTGAACCTCGACCAGGGCGAGATTTACAACCGCTACCGCGTCGTGCCGGAGATTTACGGCAAGATCCGGCTGGCCAACCGGCGGCTGGAACGTATCCTGCGCTCCGATCTGGATCTGACGAATCGCGACAATCTGCATGATTTCGCGCTTTCCTACCTGTTTTTCGCGGCGGTCTTCGAAGGCTGCTGGTTCTATAACGGCTTCAGCCCCATCTTTGCCCTGCAACGGCGCGGGCTGATGAAGGGCGCGGCCGAGCAACTGCAGTACATCATGCGCGACGAGGTGTTGCACTGTGGCTTTGGGCTGCGTGTCGTGCGTCAGCTGCAACAGGAGGAAAACCTGCAGCTCGACCCGGACGCGGTGACCGAGATGTGGCATGAAGCCGAAGCCGCCGAGGCCGACTATGCCAAATTCATCCTGCGCGAACCGATTCTGGGTTACTCGGCCGAGCTGCATGTCGGCCAGTTCCGCCATATCGCGAATCGTCGAGCACGCCAGGCGGGTCTTCCCGAGCCCTTTCCGGGCGCACCCAACGTGCTGCCCTGGCTCGACGAACAGGTGAATCTGCGCAAGGAGAAAAACTTCTTCGAGACGCGTGTCACCGAGTATCAGACCGGCGGGGCGTTGGTATGGGATTGAAGAGGAGGGAAGCAGCGATGCCGCTGACTTGGCGCCCGTTCGGAGATCGTGCCAATCACTTTGCAAGACGTTGTCATTCCCTCTGTGGCTTCCTGATATTTCTGGCCGGGCTCATGGCCGGCGGCCAGGCGGTGGGCGCCGACTGCCCGCGCATTGTCAGCCAGTCGCCCTACATCACGCGGGCGCTGGTCTGGCTTGGCCTGGAGCGCTGCATCGTCGGCGTCAGCCGCTACGATGTACTCGACCGCCCGAAAACCGGCGGCGTCATCGATCCCGACGCCGATGCCATTGCCCTGCTCGAGCCGCAGCTGATGATCACCTCGAACTGGACGAAAGAGGAAGTCTGGCAGGCCGCCGCTCCGCCCGGCGCAAAGGCCCTACGCGTCGACGGCTTTCGCGGCATGGCCGGCGTCGAGGCCATGCTGCGGGACATCGGCCGCGCCGCCGGCATCACCGATATCGATGCGCGTGTGGATCGCTTCGCCGCGGATTGGCGGGCGGCGGCGCAGCGTGTCGGCGGCGGTGGTCGTCGGATACTGATTCTTTCTGCTTGCTCCAACAAGCCCTACTCGTTCGGTCGCGGCACGACCTTGCACGAACTGTTCACCGCCGCCGGTTTTGAGGTGGTCGCCGATCACGACAGCATCCGCATTTTCGATCCGGACAAACCGGACGGCAACGTCGCCGCCTGGATTTCATCGCGCCAGCCGGAGCTCATCTTTGCGCTGAAGAACCATCGCGACGAAGCCTGCAATGCTGCCATCGCCATGCCGCGTATTCCCATCCTGCCGCTCGACGGCCCACTGTTCACCCATCCCGGCCCCGACCTGCTCAAGGGGCTGGAGGAGTTGCGCCGCACGGTGAAGGAGATCGGTCAATGAACGAGAAAGATGAGCGCTACGCCGCGCGCATGCGCCGCAAGAAGGAAGTTATCGACGCGAAAGTCGGCGCTGCCCGGACGGCACGCGGCGTCTTCCTGATCCATACCGGCAACGGCAAGGGCAAGTCCTCGGCCGCCTTCGGCGTGCTGGCGCGCGCGCTCGGCCACGGCCTGCGCGCTGCCGTGATCCAGTTCGTCAAGAGCCGCTCGGACACCGGCGAGGAAGCCTTCTTCCGCGCACAGCCGAACGTCGCCTGGCACGTGATGGGCGCCGGCTTCACCTGGGAAACCCAGGATGCGGCGAAGGACGGCGCCGCCGCACGGGCCGCGTGGGAAGAGGCGAAGCGTGTGCTCGCCGATCCGGATGTCGAACTGGTGATCCTCGACGAATTCACCTACGCGCTTAAATACAAGTGGCTGGACATCGACGAGGTGCTGGCTGTGATTGCCGCCCGGCCGCCGCTGCAGCACCTGATCGTCACCGGCCGCGCCGCGCCGAAGGAACTGGTCGATGCCGCCGACACCGTCACCGACATGACGCTGGTCAAACACGCCTTTCAGGCTGGCGTGCAGGCGATGCCGGGAATCGAATGGTAACGCGGCCGGCTCTGTTCGTCGCTGCGCCAGCCTCGGGCCACGGCAAGACCACGGTGGTCGCGGCGCTGGCGCGGCTGCACACGCGGCTTGGCCGCAAGGTGCGCGTCTTCAAATGCGGCCCTGACTTTCTCGATCCGCAGATTCACGCGCTGGCTTCTGGCCATTCCTGCGAGAACCTCGATCTTGCGATGTGCGGTGAAGACGATGCGCGCTGGCGGCTTGGCCGCGCCGCGCGGGAGGCCGACCTGATCCTCGTCGAAGGGGTGATGGGGCTTTACGATTCCGAACCGACGGGCGCGGAACTTGCCCGCCGTCTGGGGCTGCCGATCCTGCTGGTGGTCGACGCCAGCGCGATGGCCGGCAGCTTCGGCGCCATCGCCTGGGGGTTGAAGCATTACCGTGCAGGTGCGCCGATCACGCATGTGCTCGCCAACCGCGTCGGCAGCGCCTGGCACGCCGAGCTCTGCCGCGCCAGCCTGCCCGACGACATCGCCTGGGCCGGCGCTCTGCCACGTAATCCCGACGCAGCGTTGCCCGAACGCCACCTCGGCCTGCTACCCGCCTGCGAGATCGCCGACCTCAACGCGCGCATCGAGCGCATGGCCGACCTGCTCGCCGAGACACCGGCGGTGGAACTGCCGCCAGCGATCCACTGTGCCGTGCCACCAGCGCCGATTTTCGCACCGTTGCTGGAAGGCCACACCATCGCCGTCGCGCGCGACGCCGCCTTCTGCTTTCTTTATCCCGCCAATCTCGAATGCCTGGAAAGACTCGGTGCGCGTCTGGTTTTCTTCTCGCCGCTCGCGGATACAAGGCTGCCCGCATGTGATGCCGTCTGGCTGCCCGGCGGCTACCCCGAACTGCATGCAGAAAAGATCGCCACCAACAGCGGCATGCGCGCCGCGCTGCGCCAGCATGTGGCTGCCGGCAAGCCGCTGTTGGCCGAGTGCGGCGGCCTGATGGCCTGCTGCGAGACGCTCTATGATGTCGCAGGCAAACCCCATCCGATGTTCGGCCTGCTGCCCGGATCGGCACGGATGCAGAAAAAACTCGCTGGACTGGGACTGCTCGAAGCGGCACTGCCCGAGGGCAGACTCACCGGCCATACCTTCCACTACTCGGTGGCCGAGACTTCGCTCGAACCTGTTGCACGAGCCGTCAAGACCGTCGGCCAGGGCGGCGAGGAGATCTACCGTCACGGGCGCCTCACCGCGAGTTACATGCACTTCTACTTCCCATCGAACCCCGAGGCCACGGCCCGGCTGTTCCTGATGTGAGCGCTTGCCAACGGAAGCTTAGCGTGGAACGCCTGAACAGCCGACCGTGGCCGCCTGCGTTTCATTGACCGTGGGTGGCCCGAGGTCGGCGATGCGGCGTTAGGCAACTTCTCTCAAGGCACGTTCCAGACGCTCCCAATCGCTTTCCGCAGCCGGCAGGCCGAAACGCAGCGCCGGCGGCGCGTCGAAACGGCGCACGAGGATGCCACGCCTGGCCAGTGCTTCGTGCAGTTCGGCGGCACGCGACGTGACGACGGTCTGGAACAACGCACAGCCGGTGGGTTCGCCTAGGTTTGACAACAACGCGGCAAGACGGCGCGAGGACACCGCCAGCCGCTCACGCTGCTTCGTCTGCCAGGCGGAATCGGTCAGCGCCCGCCGCGCCGCCCAGCGCGCCGGATGGCTCACCGCCCATGAACCGAGGTAGGCACGCAGGCGTCCGAGCAGACTGGGCGCGGCGATGGCGAAACCGATGCGCACGCCGGCCAGACCAAAGAATTTGCCAAGCGAGCGCAGCACGACGATGTTTTCCACGGCGTGGTTTGCTAGCGACTCAGCAGGCTCGGCGTCGATGAACGCCTCGTCGATGACCAAGAACTGCACATGACCTGCCAGGGCGAGCAATTCGTCGCGTGCGTAGCGCTGCCCGGTCGGGTTGTTCGGGTTGCACAACACCGCGTAGTCACTCGGCGTGCCCCAGTCGACCAGTGAGTGGCCGGCGGCACGCCAGGCCGCGGGATGCTCGGCGTAGATCGGCTGCGGCAGCGCCACGCGGCCGGCAGGAAAGAAGCGTGGCAGCGCCTGGATCGCCGCCTGCGAGCCTGGCAGCGCAATGATATGTGGCGCACCGTAGTACTTGCGGGCGACCTCCTCCAGTCCGTCATCGTCCTCCGGCAGGCGTTGCCAGATTGCGCTGGGCGCGGCGGGCAACGGATAGGACCAGGGGGCGATGCCCGTCGACAGATCGAGCCATTGCTCGCGCGGAATGCCGAAGCGCCGCGCGGCCTCATTGAGGCGACCACCATGCTCAAGCAAGGGCAAGGCTCCCGAGCGCGAAGACGGCAAGCCACAGCCACTGCCCGCGTTCGACGAGCGCGACGGAACGCAGGATGTCGTTCGCCGTCGGCGCAGGGCCTTCGCCCAGCGGCGGACGGGCTTCGTCCTGGCCAAAATAGCGAGCCGGTCCGCCAGCGCAGATTTTCAGCGCACCGCAGCCGGCAGCCATCACCGGGCCGGCGTTTGGACTTGACCATCGGCTGCCTTGTGCGTGCCAGCAGGCAAGCGCCGTGCGTGTGCTGCCCAGCAGTGCGTAGGTCAACGCGGTCAGCCGCGCAGGAAGGAAATTCAACAGATCGTCGAGGCGCGCCGCCGCCCAGCCGAAGTAGCGGCGCCGATCATCTTTGTAACCCCACATCGCATCGAGCGTGTTGGCCAAGCGATAGCCCACCGCACCCGCGCCGCCGGCGATGAAAAACCAGAACAGCGCGCCGAACACCGCGTCGTTGCCATTTTCCAGCACCGACTCGACGGAGGCTTTCGCAACCCCCGTCTCATCGAGCTCAACTGTCTCGCGCGAGACGATCAGGCCGACGGCTTCGCGCGCCTGGGCGAGATCACCAGCCAAAAGCGGGACGGCCACCGCACGCGCATGCTCGGCGAGACTTTTTCCACCCAGGGCAAGCCATAACAGCAATACATCGGTGACGGGATGGGCAAGCCAGGCCGCGAGAGCGACGAAAGGGCCCACCGCCAGCAGCCACGCGGCAAGTCCACGCAAGCGGTTGCCTAGCGGATGGCCCGGTGCGCCAGAACGCAACAGACGCTCCAGCCTCTCGGCCAGCCTGCCGAAGCCGACGAGGGGATGAAAGCGCTTCGGCTCACCCAACAGGCGGTCGAGCACTACGCCGGCAAGCGCAAGGAAAGCGGTGTGAAGCGGCGCCATTGGGCGTCGATGATACAAGGCTGTGTCTCATCACCGGCAGAGTTCCCGTCGGTCTGCTCTGCCGGCGTAATGAGGTGCTGGCCTGCCTTGCCGCCTGGCAGTGTTTCAGTGAGCGAGAAGCGCCTGGTAGAAGTTCGGCAACGCGAACAGCGCGCCATGCACCGCCGGGTTGTAGTATTGCAGGCCGCCAATGCCTCGTGCTGCGAGCCGTTCGGCGACCGTGGCGGCATCGAGCGCAGTCGGATCGAGAGTGTCGGATGCCACCGCCAGCCCCCAGTAGGCGCCATAAAGCGGGATGTAGAGGCCGTAACCATGCACCTGCGCGAAAACCTGGCGCAGCTCGGCGACGATGTGACGCACGCGTTCGGGATGGAAGATCGGCGAGCCGATGTGCAAGACCAGGGCGCCACCGGGCGCCAGCGCACGCTGCGCTTTCGAAAACGACGCCGCCGTGTAGAGCGATGCGGCGGGCGTGTCCGGGTCGGTGAGATCGAAAAACACCAGATCGAAGCGTTCGCTCGTCTCTTCCAAAAAGGCGAAACCGTCGCCGATCCGCACTTCGAGCCGCGGATCGGCGAACACGTCGCGATGCACCGCTGCAAGGTGGTGTCGTGCGGCATCGATGACATCGCCATCGAGCTCGGCGAGCACCACGCGTTCGATGCTCGGGTGCTTGAGCAGCTCTTCGGCGGCGCCGCCATCGCCGCCGCCGATGATCAAGGCGCGGCGCGGCTCAGCGTGACTGATCGCCGCCGGATGGATCAACGCCTCGTGATAGAAGAATTCCTCCCGTTCGGAGGTCATGAACCGTCCATCGAGGCGCATCACACGGCCGAACTGCGCGGTGTCGAGAATCTCAAGCAACTGGTTGCCGGCGGTGCGTCGGGTCAGCAGCCGCTCGCGGATGCGATACCCGAAGCTGCTGTGCTCGTTGAGCGGTTCGAGGACCAGCTCGTCGCAGGCCCCCGCGGTATCGCTATTACCGCGCAGGATGCGGTTGGTCTGGGCACTGGCAGGGGCGAAAGCGGCGATTAGCTGCGTGGCCAGACGCTCGGCTTTCGCCGAATTGTCCTGGCAGAAATTGCAGACATAGACATCGAGTGTCACGCCGCGCCGTTCCGGCCAGGTATGCATGGCCAGATGGGATTCGGCGAGCAACAGCATGCCGGTCACGCCGCCAGGCTGACCTTGGTATTCCGGAAAGGTAAACCACTTTTCGTCCACCAGGGTGAGGCCGACTTCCAGCGTGTGCCGCCGGCACAGCTCGGCGAGGACATTGGCTTCGACGAGCATCGACAGATCGCAACCGCACTGATAGAGATCGGCGGTCAGGTGAAGGCCTTGCATGGCTGTTCCCCCAATCGCTGCGGGACCTCTTCCCGCGTTACACAGAAAACCGCACCGCAACCGCGGTGCGGCCCCCATGGCGGCATGCGCCGAAAAATCCGCGAATTCTAACCGCAGGCGTGGGCAAACTCAAGGCAAAGGGGGTGGGGAATCATTGAGCCGGCTCACATACAGCACCACGGCGGCGCGCAGCATCGGGTCGGCGATGCCGACGAAATTCATCGCCCGACCGGGTACGGCACGCTCGGTGTCGGCAAGATAATAGTCCAACGTGGCGAAATCCCAGACCACATTGGCTGCTTTCATCGCCGGCGAGAATTCGAACCCCGGAATGGTCCCGGCGCGGCGACCGAACACATTCCACAACAGCGGCCCTTTCGCGTGCGCGCCATTTTTGTCGCCATCGTGGCACTGCGAGCATTTGCGCTCGAAGAAACGCGCGCCGGCGGCGACATCGGCTTGCGCAAGGCGGTTTCTCAGCTCGTCGGTGAGGGTGGGTTTATAGACTGCCAGTGCTCCGCCCGCCTCTCCCCGTGTCGTCAGCGGGGAAAGCGTGCAAGCGATCGCGACGAGAAATGGAAAGAAGACTCGCAGGTTCATTGCTTTTCTCCTTGCTGGATACGTTTGCCACGCACCGTCTCCAGCTGCTCGCACAGCCGCGTCGCGCCTTCGATCAGGCGCGGCGTCGGACGTTGCAGCAGATCGGGTGGGATGAAGAAGAGATTGCCATGCCTGACCGCCTCAACTTGTGGCCATTTGCGCCAGTCGTCGAGCCAGTCGGGGCGCGCCTCTCCCATGCCGCTGGCGATGATCGCTTCCGGGTCGGCAGCGAGCACGGCTTCGATGCTCACCTGCGGGGCGAGTGGCTGCAAGCCGGCGAAGACGTTTTCACCCCCACACAAGCGGATCACGTCGCTGATGATCTGCGCCCCACCGATGGTCATCAAGGGCTGCTGCCAGATCTGATAGAAGACGCGCACCGTCGGGTGGCTAGCGTAGCGGCTACGCAAAGCCTCGACGCGGGCGCGGAAACGCGCCGCCTGCGCGCGCGCTGTCACTTCGCTGCCGGCGAGCTGGCCGAAGCGTTCGAGGTTCTGTGCCACGTCATCGATGCGTTCCGGCTGAACGAGAAAGACGGGCACGCCGGCGGCGCGCAGTTTCTCGATGTGCGCCGGGCTGTTGCCCGAGAGCCAGCCGATCGCCAGATCGGGCTTGAGAGCAAGGATGCGTTCCAGATCGAGGCGCGAATAGCCGCCGATACGCGGCAGTTTTCGCGCTGCCTCTGGATAATCGCTGTAGTCCACCGCCCCGACGATGCGCTCACCCGCGCCGGCGGCGAACAGGCTTTCGGTGATGTGTGGCGCGAGACTGACGATACGCTGGGCAGGCGCTGCCAGGCGCACAGGGGCGCCCGTATCGTCACTCACGACGATCTCGGCGAGGGCATTGCAAGCGAACAGGGCGAGCAGCGACAACAGCCGTTTCATGAGAACTCCTGCGGGGCGAACACTGAAGGCTGCCATTCTGCCTCAGCGTTGGTCACAGCCAAAGCCGCCCCTCAAAGGCGAAGCATGGCCGTTCGAGGATGCCGCGTCGTCAGGACGTCTCCTCGGGCAGTGCCGCTGGGGCGGATGCATCAGCCAAAGGCAGCGCCTCGACGTCGCGCAGCTTCCTTTCGATCGCGCGGCTGCGCACGCCGACATCCTCGAACTTATTGCGCGCCTCGTCGAGCTTCCTCTTCGTCGCCTCGATCACCGTGCCGAACTTGCCGAACTCGGTCTTCACCTGGCCGAGCACCTGCCAGACTTCGGAGGCGCGTTTCTCTATCGCCAGCGTGCGGAAACCCATCTGCAGACTGTTGAGCAGGGCCAGCAGCGTCGTCGGTCCAGCCAGTGTCACGCGGTAGTTGCGCTGCAGCGCCTCGACCAGGCCGGGACGGCGCAACGCCTCGGCATAGAGTCCCTCAGTGGGCAGATACAGCAGTGCGAAATCGGTCGTGTAAGGCGGCTCGATGTATTTCTCGCGGATCGTCCGGGCTTCATTGCGGATGCGCGTTTCCAACGCATTGGCTGCGGCCTCGGCGCCTTCCGCGTCGGCGCGATCGTGGGCATCGAGCAGGCGCTGGTAATCCTCGACCGGAAACTTTGCATCGATCGGCAGCCACACCGGCTGTTCGCCATTGCCCGGCAGACGGATCGCCACCTCGACGCGCTCGTTCGAGCCGGGCCGGGTCGCCACATTGGTGGCGAACTGCTCGGGCGCCATCAGCTGCTCGATCATCGCCAGCAACTGCACCTCGCCCCAGGTACCGCGCGTCTTCACGTTGGTCAATACCCGTTTCAGATCGCCGACGCCGGCAGCGAGTGTCTGCATCTCGCCCAGGCCGCGATGCACCTGTTCGAGCCGTTCCGAGACGAGCTTAAAGGATTGTCCCAGCCGCTGCTCGAGTGTGGCGTGAAGTTTCTCATCCACCGTCTTTCTCATCTCCTCGAGCTTGGCGGCGTTGTCGGTCTGGATCGCCGCCAGCCGCTCGTTGAGGGTGATACGAATCTGCTCGGCCTGCGTCTGCGCGGCCTGTGACTGCGCGCTGAGCTGGCCAGCCACCGTCTCGTGGATCAGCGAAAGCTGGTTTTTCATCTGCACGCCGTGGGCATCGAGTCGCTCGCCCAAGGCCGTGGTCATCGTCGCCAAACGCTGCTCGATGTCGGTCTTGAGCGATTCGAGCGTCTCGCGGTTGGTCTGCAGCAGCGCGGCGAGGCTCGTCGCCAGGCGTTCTTCGAGCGCCGTCGTGCGTTGCAGCAGCGAAGCCTCGAAGGCTTGCGCGCGTGTATCGGACCGCTGCTCGAAGGCGGCTAAGCCCTGGGCGAGTTCGGCACGCCCTGCGCGCGCATCGGAGAGCGCCTGGGCGAGCTGCCGCTCCACCGCCTCGCGCAGGGTTTCCTGGGCGGCGGTCTGGGTCTGGGCAAGATGGGCAAGCCGTGCCTCCTGATTCGCGGCGGCGGCCTGCGAACCGCCTTCGAGGCGCGCCAGCGCCTTGGCCTGCTCGCCCTGCGCCTGGGCCAGCTCGTCGAGCCGCGCGAGGAGAGCGGGATCGGCCTGCGGGCGGCGCAGGAGGATCGCGAGCGCCAGCGCCAACAGCAGCGCCAGCGCGATGATGACGAGGATTTCGAACGTGCTCATGACCGGTTCCCGAAAACGAACCGCCTCATGCTACCGAAAGTCGGCGCTGGCGGGATGGCATGGCCGCGACCTTGCCACCAAGCTGACGATGCGCGGTGTCGGGGAAGCTTCTGGCCCGTTCGGCAGTGAAGCGCAGGGAAGCCGACTCATCGCGAAGCGGGCGATCCGCTCCAGTTGGCAGCATGCGGCAACGATACACGTCCGACACCGACGCGCCCATGCGCAAGTCGGATCCGGAGGCGAACCCCTCTGCCGAGAACGCCTTGCCTTCCGACACACTCATCCTGAAGCGCCGCCCGGAGATAGGGCCGAAAAAGCGCTCATCGCCATAGGCCGTCGAGACAGGCGAACAAATAGATCATCAGAAACGCGGATGACGCAGTGGGCCGAAATTGACGTAAGTATTGCTCGTGCGATCGTTCTGGAACAGCAGCACCTTGCCAGCGACATTGGCCAATTCGGCGCCGAGGATCGCGCTGGCGCTCGTGGGGCCGGCGAAAAAGACATTCAGTTCGTCTGCACCCAGGCGCGAAACTGTCGCGATCGCATCCTGGATGTCACGAGCTAGTTGCGGCATGTCCTGGGGAGTGAGATCACAATCCCGTGACCCGCGGACGATGCGCTCGTCGGGGATGGTGCGCAGCCCCTCCTGGCCGGCCATGAAATGGCGCACCTGGGCCATGATGTCCCGGCCGGGGAGCAGATCGACGATCAGCGCTGCTGGCCGCTTGCCCGGCGAGCTGCGCGCCTGCTCGAACCAGGTTTGGTGGCGTTTTCGACGGCCCCAGACGATGTCGTACCAGGTCCAGAAGATCGGGATCGCGGCGATCAGGCCGATCCAGACGCCGATGGGGTCGAGGTATGAACGCGTGAATTCGAGCATGGCGCGGTTCGAATGGGGCAAAGGATAGGCGATTTTGCGAGCAGGCGAGATTGTCTGCAACAGGGGCGGGATGAGCGCAGTCGATGAGCCTCGATCCCTTTGTTTTGGTTCCGGCCGGCGCTGCGCGCCTTAACGTTCGCTAGCGCTCACGTTAGCCTACACCGCAATCCGCCGTCGGCGGATTGTCAGGGCGTTTTGCTGACACATTGAAATCGAACATTGGGAGAAGTGGCCGGATGCCGGGTCTCAATCCCTTTGTTTTCAGGGCGTTTTGCTGACCTATCTCGGCTTCATCAAGCCCTACGCCACGCCGAGTCTCAAT
>CAYZII010000062.1:0-12237 GCA_964478415.1 uncultured Methyloversatilis sp.
CAGCCGATCCAGCCGGCGTAACCGAGCGTTTCGAGGCGCCGCAACAAGAACGGAAAATTGATCTCGCCGCTGCCCGGCTCGTGTCGGCCCGGATTGTCGGCGATCTGGATGTGGGCGATGCGCGGCAGCAGCGCTTGCAGCGTGTGGGCCAGGTCGCCCTCCATCCGCTGCGCGTGATAGACGTCGTATTGCAGCCACAGATTCCTGCTGCCCACCGCTTCGATCACCTGCATCGCCTGCGCGGTGGTGGGGACGAGGAAGCCCGGATTGTCGCGTGTGTTCAGCGGCTCGAGCAGCAGCCGGATGCCGGCACGCTGGGTCACCGCAGCGGCGAAGGCGAGATTGTCGATCAGCGTCTCGATGGCTTTCGCCTGTGTGCCTGCGGGAATGCCAGCCAGGCAGTTGAGCTGCGGACAGCCGAGCGCTTCGGCATATTCGATCGCCAGGCCCACGCCGTCCTGGAACTCGGCCTTGCGCGAGGGCTGACAGGCGATCCCGCGCTCGCCAGCCGCCCAGTCGCCGGCCGGCAGGTTGAACACCACGACTTCGACGTCTGCCGAGAGGACCACCTCCGTCAGCGCCGCCTTGTCATACGCATAGGGAAAATGAAACTCGACGCCGCGAAAGCCCGCCTGCGCCGCAGCCCGGAAACGCTCGAGGAAGGCATGCTCACCGAAAAGCAGGGATAGGTTGGCAGAGAAACGCAGGGCCATAGGCGGATTATCTCAATGCCAGTGCCTCGATGTCGTGCGACAACGCCGCCACACCAGCATCGTCGAGCGTGAGCAGGCGGCGCGCGAGCGCCTCGAAATGCGTCGCGCCGCGCCGGGCGATGGCCTGCACTGCCGGTGCCGCCTCACCAGCGCCGATTTTTTGCAGATCGATCGCCGCGAGCGCGGGAAACAGCGCGCGGCGCATGCCCTCGAGGTTGGCGAGCCAAAACAGCAGCGAAGGCCAGGCGGCGCGTTCGACCAGGACAGGCAGTGTGATCAGACAATCGGCGAGGTTGTCGCGCACCGCACGCATCAGAAGTTCGCTGCGGCGCGCACAGCCGCCGGCGAGACGCTCTTCCCAGGCGGTGCCAAGCAGCCGACTGGCAGCGTACTCACCCCGTTCATGCAGGATCACGCTCGCGAGTTCGGCCTCGAGCATGCGCTCGAGCGCAGTGGCGGGATCGACCGCGAAGCCGTAGGCCGCCAGGGCTTCGGCCAGTGGCCCCGGCTGGCGCTTCATCTGCCAGGCTTCCGCCTTTTCCCACAGCCATTGCCGCAGCGCTGCGCGCCGCACGAAGATCGCATCGCCCTGTAATGCGGCCGGCAGCGCGCCCAGATCGCGCGCATATTCGCGGCCGCTGACCAGCACGGTAAGACCGTCGTATGCGTCATTCCGTTCGAGCGCGCCGAGGAAGAAATGCGGTCGGCCGAAGCGGCCGATACCGGCGCCATAGACGAGACCATGCGGGATGAGCTGCCGGTTGATCGCGGCGACGTCGAAGGGGGCATACTCGTGGCCGTCGAGCGGCAGCGCGGCATAGTCTTTGTCGGCGAGCGTTTCCCACAGCGCCTCGCGCGCGCTCAGCCACGCCCCCACCGCGGCGCGCTCGAGCGGCGCGCCTGGCGCGATGCCTGCTTCCCAGCGATAGAACTCGCGCATCTCGAGCAGGTAGGTGCACAACGTCATGCTGCGCGCATGGCGGGCGTCGGCGATGTGGCAGTTGCGCTGGACGGCGGCGACGAGTGGCGCGAATTGCGGTTTCATCGTTGCGGAGCGCGTTTGCGGATTTGCCAATGGCTGATGCCCTGGACGATGCGCGAAAACGGCAGGGCTTCCAGCGTACCGTATTCGGTCATCGCCAGCCGTATCAGTTTCAATACGTCGGGCGCCGTCGCGTCCGGGTCGAGCAGGTCCTTGATGCCGACGAGCCCGCCGCACTGCACCTTCATCGTCAGCGCATGCGGCAGGATGCGCCGGGCGTCTTTCACATGCAGCGCGAAAGCAGCATTCTGACGCAACAACGTGAGCAGCTGGCCACAGGCGGTGCGTTCGACGGGTGCGCGGCAGGCGATCATCAGACGTTCGGCGAGCAGGACGCGCTGCGCTGCCTCACAGACGGCCGCCTGGCAGAGCAGGGCCTTTTCGAACACGCAAGGGAGCGGATTGAGCTGCTGGCGGGTCTGCTGGTAGCTCGTCTCGTCCATCGCCGTGGCCTCGCCGACTACCAGTCGTCGCCGGTGAGCGGTTCCCAGGGCCGCACGGTGTTGAGCGCTTCTTCCGCTTGCAGCGGATTCTCGCCGAACACGACCTGGATCTTGCACTGTGTCAGGTCGGTGTTTTTGCGCATTTCCTTCGCCGCAGCGGAGGCATCCTTGAACTTCGCGTACTCGGTGAGCTTTTCGAGGTTCTTCACCGGGCCGACCTGGGTGATGCGGTAGATGTAGTAGGGCATGGCGGTTCAATCGACGTAACGCTTGGCGGCCTTGCGGCGGCCAGGCTTGGATTTCTGGATGATCACCCCCTTGATCACCGACAGATCGGGGATGGGGGCGGTAGGATATTTTGGGTTGAGCGGGCGCAATTTCCAGTCTCCTTCGCGCCCGACCAGCTGGCGGAAGATCCACTCGCCATTCAGCCAGGCCATCACATAGGAGCCATCGCGCGCCAAGCCCTCGGGCTCGATCACGATGATGTCGCCCTCGACGAACTCGGGTTCCATGCTGTCGCCGAGCACCATCAGCGCAAACGGCTCAGCACCGCTGCAATGGTCGAGGGCGGCATCGCCGCTATCGGCAGCGGCCGGCACGACGGGAATCGGGAAAGGTTTCGCTGGTTTCATGCGGAAAGCCATCGGACGAGGTAGTAAAGGCGAAAACCTTCGGAAGAGCGCGACGGGCCGACGACTTCGGCGGCATACAGATTCTGCGCCGCATCCTGGCGCGCCAACGCTTCGTCGGCCGAGGCGACCAGTTCGACGACGTTTTCCGGGAAACGCTGACGCTTGCCACGCGCCGCGCGCACCAGCGCGAAATGGTGCTGCACGAGGTGTGGCACCTCCGCATCCAGATAGACGCCGCCTTTCATGTCTCTCCCCGTAAGGTTCTCAAATGACGAATGATAGGGCCGATCAGCGGTTCCAGGTGACGGCGCATCAAGGGGCCGACCGCCGTGGTGCGCGTCAGGATCGGCACAGCATCCTGCTGCGAAAGGCGAGAAAGTGCAATGAACGCTTCCCGCTCTGCGGCCGGTAGCGGCAACGTCTGGGCCGCGCTGCCGGCGGCGAAATACTGGCCGATCAGATCGAGCAGGACATAGACCGCCTCGTGAATCGGTGCTTTGTCGAGCGCCAGTTCCGCGGCTTTCAGATAGCTCTGGCCCGTGCCGGCATAGCAGCGCTGCAGTAACTGCGCCGCCGGTGTATCGGGCAGGCCCGCCGGCAGCGGCCGGGGCGCTTCGGGCGGCAGCGCATCGGGCAGACTCTCGAGGAAGCCGACCAGATAGTGCGGGCGGCGTTTCGCCTTGCCCCACAGGGAAAGACGCCCCGCTGCATCGAGATGGCCGGCGGCGAGGACGACACGCACCGTCTGCATCGCGGCGAGCGGATCGCTCTCAAAGGGCAGATAGTCGATCAGATGCGCACTGAGCACCGGCCCCATCGTGCCTGCGCGCACCGCCGGGTGCATCAGCATCACGCGGGCGATTTCCGTCGTCGCCATCTGCTGCGCCGCCCACCAGACACGCCGCGCCAGTTCGTCGGTGAGACCCGACGCATAGGCGACCGCCAGCACCGCCTCGGGTTCGCCGAGCTTGAGCAGTGCCGCGAGATTCTTTTCGCCTGCCTGTCCCATGCGTGTCCAGCGGCGCAGATAGACAGGATAGCCGCCGGGCGAGCCGAGCGCATGGCCGGCGAGCAGCTCGCGCACACGCTGAAAATAGCGTTCCGGCCGGCCGACCGGGTTGAGCGCGATGCGTGCTTCCCCCTTGGGCGTCAGCGCAAACAGTGTGCGCGTCCCCTCGTCGATGCGCACTGCATACACCTCGCCGGCCAGTAGCACGTTCAGCCGCAGCGCGTCCTCGGCACAGAGTTCGACGTTCATCAGTTCAATTGCACGCGGCGGCCGAATGGCACCGATGCCTTGCCTTTGACGAGCCAGAGCACCGGATAGTCGGGTGCCCGGGCCGGAAATTCGCCCTCTGCATCGGTGAAATAGATCAGCGCGTCGGGCCTGGTGCCGGCGCGTTCGATCCAGTCGAACACCGGCACGAAAGACGTGCCACCTCCGCCGGCAAAATGGCGCGGCAGGCTGAGTGTCTCCCAAGGCTCGTAAATCCACGGCGCGCCTTCGGCCAGGGCGCTGTCGCAGGCATGCAAGGTGATACGCACCGGCAGCGTGCCTTTCAAGGCATTCAGTTCGCCCAAGAATTCGGCCAGCTCTTTTTCGCTGACCGAACCGGAAATGTCGAGCGCGACGTGGATGTCACCGGCGCGACTCTTCAGCGACGGCCAGATCACCTCCCCTTCACGGCGGGAGGGCCTGAGCCAGGTGTAATCGTCGCGCGCCATCTGCGAAAGATAGTTCGCGAGCAAAGCCCGCCAGGAGACCTGGGCGGCGAGCGCTGCCTCGACGAGGCGCGCAAGCCGCCCAGAGAGCTTGCCCGCCTCGCGCGCGCGCTGTGCCGCCGCGGCAAGATGACGCTGCCATTGCTGCTGCTGCGTGTCGCGTTCCCGCGCGGAAAGTGGCGGCGGAGGGCCATCCTCTGCGCCGGATGCCGTTCCGCCAGCGCCGGTTTTTTGCGGCTTGCTGCCACCGCCCTGGGAATCGATCTCCTCGGCCTGGCTGCCACCTTTGCCCTGTGTTTCGTCCCGCTCTCCTTGCCCGCCGCCGCTGCTACCTTCGGTGCCCTCCCAGACATGCTCGTCCATGATCTGGCTGTCATCGTGGCTGTCATCGATACAGGGGTAGATCTCTTCGGCCGCCATGCCGCGAAAGACATCGAGTACCAGCGCCTCGGCAGGCGGCGTGAGTCCTTCATCGACGAGCAGCGGATTCACCGCGAAATCACAGGCCAAATCCCATTTGCGCTGGATACGGTGACCACGCCGCGCGAAATGGCCGAGCGCACAATGCAACGCCTCGTGCGCCAGCGCGAACTCCACCTGCGCCGGCGACAGGCTCATGATCCACTGCGGGTTGTAATAGAGCGTCTTCGCATCGGTCGCCGTGGTGCGGCACCAGGTGGCGGCCTTCAGCGGCAGACGCAGCACCAGCGCACCGAGAAACGGCTGGTCGAGGATCAGGCGCGTGCGTGCCGCGGCGAGACGGGTCTCGACGTCATTCATACAGCATCAGATCGGCCACCGCGTTGGCCCAAGCGGCGAATTGCGGCACGGCGAACAGCGCTTGGCCGATGCCGCGGTGCATGTCGGAGACCAGCATCACGCCCATCTCGCGTTGCGGGAATTTCTGCGCGTAAGCGAGGATGTGTCCCCAGACACGGGGCGCCTCTGGCGTGCCGCGCACCCTCAACGCCCGGCCCGCCAGCGCGGCGGCGACGGCGTACTGCAAGTCGATCTCCTGCGGCACGGCGACCTCGGCGCCGGCGCAGATCGCATCGATGTCGGGCAAGCGCCCGAGGCTGTCAAGGAAGGCCGCACACTCGATGCCGGCAGCATGGCCGACGCAGGCCGCCAGCGCTCCCGGCAACAGGGCGGGATGATCACCGAATTTGACCAGCGCGCGATGGGCGAATTCCCAGGAGCGCGGGCTCGGAAAGGCCATCTCGCCGCCGGCATTCTTCGCCGGGTCGAAGTCGAACAACAGTTCCGGCTTGAAGCGCAGGAAGGCGATGAGGCGTTCATCGATGCCGCTGGCGTAAGCCCACGCCGCCCAGTCGTCGAGATTGACCTCCACCTCGAAATGCGCGAAACGGTTGGCGAGTGGCGCCGGCATCGCGTAGGTGACGCCGCGATCGCCCTGGCGGTTGCCGGCAGCGAAGATCGCCCAGCCGGGCGGCACGCGATACTCGCCAAGGCGCCGGTCGAGGATCAACTGGTAAGCCGCGGCCGAGACGGCCGGCGGTGCCGAAGTGATCTCGTCGAGAAACAGCACACCGGCCGGCCAGTGACGGTCGGCATCCGGCAACATCGCCGGCACCGCCCATTCGACGCGGTTGTCGACGCGAAACGGGATGCCGCGCAGATCGGAAGGCTCCATCTGCGAGAGGCGGATGTCGATCATTGGCACGCCATGCCGCGCGGCGACCTGGGCGACGAGCTGGGATTTGCCGACGCCGGGTGGGCCCCACAGCATCACTGGCGTATGATGGCCCGCGGCGGCGCTCTCGAATTCGCGGTCGAGAATGATGGCAAGCTGGGCGGGGCGCATCAGAGCGTCTCGTATCGCATGTGGGCGGCGGGCAAGCCTGCCGCCTTCAGACGGCTGACGCTGCTTTCGACGAACTCGGCCGGGCCGGCGACATACACTTCACGCCGTACGAAATCCGGCAGCGACATCACCCGCTCTGTAGCGGCAATACCGGCACCGGCGGCACCGTCTGCGATCAGGGTTTCGAAAGTGAAGGTTTCTAGCGCCTCGGCCCAGGCGCGGCACTGATTCTCCAAATAGTGGCCGTCGGGTCGCGTCGCCGCCCAGACGAGATGCAGCTGGCCTGGCAGATCGGCGGCGGCGGCGTTCTCGATCAAGCTCTTGATCGGCGCGAAGCCGGTGTCGCAGGCGACGAATACCAGGTCGTCCCGAGTGTCCTTCTGCAACACGAATTCGCCGAACGGCCCGAACACGCTCACTGCATCCCCGACCTTGAACGGCTCGGCGAACAGCCGGCTGGCGAACGGATCGTTGCCATTGCGCTGGATGTGGAACAGCAGGTTGCGATCGTCGCAGGGGCAGGAAGCGATCGGGTAATCCCCCTGGAAATTACCCATCGCGCCGGACACCGACAGCGTCACCGATTGGCCGGCGAGGAAGCGCAGGCGCTGGCTGCGCGGCGTGACGAGATGCAGCAGCAGGATGTCCGATGACAAAGGCGTAACCAGCTTCACTTTCGCAATCACCTCCTGGGCAGGGATGTCGCTCGGCTGGCTGGCCTCGATCATCTCGATGACGAGATCGCTGACGGCGGTGTTCGAACACAGCAGCGCATGCCCCTGCGCGCGCTCGCTGGCCGAAAGCGGATATTCGGTGGGATGGATCTGCTTGATCTGTCCGGAAACGATGCGTGCCTTGCATAGACCGCAGTTGCCGTTGCGGCAGCCGTAAGATGGCGCGAGACCTGCTCGCAAGGCCGCTTCGAGGATGGATTCGTTGCCTTCGACGAAAAACTCGTGGCCCGAGGGTCGCACCTTGACCTGGGCCGTCATGACACGCAACACATCGTCGAGCACCTCCAGCTGATCCGGTTCTTCCTCACTGCCGAGTACCGCCGCCAGCCCGTCGTCGATCAGGCGGGCCAGCTCGTATAGTTGATCAGAAGACTTGGTTTTTAGCATATCCTCGATGCGGCTGCGCAAGCTCTCGATCAATTGGTGGTAGGAGGAGAGATGACGGCGTACCTCTTCGAGCTCTTCGCTTTGTGCTGCGAGCCGCTGGGCGAGGATTTCCTGGTTCGGCAGGATGCGCTCGCGCACGCGTTTCGCGAATGCCTGCTCCTTGATCTGCGTGATGCGCTCGAAATCGCCCGAATCCTCAAGCTTGAGATCGGGGTAGAGCTTCAGCAGATCCTCGCTCATCACCATGCCGTCATGCGAGGGCAGTTCACCGGCGGCGATGTGCTTTTGCAGCACGGCGCGCGAAACTCCGAGCAACTGTGCGGCGCGTGACAGGGTCAGCGGCAGGGACATCTGATGACCTCCTCGGTATATTCGTAGCTATCGTTTTACCGATAATACCGAAAAGCGCAACACGTCATGCGTGGCCTCACTCTATGCGGCGAGTCGCCCGCGGAGCCGTTTGTTCGCGTTTCTTTAGCGGATCCGGTACGACGCGTGACAGGCGACACAAGTGCCGATCAGGCCGGGCAATTCGTTGAGCGCCTTGTCGCGCTCGCCACTCGCGGCGACACGTGCAAAATCGCTCGCGGCAAGATGGCCGCTGATGGCGAGCTGATGCGACGTGCGCAAGATCGAACAGTGCCGGGCAGCAACCTGGCCTGGCGCGCAGTGCATCCCACTTGCCGAACTCGAAGGCAAGCTCGCCAGCATCCCGAAGGACAAGCCGATCGTGTTCACCTGCGGCACCGGCGCCCAGGCCAGCATGGCCCACGACATGTTCATCGAGAAGAAGCTGCCGGGCGAAGCCTACATCCTGGAAGCCGAAGTCGAGACCGGCCCTGACGGCAAGATCCGCATCAAGCGGTAAGCCGCTTTTGTTTGGGCTACCGCCACGCATCGAGTGGCGATAGCTCGTTACTTCGTCACTCTTGTACTCGTCGTCTTGCGACGAGTGGTAATGCTTTTGGCGCAGAACGTTACGGGTCCGGCCAACGCTCATACCCGGCAACATCGATGCTGCCTGCACCGGATTGCTGAACAGCCGAGAACAACGCGATAATGCGCAGATGCTGTCACCTTTCTCTCTAGGCCGTCTGCCCCGCATCGAATTCGGCAGCGGTTCGATACGAAAAGTTCCCGACATCGCAGCCTCTTTTGGCCGGCACCTGCTGATCGTCACCGGGAGGCAGAGCTTTCTTGCCTCCCCACATGCCCCGGCGCTGTTCGAGGCTTTTTCCCGGCAGGGCTGTGTCTGGGAAGTGCTGCAAGTCTTGGGCGAGCCGACCGTGACCTTCATCGACGACAGCATCTCGCATCTGAAGGGCAAGCCGTTCGACGCGGTGATTGGCATCGGCGGCGGGTCGGTGCTCGATGCCGCGAAGGCGATCGCCGCCCTGCTCAAGCCCGGCAATTCGGTGCTCGATCACCTCGAAGGCGTCGGCCCACAGCGTCCCTACACAGGCCCTGCGACCCCCTTCATCGCCGTGCCGACTACCGCCGGCACCGGCAGCGAAGCCACGAAGAACGCCGTGATCGGCATCCCGGGCAGGTTCAAGAAATCCTTTCGTGACGAGCAACTGGTGGCTGCCTGGGCGATCGTCGACCCGGACCTGCTCGCCACCTGCCCGCCGCAACTGATCGCCGCCGATGGCATGGATGCCTTCACGCAGTTGCTCGAGAGCTTCGTCTCGCAACGAGCGAATCCGCTCACCGACGCCCTGGCGCGCAGTGGCATCATGGCCGTCAAGGACGCGCTGCTGCCGTTCTACCATGACCCGGGTAATGCCGCAGCGCGCGAAAAGATGGCTTACGCGGCGCTCGTCTCCGGTATTTGTCTGGCCAACACCGGTCTGGGCGCCGTGCATGGTCTGGCTGCGCCGCTCGGCGCCTTCTTTGCGATCCCGCATGGTCTGGCTTGCGGCTCGCTGCTGGCGACGACCTGCGAGGTCAACATCGCCGCGCTCAAGGCACGCGTACCGGACAGTCCGGCGCTGCCGAAATATGCCGAGATCGGCAGGCGCTTTGCGATGAAAAAAGGACTGAATGGTGAAGACGCGCGTGCATTTCTGCTCGCTACGCTGCGCCAATGGGAGCACGAGCTTGGCATACCGAAACTCTCGGCGTGCCGTGTCACCAGCGCAGATTTTGTGCAGCCAACACCGAGTGTGGCTGACATCCCGCGCATCGTCGCGGCCTGTCGTGGCAGCAGCATGAAGACCAATCCCGTCGAACTGACCGATGCCGAACTGAGCCACATCCTCGAGAAGCGTCTCTGATCATGCCAATCCATCACCGCCCGATCAAAGAACGCAACGCCTGGTTGTTCGATCTTGTCGAACGCTATGGCAGGGATTTCCGCGGTCCGGAAGCCTGCCTTCCTCGGGAGCGCTATCTTGCCGAACATCCGACCGCGATCGCGGTGATGTAATGCATGGATGGGCGCGAAAACATCCCGGTCGTCACCAACGCGCTAGTCGGCATCTTGATGCCGTTTCGTAACCTCGGCGGCCAGTTCGATCTCGGCTGGCCGCATCTCGGCGAGGTGTTTGCCCACCACGCGCAACGCACGGTGAGCCAGGGGTGCCGGGTGCTGATTTTGATCACCTACCACTTCTCAAAAGGGGACGTGCGGCGCGGCTGTGCCGGCTTCGGGTTCGACACTGACTGACGCCGCGATCGCGCATACCTACGAGACCGCGCCCAGCTCGAGCACATCTTCGGCAGTGCGCACGGCACCGGCTATCTGCTCGTCGTCGGTCTGGAAACCGACGAGGATGCGCTGATCATCCACGGTCATGGCGGCGCGCGGCTCGAGATGGCCAGCCTCTCCGACGCGGATGTACCGCGCCTGACCGGACAGCTCGCTGCTCTATTGCCTGACATGCCGGGGCAGATGCGCGCAGATCTGCTACCGTTGCTCGAAGGCAATTTCGAGCGCAGCGCTACGGTGCGAAGCCAGATCGCGCGGCACGAACGCCAGCTCGTTTTCGATCACCGCGAATAAATGAGCCTCATTTGAACCCAGATTGTCCATTAGACCGGGCGAGTCGAGGATGAGCCTTTTGAACATGCTATTTTCTGCCCTACGCGGTAGCTTGGGGCCTGCAGGCGGCAGTATCAAGCCCGCGCTCCTCGCCAATAGACACGGCGGTTTCAAGTTCGAAGTGCAACGAGTTGATGATAGTGGAGATTGAAGTCGAAAGACTCGGGCATGAACAGCTCGGCGGGACGGTGCCAGTTGAGGGACTTGCGAGGCCGAGTGTCGAGTTGCCAGGCCACGGCATCGAGTTCGTCCTGGGAGAAGCGGGACAGATCGGTGCCGTGCGGGAAGTACTGGCGAAGCAAGCCATTGGTGTTCTCGTTGACGCCGCGCTGCCAGGGGCTGTGGGGATCGGCGGAATAGACGCGAACCTGGGTCAGTTCGGTCAGGCGTTCGTGTTGAGCCATCTCGCGGCCCTGATCGTAAGTGATGGACAGGCGCCGCTGCGCGTCAATACGGTCGAGCACGGAAGAGAACCCGGCGATGGCGGCTTCGGCACTGGCGTTTTCCATCTTCGCCAGGACCACGAAAAGCGAGGTGCGTTCCACCAAGGTGCCGATGGCCGAAGCATTGCGCGCGCCCTTGATCAGATTGCCCTCCCAATGGCTGGGAACCAGGCGTTCCTCAACCTCGGCGGGCCGCTCATGAATGCTCGTCATGTTGGGGATCGTGCCGTGCCGATCCGTGCCCCGTGCATGCGGGCGACGACGGCTCCTGCGCGACTGTCGCAGACAGGCGATCAACTCGCTGCGCAGTGCGCCACGTGGCATGGCGTCAATCGCAGTGTAGATGGTCTCGTGGCTGACCTAGAGGGTGGGCGAATCGGGATGCATACGGCGCAGTATGCCGGCAATTTGCTCAGGGGAATGGCGCGTGCGCATAAGACCTTCTCCCCAAGGCCAAAGTGGGCCGTCCATGGCCAGCCGGGACGGGCGACGCGGCTTGGTCGCCAATTCGGACGTCCGGGCTTGCGCCTGCGACGCGCGATAGCCGCCGGCCACACGGGGGCGGCCACGCCGACGTGGCTCTGTTGCCGGATTCGTCCAGCCGTTGCGCTTCAGCTCACGACTGATCGTGCTCGGCGACCGTTGCACGCTGAGGGCAATTGCCTTAAGCCGGCAACCTCGCTCAAGCCCCATCTGGATCATCGTGCGCTCTTCCATGCTCAAGCGCTTGTGGTTCGTCCCCATCGCAACACTTTACCTCCTGGCAAGTGTTGCACTTCATATTTGAGTCCGAGGATCGTTACAATCGTCACTGGCGTCGCGAAAAACTGAGCTTCATGTCACCCCTTGAAGCTCGGTAGCCCCATGCCATCCGCAAGGCCGCATGAGCTGCGAATTTGTGTCCAATCAATTGCGGGCGATACAGCTATTTGGTGCCGAATTATGAAAGCGACAGCCACTCCCCAACCCAGTCGAGCGCCGCTTCGAGATGCGCGGCAGCGGCCGTCGACAGCGGTTCGCCCAGTTCGAAGCGTTCGCCGCGAATCGCGAGCAGTTCGCAAGGCGGCGGCTCGGCGTCGTGCAGTTTCGCATAGACTTGCATCACGGCCTCAGGCGTCATCGCATGGGTGCTGAAACTTGCATCGCGCGCCGGAGAAAGTCGGTGCCAGAGATACGGCGCCGGAATATCGATGGCGGCATCGACGAACAGGACGCGTTCCCGTCCTACGATGTCCAATGCATGTTCGATG
>CAYZII010000063.1:0-12161 GCA_964478415.1 uncultured Methyloversatilis sp.
ATCGCAGATGCCGCAGGCGCGCCCAGCTTCGTCAGCCTGATAGCAGGAAACGGTGAGCGCATAATCTACGCCGAGTTCGACACCGCGGCGGATGATCTCCGCTTTGGACAGATCGATCAGGGGTGCGTGAATGGTGAATTTGTCCCCTTCGACACCCGCCTTGGTGGCCAGATTCGCCAAGCGTTCGAAGGCCTCGATGAATGCCGGCCGGCAATCGGGGTAGCCGGAATAGTCGACGGCATTGACACCGATGAAGATGTCTCTGGCGCCGAGGATTTCCGCCCAGCCGAGCGCCAGCGCGAGCATGATCGTGTTGCGCGCCGGCACATAGGTGACGGGAATGCCGGGCCGCACGCCTTCCGTCGGTACGGCAATCTTCGGGTCGGTGAGCGCTGAACCCCCGAACTGGGCCAGATCGAGATGCACGATGCGATGCTCGGCCGCGCCGAGCGCGCCGGCGATGCGTTGAGCGGCAGCCAGTTCGGCATGATGCCGCTGACCGTAATCGACCGACAGGCAATGGCAGGCGAAGCCGGCGTGTTGCGCGATCGCAAGACAGGTGGCGGAATCGAGCCCGCCGGAGAGCAGCACCACGGCCGGTTGACGCGCATTTTCAGCGACCACGTGCGTCTCCCCAGAGGATCTTGTGCAATTGCAGCTGGAAGCGCACCGGCAGCCGGTCGGAGAGAATCCATTCGGCCAGCTGCGCCGGTGGCAGGCGGCCGGCCACCGGGGAGAAGAGTACCGGACATTTCTCTGTGAGGTGCCGTTCGGCGAGCACCGATTTTGCCCATTCGTAATCTTCGCGGGAAGCGATCACGATCTTGATTTCGTCCGTGGCGCGCAGATCGGCGAGATTTTCCCAACGGTTTCTGGCGGCTTCACCGGAATCGGGGGCCTTGATGTCGACGATGCGGGCAACACGCGGGTCGACGCCGTTGATGTCGAGGGTGCCTGAGGTTTCCAAAGAGACCGCATAACCGGCATCGCACAACGCTCTGAGCAGCTCATGACATCCGGATTGAGCGAGGGGCTCGCCACCGGTGACGCAAACCGTCTGACAGCGATAGGTGGCGACCCGGGCGAGAATTTCCGCCAGGCTCAGGGTTTCTCCACCCGTGAAGGCATAAGCCGTATCACACCAAACGCAGCGCAGCGGGCAACCAACGAGGCGTACGAATACCGTCGGCAGGCCGACACGCGTCGATTCACCCTGCAATGAATGGAAGATCTCGCTGATGCGCAGTCTGGGTTCGCTCACCGTTTCTTCGGTGCGAGAGTTTTCAGGCGCGTGCGGCCGTTTTCGGCAGCGGAAGAGGCTGGGTATTTCTGGATCAATTGCTCGAGCGTCTGGATCGCGCCCTTGACATCTTTCGCTTCGACCTGGGCGTTCGCACGGGCGAGCAATGCGTCCGGCGCTTTCGGATCATTCGGCCATTGGCTTGGCACCTTGCCATAGGTTTCGGCCGCCTTGCCGAACTGGCGTAGCTGGTAGAGACTCGCGCCAAGCCAGTAGGTGGCATTCGGCAGGAGTGAGGAATTCGGATGGCTTGCGATGAAAGTTTCGAATGCTGCCTGGGCTTCCTTGTATTTACCCGCACGAAAGAGGCTCAGCGCTGCTTCATAATCGCGCATCTCCGCTTGCGGGTCAGCAGGCGGCTTGGGCGCAGCGGAATCCTGCGGCGGGGCTACGGAGGCAGCCGTCGCAGCGGCCGCTTCGAGCTTGCGCAAGCGGGCATCGAGGTCGACGTAGAAATCCTGCTGGCGCTTGTGGGCGGCTTCGAGACTGTTGGTCAGTACTTCGACCTGACCGGTGAGGCGTGCGACATCGGCGCGCAGGGCTTCGATCTGGTTTGCGAAGTCGAGCTGGTTTTTGGCCAACGCGTCGAGGCGCTGGCGCAAGGTTTCGACAGTCTGCGTCGTCTCGGTGCGCAGCTCACGGATCTGACGACGCGCCTCCTCGTCATCGAACATGCCAGCGCGCACTGTCAGTGGTAGTAGCAGGCAGCCAACCAGCAGAATTCGCTTCATCAGAATTCACCAGAATAGAGCATGTCGCCCCGGCGATTCTGTGCCCAGCATTCCTCGGTTGCCTCGCTGCAGACCGGCTTTTCTTCACCGAGACTGACGGCTTCGAGCTGGGATTCCTTGACGCCGAGCAGCATCAGCGCCTTCTTCACCGCTTCGGCGCGCTTCTGGCCGAGCGCGAGGTTGTACTCACGGCTGCCGCGCTCGTCGGCATTGCCCTGGATCAGCATCTTCATCTGTGGGTTCTTGATCAGGAACTGCGCATGGTGGCCGAGCAGGGTCTGGTATTCGTCCTTGACGACGTAACTGTCGAAATCGAAGTAGATGCTGCGCTTCGAGAGCGGACTCTTCGGGTCCTTCAGCGCCGCGATGTCATAAGGGTTGGGTTGTGCCGTCGTCACCGGCGTCACACCTGGGGTGGCGACGGTGCTGGGGGTGCGCTCCTCGACGCCGGCTCCGGCTTGCTCCGGGGCCGGAGGCTGGCTGCCGCAGCCAGCGAGCAGAAGAAGGGAGAGTGATACGGCGAGCAGTGAATTGCGCATGATGATTTCCTCTTGAGCGTTACTTATTGATGAATGGGCCCCAGGCGGGTTCGCGGACATCGGCGGCCTGCACCGAGAGGCGTTGTTTGACGCGGCCGTCGACCGAAACGGCCGCCAGCACGCCGCGCCCTCCCACTTCGGTGGCGAATAGAATCATCCGGCCGTTGGGCGCGAAGCTCGGCGATTCATCCTTCGCCGTATCGGTGAGCACTTGCACCTGGCGTGTCGCAAGATCCATCACCGCAACGCGGAAACGCCCCGCGTCACGGGTGACGAAGGCAAGCGTCTTGCCATCGGGCGACAGGCGGGGGGTGACGTTGTAGCTGCCGTCGAAGGTGACGCGCTGAGCAGGGCCACCAGACACTGGCTGGCGGTAGATCTGCGGGCTGCCACCACGGTCGGAGGTGAAGTAGATGAACTCGCCATCGGGCGAGAATTGGGGTTCGGTGTCGATGCCCGGGGAAGTCGATAGGCGTGTGATGCCACTACCGTCGGCATTGACCAGATAAAGCTGTGAATTGCCATCCTTGGTCAGCACGATGGCGAGTTTTCTGCCGTCCGGCGACCAGGCGGGCGCCGAATTGGAGCCCTTGAAATTGGCGACGACATGGCGTTTGCCGGTGGCGAGGTCGTGGACGTAGATGACCGGCTTCTTCTGTTCGAACGAGACATAGGCGAGTTTGCTGCCGTCCGGCGACCAGGCGGGCGAGATGATCGGTTCGCGCGAGGCGAGCGCCGGCTGCGGATTGTTGCCATCCGCATCGGCGATCTGCAGTTCGTAACGGCCGGCGCTTTTCACCACATAGGCGATGCGCGTCGAGAAGATGCCGCGTTCGCCGGTAAGCTTTTCATAGATCGTGTCGGCGATACGGTGGGCGGTGGCGCGAATCTGGGCGCTGTTGTGCATATAAGCTTGGCCGGCGAGTGGGGTTTGCTTCTGCACGTCGTAGAGGCGGAAGCGCGTCTCGTAGCGGCCGTCCGGCAGGCTGGCGAGACTGCCGCCGACGAATGCATCGGCGCCGCGACTTTTCCAGTCGGCGAAATTCGGCGCGGCGTTTTCGTCGAGGATACTGCCGGCGGTATTGACCAGGTTGAAGCGGCCACTGCGTTCGAGATCGCTGCGGATCACAGAAACGAGCGCCAATGCGACGACCCGCTCGCCGGCGAAATCGGCAATTGCGATCGGCAGGCGCTGGGCGCCGACGCCAGTGATCTCGATGGCAAGCTGTGCCTGGGCAAGACAAACGGCGCCGGCGAGCAGTGCGCCAGCAACCAGTCGGGCAAGGAGGTGTTTCATGGGTCGACAATTATACCCCTGCGCTACAGGGTTACTCCTCTTGCGGCCGGAAACGTAGTTCCAGCGTGCGGGAAAAGAGCTCCTTGTGTGCCGGTAACGGCAGCGGACTCGATTTGTGGATCGCGCGTTCGCAGGCAGCGTCCCAGGCCGAATGGCCAGAAGATCTTTTCAGCCGCAATGCGAGGACTTCTCCGCTCGGCAATTGCGTGACTTCGAACACCGCTTCAGGGTTGCCTTTCATGCCGGCAGGCAGCACGATGTTGCCGCGTACTTTGGCGCGGATTTTCGCGATGTAATCCGCCATCGCTCTGTCGGCAGCTTGCTGGGTCTGCTGCGCCTTGAGCTGGGCGAGTTCTCTCGCCGCTTCCTCTGCTGCCGTCTCGGCGGCCTTGCGCCTTTCGGTTTCCGCCAGTTCTCGTTCGAGTTGTTCCTTGAAAGGATCTTTGGGCGGTTCGGTTTTGACCTCCGGCTTGGGTTCCGGTTTCGGTGCGGGTTTGGGCTTCTCCTTCTGCAGGATATCAGGCTTTGCAGGTGGTTTGACCGGCTCTGGCTTCGGCGCCGGCTTGGGTTCGGGCTTCGGTGCTGGCTGGGGCTCTGGTTTTGGCGTGGGCTTCGGCTCGGGCTTTTGCTGGGGTATAGGATTCGGCGCTGGCGGGACGGCACGCACCAGATCGACTGTGACGGCCTCGGGTTGTTTCGTCTGCCAGCGGATGCCATAGACGATCAGCACGGCGAGCAGGACGTGCATCAGCACCGCGAGGAGAAAAGCGATGCGTTTTCCTGGTGCCTTGCGCGGCTGGTTACGCAGCTCGTTCATTTGCTCCGCGGTTGCACCAGCAGCCCGATCTTCACCACCTGGGCGCGTTGCAACTCATCCATCACGTCGAGCACGGCCTGATATTTCACGTTCCGGTCGCCGCTGATCAGCACCGGCTGATCCGGATGCTGGCTTTGCGCTGCGCGGATGCGCTCGGCGAGCTCCATGCGCCCGACGCTGACGGTCGCCCCTCCCAGCGCTTTGTCACGCATTTCGATCGCGCCGTCGGCCTTGACGATGATCTCGAGTGGTTCGACCGGTGGCGCGGCGGCCTTGCCGACCGAAGGCAGCTCGATCGCCGCAGGTTGGATCATCGGCGCCGTGACCATGAAGATGATCAACAGCACCAGCATCACGTCGATGTAAGGAACAACGTTGATTTCGTGCTTGAGCCGTCTCGCTCTCATCGTATCTGCCGTTGCAGGATGTTCGAGAATTCTTCGATGAAGCTTTCGAAACGCACCGCAAGCCGGTCGGTGTCGTGGGCGAAGCGGTTGTAGGCGACCACGGCAGGAATCGCCGCGAACAGGCCGATCGCAGTGGCGACCAGCGCTTCTGCGATGCCCGGTGCGACGGCGGCCAATGTCGCAGTCTGCATGCTCGAGAGACCACGGAACGAGTGCATGATGCCCCAGACGGTGCCGAACAGCCCGACGTAAGGCGAGACCGAACCTGCCGAGGCGAGGAAGGCGAGATGGGCTTCGAGGTCGTCGAGCTCGCGTTGATAGGTAGCGCGCATCGCGCGGCGCACGCCATCGATGACGCTCGCGGTATCGAGGTTTTTCTGGCCGCGCAGCTTGGTGAATTCATGAAAGCCAGCCGCGAAGATGCGTTCCAGGGCACCGCTGCGTTGCGGGGCGGCGACCGCGTCCTGGTAGAGGGTCGCGAGATCGCCACCGCTCCAGAAATCGCGCTCGAAGCGATCGGTCTTCTTGCGTGCGTCGCGCAGCTGGAACCATTTGCGGAAGATCCAGTACCACGACATCACCGAGACATAGGTGAGCAGCAGCATCACCAGCTTGACGATCAGGCTGGCGTTGCTGATCAACTCGACGATGGCGAGATCCTGGGTGACGGTCATTGTCTCTTGGATGGTGTGATGCGTTCGCGCAGGGCGGCGGGCAGCGCGGTGGCGCGCCCTCTGGCCAGATCCAGGCAGGCGACGCGTACTTGTGCGGTGAGCAGCAAGTCCGCGCCGCGACGGATCGACTGTGCGAATGTTACCTGAGCTCGGCCGACGCCCTCGATCGCAGTGTAGACATCGACGAGATCGTCGAGTTTTGCTGGTTTCAGATATTCGACGGCGAGCGAGCGCACCGCGAAGGCGATGCCGGTATCCAGGGCCAACGCGCGTTGTTCGTAGCCGAGCGCGCGCAACAATTCGCTGCGGCCGCGTTCGAGGTACTTGAGGTAGTTCGCGTAATACACCACGCCGCCGGCATCGGTGTCCTCGTAATAGACGCGCACCTGTATTGTGTGGCTCATGACTCCTGCCACAGATCGCGATTGGGCTGGCCAGGGGCCTCGAGGCCGAAGTGACGCCAGATGGCCGCTGTGGCGATGCGCCCGCGCGGTGTGCGCTGCAAATAACCCTGCTGGATCAGATAGGGTTCGAGTACGTCCTCGATCGTGTCGCGTGCTTCGCCGATCGCGGCGGCGAGATTGTCCAGCCCGACCGGTCCGCCACTGAATTTTTCCAGCACCGCGGAGAGCAGTTTCCTGTCCATCACGTCGAGACCGAGGGCGTCGACGTCGAGCATCGTCAGCGCCGCATCGGCGATCTCGCGCGTGATCGTGCCGTCATGCTTTACTTCGGCGAAGTCGCGCACGCGGCGCAACAGACGGTTGGCGATGCGCGGCGTGCCACGCGAGCGACGCGCGATTTCCAGCGCACCATCATCGGCGAGCGTGCAGTTCAACAGCTGCGCTGAACGCCGGACGATCAGCGCCAGCTCCTCTGGCGTATAGAACTCCAGCCGGGCGACGATGCCGAAACGGTCGCGCAACGGGTTGGTCAACATGCCGGCACGCGTTGTCGCGCCGATCAGCGTGAAGGGGGGCAGGTCGAGCTTCACCGAGCGCGCAGCCGGGCCTTCGCCGATCATGATGTCGATCTGGAAGTCTTCCAGCGCCGGGTAGAGAATTTCCTCGACGACCGGTGAGAGGCGGTGGATCTCGTCAATGAATAGCACATCGAACGGCTCGAGGTTGGTCAGGATCGCCGCGAGATCGCCGGCACGCTCCAGCACCGGCCCCGAGGTCTGGCGCAGATTGACGCCCAGCTCGTGCGCGATGATGTGGGCGAGTGTGGTCTTGCCTAAGCCCGGCGGGCCGAACAGCAGCACGTGGTCGAGCGCTTCGCGGCGTTTCTTCGCCGCGCCGATGAAAATCTCCAGTTGGCTGCGGATCTTCGCCTGACCGACGTATTCGTCCAGCCGTTTCGGCCGCAGCGCGCGCTCGATCACCTCTTCCTGCGGCGAGGCGCTGGCCGGGGTGATCAGGCGGGGAGCGAGGGCGTCGTTCTCGATCATGTTGTCCTGCCCTTCATTGTTATCCAGCTCTCCAGCAGCATCACGCCGAGGGCCAGGATCACCGGGCCGAGGAAGATGCCGACGAAGCCGAAGGCCAATACGCCGCCGAACACGCCCAAGGCGACGAGCAGGATCGGCAGGCTGGCGGTGCGGCTGATCAGGAGCGGCTTGATGAAATTATCGACGCTGCTGATCACCGCCAGGCCCCAGACGAGCATGAAAATCGCCCAGCCGGTCTCGTTCTGGCTGTAGAGCCACCAGGCCGCGCCGCCCCAGATCAGCGGCGGGCCGACCGGGATCATTGACAGGAAGAAGGTTGCTGCCGCGAGTAGCAGTGCCGCCGGCACACCGGCGATCAGAAAGCCAATCAAGGCCACCAGCGCCTGGGCGAGCGCGGTACCGATGATGCCGATCATCACACCCATCACCGTCGAGCGTGCCAGCGCCAGCATGCGGCTGCCGAGTTCGCCGCCGATGCGCTGTGCGAAAAGTTCGAGACGGCTGCCGAGCAGATGTCCGTCGCGATAGAAGAAGAAGGCGATCAGCACCACCAGCGTCAGTTCCAGCAAGCCTTGGCCGATCAGCGTCGCGGCGGCGGTGAGGAATTTGCGCGTCGGTTCGAACAGTTGCCTGCCAAGCTGGGCGAGCTCTGCATGGTTGGCGGCGAGTTTGCGCCAGTAAGCATCGAGCGGCTCGCCGACCAATGGCAGCGTGCCGAGCCAGGTGGGCGGGGCATAGTCGCCAGCTTCGAACCAGGGTCGCAGCAAGTCGATCAGCTGCGTGACGGCGTCGGCGACGGTCGCCGCCAGATAGGACATCGGCAATAGCACGGCGGTAGCCAGGACGAGGGTGCTTACTAGCGCCGCCAACGTTGCGCGGCCGTGAAAACGTCTTTCTAGCCAGGCGTACATCGGCCAGGTGGTCAGGCAAAGGATCGCCGCGAACAGCAGGGCGGGGAGGAACGGCGCCAGCACCCAGACCGTGCCGAGGATGATCAGGGCGGCGAGGACGATCCGGGCATGAGCGCGGGTGTTCTCGGTCATGCAGGGATTCTACGCCTAGCGTGGTCACGCTTTCGCCAGCAGCTTGAGAGCGGCGCGGATGCCGGCGGCGACCTCGACCTCGGGGGGCAGTTGCTGCATCGCGGCGATTGCCTCGCGTTCGTGGTAGCCGAGGGCGAGCAGCGCGTTGAGGATGTCGCTCGCGGCATCGTGACTGGTCGGGGGTGCCATCTCGCCCGCGCCGATTTTCGTCATGTCGCCGCCCGTCGGCAGTTTGCCTTTGAGTTCTAGCAACAGGCGTTCGGCGGTCTTTTTGCCGATGCCCGGGATCTTGACCAGCCGGCTGCTGTCCTGACGCGCCACGGCCTGGGCGAGTTCCTGCACAGTGAGGCCGGAGAGCACAGCCAGCGCGATGCGTGCACCGATACCGGAAATTTTCAGCAACTGACGGAAGGTCGCCCGCTCGCCCTCGGTGAGAAAACCGAACAGCAGATGCGCATCCTCGCGCACGACGAGATGGGTGACGAGATTGACGTTCTCACCGAGGCTCGGCAGGTGGTAGAAGGTGCTCATCGGCACGTCGATCTCATAGCCGACGCCAGCGACATCGACGAGAATCTGCGGCGGATTCTTTTCCAGCAGAATGCCACTGAGACGGCCGATCATACGAGACGCCCTTTCCTGATGCGAAAAGTTTGTGTCGGGATGTTACCCAAGCCCTGACCCGCATGCGCGTGGCAGATCGCACAGGCGAGCGCATCGGCGGCATCCCGCGAAGGCTCGCCGGCCAGGGCCAGCAGACGCATTACCATGTGGGCGACCTGTTCCTTCGCCGCCTTGCCGTGGCCGACCACCGCCTGCTTGATCTGCAACGCAGTGTATTCGGCGACCGGCAGATGCGCCCCCACTAAAGCCGCGATTGCCGCGCCGCGCGCTTCGCCTAGTCGCAGTGTCGATTGGGGGTTGACGTTGACGAACACTTTCTCGATCGCCGCCTCGTTGGGTTGCCAGGTCGCAATCACTTCGGCGAGCCCGTCGCGGAGGGACTTGAGGCGCTGCGGCAGTGGCTCGTTCTCATGGCTGCGGATGCGCCCGCTCGCGACATAGCTGAGCTTCTGACCCGTCTTGTCGATGAGGCCGAAACCGGTAATGCGCAGCCCCGGGTCGATGCCCAGGATACGCACGCAGGAAACATCGGAGCCTGTCAAGGGAACGCTCTAAAGTGCTCAGCCAGCGGTTTCCAGCGCTGCGGTGGTATAGACCTCCTGCACGTCGTCGAGGTCTTCGAGCGCATCGAGCAGCTTGCGCATCCTCACCGCATCCTCGCCGGCGAGCACGGTCTCGTTTTCCGGCTTCATCGTCACTTCGGCATATTCGGCCTTGAAACCGGCGGCGGCGAGCGCCTCCTTGACCGCCAGGAAATCGCCGGGTGCGGTGATGACCTCGATCGAACCGTCGTCGTTGGTCGTCACGTCTTCCGCGCCTGCCTCGATGGCTGCTTCCATCAATTTCGCCTCGTCGGTGCCGGGGGCGAATACCAGCAGTCCGCAGTGCTTGAACATGAAGGCGACACAGCCATCTGTGCCCATGTTACCGCCATATTTGCTGAAGACGTGGCGCACTTCGGCAACGGTGCGCGTCTTGTTGTCGGTCAGGCAATCGACCATCACCGCTGCGCCGCCCGGGCCGTAGCCCTCGTAACGCGCCTCGATGTAGTCGACGCCGGCCAGCTCGCCGGTGCCTTTCTTGATCGCATTCTCGATCTTGTCCTTGGGCATGTTGACGCTCTTGGCCTTTTCGATGGCCAGGCGCAGACGCGGATTGAACGACGGATCGCCGCCGCCCAGCTTGGCGGCGACAGTGATTTCCTTGGCGACACGGGAGAAGGCGGCACCCCGCTTCTCGTCCTGACGGCCTTTACGATGCTGAATGTTGGCCCATTTGGAATGTCCGGCCATGGCTATTCCTCACTTAAAATTGAAATTTTACAAACTTGGAGTAGTCATGCCCACCTTGCTACCCATTGCCAGTCATGGTAACCGCACCCTGGGGTTACCAGCCTCACTCGCCAACCGTCATGGCCTGATCACAGGCGCCACCGGCACCGGCAAGACCGTCACGTTGCAGCGCATGACCGAGCAGTTTTCCGCCATCGGCGTGCCGGTATTCCTTGCCGACGTCAAAGGGGATCTCTCCGGTCTCGGCACACCCGGCACGCTTTCCGACAAGCTGCAGAAGCGCATCACGATGCTAGGCATCACTGATTGGCAGCCGAGGGCGAACCCGGTGGTTTTCTGGGACGTGTTCGGCAAGCAGGGCCATCCGGTGCGCGCGACCGTCTCCGACATGGGGCCGCTTCTGCTCTCGCGTCTGCTCGGCTTGAACGAGACTCAGGAAGGCGTGCTGTCGATCGTCTTCCGTATCGCTGATGACAATGGCCTGCTATTGCTGGACCTCAAGGACCTGCGTGCGATGGTGCAATACGTCGGTGACAACGCAGCGCAGTTCAAGACCCAGTATGGCAACATCTCCGCAGCCTCTGTCGGTGCGATCCAGCGCGGCCTGCTCAGCCTAGAAAGCCAGGGTGGCGAGGCGTTTTTCGGTGAGCCGATGCTCGACATCTTCGATCTGATGCAAACCCAGGATGGGCGCGGTGTGGTGAATATCCTCGCCGCCGACCAGTTGATGCAGGCGCCGAAAGTCTATGCCACCTTCCTGCTCTGGCTGCTGGCCGAACTCTTTGAGCAGCTGCCCGAGGTCGGCGATCTGGACAAGCCCAAGCTGGTGTTTTTCTTCGATGAAGCGCATCTGCTCTTCGACGATGCGCCCGCGGCGCTGGTCGACAAGGTCGAGCAAGTGGTACGCCTGATCCGTTCGAAAGGGGTTGGCGTCTATTTCGTCACGCAGAATCCGCTCGACATTCCAGAAAAGATTCTCGGCCAGCTCGGCAACCGCGTGCAGCATGCGTTGAGAGCCTTTACGCCGCGTGACCAGAAGGCCGTCCAGACGGCAGCGCAAACCCTGCGCCAGAATCCACGCTTCAGCGCCGAACAAGCCATCACCGAGCTGGGAGTCGGCGAGGCGCTGGTCTCTTTCCTCGATGAAAAAGGCACACCGAGCATCGTCGAGCGGGCCTGGATACTGCCGCCAGCATCGCGCATCGGCCCGATGACGCCGGAAGAGCGCGCCGAAGCGATCCGCAACTCACTGCTCTACGGTCATTATGAAAAAGTCGTCGATCGCGAGTCTGCCTATGAAATCCTGCAGGCGCGTATAGCGCCCGAGTCGGCGTCAGAAGTCGGCGCTGGCGGAGCGGCACCCCGGCAGGAAGCCTCTGTCGGTGGAGGCTTGCTCGGCGAAATCCTGTTCGGGCGTACCGGGCCCCGTGGCGGGCGCAGCGACGGTCTGGTGCAGGCTGCGGCGAAAAGCGTCACACGTACCATCGCCAGCCAGATCGGGCGTGAGCTCGTGCGCGGCGTGCTGGGCTCTTTGCTGGGTGGCGTCCGACGCCGTTGAGTTTTAGCTGTCGCTGCGGTGACTCACCGCGACGGCATGCAGCAACTCACTGTCGCGGCAGCGCTGCATGCTATTCTCGCCATCTGACGATACAAACCTCTGCCTGACAAGTCGTGAGGGCGGGCTGCGGTGTGGTGGGACTGGGTGATGCCTTGCATCCAGCACACCGATCCAAAAGAGCCTTTTTTAGGATTTCGTTCTCGCGCTTGAGCCGGATGTTCTCGGCCCGTACCCGCGAGCGCTCCATCTGTTCCGGCGTCACCACCTTGGCTTCCGGCCCATTGAGCTTGCCGGCCTCGAATGCCTTGACCCAGTTGCGCAGGGTCCGGTCGCCGATCCCCAGTTCCCTCGACACGGCGCCAATGCTCAGACCTCCCTTGACTCGCTTCACGGCCTGCTCCTTGAACTCGGCCGTAAACTCCCGCTTCG
>CAYZII010000064.1:0-11654 GCA_964478415.1 uncultured Methyloversatilis sp.
TAACGCCGCATCGCCGACCTCGGGCCACCCACGGTCAATGAAACGCTGGCGGCCACGGTCGGCACGTAAGGCGTTCCACCCTAATGCCGTCAGCCGGCCACCGTCGCCCTTTCCCGGCGCCGATGGCGCAGGATCGCCGGCAGGCCAAGGGATAGCAGTAGAGCCGCCACAACGAGCACCGGCCAGATCACCGGCCGGTTCCACTCGGCGCGCAACCTTTCCCGTAACTCCACATCGATGCGCTGATACTTGAGCGTGTTGTTGCCCACCTTGGTCGGCTTGCGGTTCTTCAGCCAGGCATGGTGGAGGCTGTAATCCTTCGGATGGAAGCCCCATACCCACGGCGTATCCTGTTGCAGGATCGCCAGCATCCGGTCGATAATCTGCTGTCGCGCGGGGGTGTTCTCCATCGCCCGCATCTGCTCGAAGAGGCGGTCGTATTCGGGATTGGCATAGTTGGCGGCGTTTTCTCCGCCATGCTTGACCTTGCCCTGTGGGCCGTAAAGCAGGAAAAGGAAGTTTTCCGGATCGGGGTAATCGGCGTTCCAGCCGAAATAAAACAACTGCACCGCGCCCTTGCGCACCTTCTCCTGAAACCGGTTGTAGTCGGTGCTGCGCACCACCAGTTGCACGCCGATTTTCTGGAACTGCTTGTTCAGCCAGTCGATGCGTGTCTTCGCGCCGACGCCGGTCGCCGTGGTGTCCAGGTTGATGATCAACGGCTCGCCGGTTTGCGCATGCCGCCCATCGGGCCAGCCGGCTTCGGCGAGCAGACGGCGCGCCTCCTCGACGCTTTTGCGACGCGGACCGGCCTCCGTCCAGTCATAGACCACCGGGTTGATGCCGTCCCGCCCTTCGCGATAACCGAAGATACCTGGAGGAATGGGACTCATCGCCGGGATGCCGCGGCCATTCTGGAAAATCGAAATGAACTCCTCCTGGTCGATGGCGATCGCGATCGCCTGGCGGATTTTCCGTGCAGCCACGCCCTCACCGCCCACCAGTGGGTCGAGCATGTTGAAGCCCATGTAGAACGTCGAGGTCGCCACCGAGGTGCTCAAACGAATCCCCTGTGCCTGCATTTCCGGTGTCAGCGTAACCTCACCCCCTGATCCGACCTGCACGGCCTGATCGAAAGAGTCGGACGCGATCCCGGACGCGTCGTAATAGCCTTGCAGGAATTTGTTCCAGTAAGGAATCTGCTCCTTCTCGCGCGTGAACACGACCTTGTCGATGAAAGGCAGGGGCTTGCCGCAATCGTCGAGCAGGCCGTTTTCCCGGTCACCCGGCTCGCCTTCGCAAGGGTAGGTCTCGCCGCGAAAATTCGGGTTGCGTTCCAGCACCATGCGGGCGTTCGGGTTGTTTTCCGTCAGCATGTAGGGACCGGTACCGATCGGATACCAGTCGAGCGTCAGGTTTTTCTCCGCCATGCCCGGCTGGCTGTGGAAGCGGTCTGCTTCCCACGGCATCGGGGCAAAAAACGGCATCGCCAGCCAGTAGAGGAACTGAGGATATTTGCCTTTGATGCGGATGCGGTACCGATAGCGGTCCAGCACCTCGACGCCGGAAAGCGGAAATTGGCGCAGATCGAGCCAAACGTCGTGCCGTGTCGCCAGCGCCGACTTTCTGAGTGTCTCGGCATACTCGGCCAGACCGACGATGTACTCACTCATCAGGCCAAGGATCGGCGAATGCAGCCGCGGATGGGCGAGCCTTTTGATCGCATAGACATAATCGTCTGCCACCAGCTCACGTGTGCCGCGATTGGGAAAATCGGCCAGCGTATAACAAGAGGAGATATCGGCCGGCTGGGTGGCGAAAGCTGGATGCGGTTGATAGAGGATGCCTGGCTTGATTTCGATCACGTAATCGGTGAAGGCGATGCGTGACGCCTCGGCATCGGCCGGCAGGGCTCGGCCAGCGGCATCGAAATACTGGGCTTGGGGAACGGCCACCGCCGTCAGCGGAATCAGCTCATAAGGGCGCTTTAAATAATGATATTGCAGCGGCGGCTCATAGATCTGCGCCGTGAAGGTGATCTCGTCCTCGCTGTAGGACTGCACCGGATCGAGATGTTTCGGACGCTCGGAAAACGCCGTATAGAGGATGTTCTTTCCCCGCTCTGCGGCCGGATAAGGATCATTCCAGACCTTGCCGCAGGCAGTGAGCAAAGCAGTGGCCCACACGAGCCAGAGAAGCAACGCAGATCGCCGCATGGCCGAAGTGTAATGGAATCGCCGCTATAATCCGACCTCGTCGAAAGCAAAGGGAGGGATCACCATGGGATTTCTTGCCGGCAAGCGCATTCTGATCACCGGCCTGTTGTCGAATCGCTCGATCGCCTATGGCATCGCCAAGGCATGTCACCGCGAAGGTGCGCTGCTCGCTTTCACCTACCAGAGCGAACGCTTTCAGGAACGCATCCAGAAGTTTGCCGCGGAATTCGGCAGCGACATGGTGTATCAGCTCGATGTGGCCGACGATGGCCAGATCGACGCGCTGTTCGTCGCCCTCTCCCAACGTTGGGATGGCCTCGACGGTCTGGTTCACTCGATCGCCTATGCGCCCAATGAGGCCATCGAGGGCGATTTCCTCGATGGCCTCTCTCGTGAGGCATTTCGCATCGCCCATGAAATTTCTTCCTACAGCTTCCCGGCGCTGGTCAAGGCCGCACGCCCCTTGCTCTACAAAGGCAACAATCCATCACTGGTGTGCATGACCTATCTGGGCGCCGAACGCACGATGCCGAACTACAACACGATGGGGCTGGCGAAGGCAAGCCTGGAAGCGGCCACCCGTTATCTCGCCTTCAGCCTCGGTCCGCGCGGCATCCGTGCCAATGCCGTTTCTGCCGGCCCGATCAAGACGCTGGCGGCCTCCGGCATCGGCAATTTCAGCAAGCTGCTCGCCTATAACGCGCACCACGCGCCATTGCGCCGCAATGTGACGATCGACGAGGTCGGCAATGCCGCCGCCTTTCTGCTCTCTGATCTGGCGAGTGGGATCACTGGCGAAGTGCTGTATGTGGATGGTGGTACGCACACCGTGGCGATGGGCAACCCAGACCCCCTGCCGGGTTCGAACGGCTGAACGCGCCTCCTGGCGCCGTTTTTTTCGCCCCAGCGGCTTGCGTGCCGCTACGCCAGCGCCGACTTTCTGACGCCGGTTCAAGAAATTCCTCGTTACTTGCTGTCGAGCACCCTGCTGTTGATCGTCACACCGTACTGCTGACGTAGGGCGGCGAGCCAGCCGAGCAACTCTTCACGCGCCACGACATCCTGGTACTGCTGACGCAGGGGTGCAGCACGCGGCTCAGCTTCGCCCGGATTTTCCGGATCGAAAGGTGTGATGCGATCGACCCGATACAAAGTGAAACCCAGTGGGGTTTTCACACCGGTATAAGCTGGCAAGTGCTTTGCATCGACGACAAAAATCGCTGCCAGCGCTTCCGGGGTGAGCTCTGGCGCATACTGGCGACTCACCGTGCGTGGTGCTCCCCAGTTGAGTGAGGATTTCTCGCCGCGACGCAGCTTTTCGAGCTCGGCTTCACCTGCAGCCACTGCCTTTGCCAGCGCCGCCTCCCGGGCCAGGCTCTGCTCAATGACGCCGGCAACCTTTTCGAGCGGCAGAGTTTCTGCGGCGCGATGCTCGATGACGCGGGCAGCGACGAGCTGATTCGGAGCGACTTCGATCGCCTCGGTATTGCGCTTGTTTTTGATCGCATCGTCGGAAAAGATCGCCTGCAGCAGCTTAGGGTTCGTGAAGGGTGCCTCGATCTGGCCATCCTTTGCGAGCCAGTCCGAAGTCTGAATCACCAGGTGGTATTTTTCCGCGGCCGGCTTCAGGCTGTCCGCCTGTTCATAGACCAGGTTCGAGAATCCCTCCGCTGCTTCGAGATATTGCTTCGTACCAGCCTGACGCTTCAGTTCCGCTTCGATCTCGCCTCTTACTTCGTCGAAGCTGCGCGCCTGCTCAGGACGGATACCAGTCAGCCTGATGATGTGGAAACCGAAATCCGAGCGCACCAGCTCGGAAATCTGATTTTCCTGCAAGCTGAACACCGCCTCTTCGAAGGGTTTGACCATCATGCCGCGGCCAAAGAAGCCGAGGTCGCCACCCTTCGACGCGGAACCCGGATCCTGCGAATGGGCCTGCGCGAGCTTGGCAAAATCATCCGGATTGGCCCGCACCTGGGCGAGGATTTGCCGCGCCTTTTCTTCGGCGGCCTTGACGGCCTCCGGGGATGCGTTTTTCTCGACCCGAATCAGGATGTGGCTGGCACGACGCTGTTCCGGGGTGCGATAACGCACCCTATTGGCTTCATAGGCGGCCTTCACTTCCGCTTCGCTGACCTGGACGCTTTCGATCAGTTTGTCGCGACTCAACACCAGATACTCGACGCGTACCCGTTCGGGCTCGGTGAAACGCGCCTTGTTTTCCTCGTAGTAACGCTGCACCGCTGCCGCATCGGGTTTGCTGGCGGCCAGGAACTGTGTGGCAGGCAAGAGGGCTTCGGCAATTTCGCGCTCCTCGAGACGCGCTCCCAGCCAGCGGTTCGGCGGCAGTCTGCCTGAAAAGGAAGCATTGGCTATCGGCAGCAGCAATTGCTGGGTCAACAAATCACGGCGCAGCAGTGCTTCGAACTGGGCAACACTCATGTTCTGTGCAGCAACCATCGTTTCGTAACGTTCGCGCGAAAATTTGCCATCGACCTGCAGTGCGGGCAGCGAAGTAATGATCGCTGCCAACATCTCATTGCTGATGCTCATGTGGGCTTTCTCGGCCTGCAATTGCAGCACGCGCTGGTTGATCAGCTCCTCCAACACGCCACGCCGAAACTCCGGCGCCTCCAGCAAACCGGCAGCATTATTGCCCAACTGCTGGCGCAAGCGCTCCTGCTGCTCGCTCAAAGCCCGCTGGAACTCTTCACGGCCGATCGGTGTCTTGCCGACACGAGCGATTTCGTTCGCACCGCTCCCGCTGCTGCGAATGTAGGAATCCACACCCCAGAGGGCAAACGGCAAGATGATGATCGCCAGCACCAGCTGGACGACTTTCTTGTTGTTACGAACGAAATCGAACATGGATCACGCCTTCGAAGCAAAAAGGCGAACCGCAGTCCGCCTTGATGTTGATGCGGAACGCCCGCTCCACCGCGCTGCCTGCCGGCCATCCGTCGTGGGGATTGCCAGGCGGAGCACGAAGCGTTGCTGGCGGAGACGGAGGGATTCGAACCCTCGATACAGGTTTTGGCCCGTATGCTCCCTTAGCAGGGGAGTGCCTTCGACCTCTCGGCCACGTCTCCGAAGTGGGCGAATGATACGTCGCCCACCCCCGCTGGGTCAAACTCGGTCCGCCTTGTCGAGCTCGAAAGCCTGATGCAGCACGCGCACGGCGAGCTCGAGATACTTCTCATCGACGACCACAGAAATCTTGATTTCCGAGGTGGAGATCATCTGGATGTTGATCCCTTCCTCGGCCAGCACGCGGAACATCTTGCTCGCCACTCCCGGATGGGAGCGCATGCCGACGCCGACGATCGATACCTTGCAGATTTTGTTGTCGCCTTCGATCGCGCGGGCACCGATGTGCGGTTTCACCTGCTCATCGAGAATCTTCAACGCACGGGCATATTCGCCGCGATTCACCGTGAAGGAAAAATCGGTGGTGCCGTCATGACCGACGTTCTGGATGATCATATCCACGTCGATGTTGGCTTCGGCGATCGGGCCGAGAATCTGCGAAGCGATACCGGGGCGATCCGGCACGCCCAACACGGTGAGCTTGGCCTCGTCGCGATTGAAGGCAATGCCAGAAATGATCGGTTGTTCCATGGTAGTGTCTTCCTCAACGGTAATCAGCGTGCCCGGGGTTTCCTTTCCTTCTTCTTCGAAGCTGGAAAGCACGCGCAGTTTGACCTTGTATTTGCCGGCGAATTCGACCGAACGGATCTGCAGCACTTTGGAGCCGAGGCTGGCCATTTCGAGCATTTCCTCGAACGTGATGCGATCCAGCTTGCGTGCCTCTGGCACGATGCGCGGGTCCGTCGTGTAGACCCCATCCACGTCGGTATAGATCTGGCATTCGTCGGCCTTCAGCGCCGCAGCGAGCGCCACGGCCGAGGTATCCGAACCGCCTCGTCCTAGCGTGGTAATGTTTCCCTGCTCATCCACACCCTGGAAACCGGCCACAATCACCACCGTTCCCTCCTCGAGATCGGCGCGGATATTGCGGTCATCGATCGAAAGAATGCGTGCCTTGGTAAAGGTGCTGTCGGTGAGCACCTTGACCTGGCCACCGGTATAGCTTTTCGCCTTGACACCGAGATCCTGCAAGGCCATCGCCAGCAGCGCGATAGTGACCTGCTCGCCGGTGGACACCATTACGTCGAGCTCGCGTGGATGCGGATTGGGTGACACTTCCTTGGCCAGGGCAATCAGCCGGTTGGTTTCCCCGCTCATCGCGGAAACGACCACGACCAGCTGGTGACCCTGCATTTTCCAACGTTGGATGCGCCGGGCGACATCCCGGATGCGTTCGGGGCTGCCCACCGAGGTGCCCCCATATTTCTGAACGATCAGCGCCATGTTCGACTCAAAAAAGAAAGTGGCGCATTCTATCCGAAACACCATGTTGCGGAAACTACTTAGTGATGTGCCCTTGTATGGCGGAACAATATTCGTTATGCTTGCTTTGTTATTACTTCCGTAGTATAAATGAGTTGTTCATCATACCTTTCCGGAATCCAACCAAAGGAATAGCCCAATGAAAACAATCGAAAAGATCGACGTTCGCGAAATCCGCCGCAAGCTCGGCATGAACCAGCAGCAGTTCTGGTCGAAACTCGGCGTTACCCAAAGCGGTGGTTCGCGTTACGAAAGCGGCCGCAACATGCCGCGTCCTGTGCAGCATCTGCTGCGCCTGGTGCATGTCGAACAGATCGACATCCAGAAGATCAAGAAAGAGGATTGGGAAGTTGTCGAGTATCTGAAGGCGAAGAAGCCCGATCTCTTCAAGGAACTCAAGAAGGAAGCCCGCGCCGCGAAAAAAGGCTGAGGGAAGTGATCACGGGCTGACCTGAACGGTCAGCCCGGCCGTAGCACGAATCCGTGCGGCGAGATTTTCCAGCCACGGTGCCGGCAATGCCTGGAGCCTGGGGGCTTCAGGTTGGCGTGAAGGTCGTGCCAGACCATACAAATGCACCCCAGCCACAACCTCTCGAACGCTTGCGAGCAAGGCGATATAGCGCTCGAGCGCCTCATCGGCCGGCGGTTTCCCATCGAGCATGAAAAAGCAGCTCTGTACCCAAGTGCTGCACAGCGGGGCGCAGATTTCCACACGTTCGCGGACTATAGCCGGTGACAAGGCAACACCATTGATCAGCCGGGTCATTTCCTCACCCACCGCATCGATCTTGAACCAAACCTCTCCTGCTCGTTCCCCGATCAGACGAATACCTTCCTGAACCTTCTTGCGGCCTAACAGACTGCCATTGGTTATCAGCCGCATGGGTAGCGACGGCGACAAATCGTCGAGCACGCGGCCGACGGTGGCAACGGCAGCGGGAAACTCAGCCGCGCTGGTGGGTTCCCCATTGCCTGAAAAGGCCACATCAACCACCCGTCGGGCTTCCGGGGGGGCATGACGTTCCAAATAATCACCGTGACATAGTGCCGTCATGAGTGTGCGCAGCTCCGTTTCCAGTCGCCAAAGGTCGATCGGGGGTGGGCCGCCACGTCGCAGGTTCGGCACCTGACAATAGATGCAGCGCCAGTTGCAGGCGTTGTTCGGATTCAGATTGATGCCGACCGAGACGCCGCGCGCACGCCGGGATATCACCGGATAGACATATGTCATACCGGCGATGTCGCGATCATGATCGGCGATCGACAATGGGCGCGACGGGGGAATCGGGGAACGCATGGCCAGAATATAATGTTAATTTGTAGATTATCACCCCTCTCATGAAAATCACCCGCCGTCTCGAGTTCGATGCCGGGCACCGTATTCCCGACCATCTCAGCCAGTGCCGTCATTTGCACGGCCACCGCTATGCACTGGAAATCACCCTCGCCGGCGAGGTGATCGAAGCGGCTGGACAGCCATACAACGGCATGGTCATGGACTTCGCCGAGGTTAAGACAATCGCCCAGCGCATTGTCGTCGATCAGTGGGATCACGCCTTTCTCGTCCATAAGGATGACGGGGCCGTCGTGGAGTTTCTTTCCTCTCTGCCCGGCCACAAGACGGTCATCCTCGACCGCGTGCCAACCGCGGAAAACCTCGCCCGCATCGCTTTCGAACGCCTCGCCCCAGCGTACCGGGACGTCTACGGCAATCACCTGCGCCTCGAACGCGTGCGCATCTTTGAAACGCCCAACTGCTGGGCCGATTGCTGCGCAAGTGATCTGGGCTGAATGCCTGAAGGCTTGAAATTTCCACTCACCGGTCCCATAATGGCGGCATGGTTGTAATTCCGGCGATCCGGAGACGTCCTGGACAGGGGTTCGATTCCCCTCACCTCCACCCAAGGGCAGACGTCCAAAGGTCAACCAACGATGTTCTTGGGTGGGGGTGCACTGGCTTCGACAGGGCGATTGAGGGAAAGCAGGCAACCCGACAGGCGACGGACGTAATCCGCGCAAATCCAATATACGCCAACGATGAGCGTTTTGCACTGGCCGCCTAAGGCCAATGCCGAGGCCGCTTGAGCCTTGTCACCCAAGAAAAGCCGGCGGGCGCAGCAGCGCCCGTCGTCATTTCAACCCTCCGAAAATTGTCCCCCATTTCTGCTGCTCGCGGATAACATTTGCTGCATTGCAAAGTCAGCGCCACTTCACCATGAACATGAACCGCGTCGGCAAATTCGAATCCCTGAAGATTCTGAACGAGATCGATCGGGCGTTGATCGACCGTTACGGGATCAACATGACCGATGCGCACATCACCCGCTTCGAGGTGTTGACGGCCTATGAAAAGACCGGCAGCGCCGCCAAGGCCGCCGAACTCCTCGCCGAGCAACGTGGTTTCAAGCCAGGGCCCGGCCCCTCGGCATGAGCTCAAAAAACCTCGCGTAAGGATTAGTTCAGCCCAGCAGCCGCGAGCATCTTCGCCGCCCGCATGCGGCGAGCTTCCTCTGGTGTCAGGCCGATCAACGATTCGGGCGGCAGGTGCACGTCCCAGTGTTGTTGAAAGAGATCGATGGCTTCGCCATTGTCCAGGTAGGCGCGGTAAATCTTTTCCTGATATTCCGGCGCGCCCGGCAAGGCGACGAGTTCCACGGATTCGATGATCATGATGCAAACCTCGACACTGGAGAGATGATTCGTGGCTATCCTGCGCCGAGCGCTGCCGTGACTCAAGCCGAAGAAAACGCACAAAACGCGGTTTGCTCACATACTCTGCGCTGGTGCACCGGCACGGAAAATGCCGTGGCTTGGCCGGGTCAAAAAAGAAACGGCCGCTCGTGGCGGCCGTTTCCCGTTTGTCCTCCTCCGGTTCGTTTTCTCCGCCCCAGACTCTGTTTGAGCTGGGCCGGAGTTCCGAATCGGGTCAGATGCCCTGCTTGAGCTGTTCCAGGATCGCCGGGTTCTCTAGAGTCGACACGTCCTGGGTGATCTCCTCGCCTTTCGCCAGCGAGCGCAGCAGACGACGCATGATCTTGCCCGAACGCGTCTTCGGCAGGTTCTCACCGAAACGGATGTCCTTCGGTTTAGCGATCGGGCCGATTTCCTTGGCCACCCAGTTTCTGAGCTCGTCGGCGATCTTCTTCGCCTCCTCGCCGGTGGGGCGTGAGCCCTTGAGCACGACGAAGGCGCAGATCGCCTCGCCAGTCAGCTCGTCGGGACGACCAACCACCGCCGCCTCGGCGACCAGCGGATTGGCGACCAGGGCGGACTCGATCTCCATCGTGCCCATACGGTGACCGGAAACGTTCAGCACGTCATCGATACGGCCCATGATCGTGAAATAACCGGTGTTTGCGTCACGCACCGCACCGTCGCCGGCGAGATACAGCTTGCCGCCGAAATCGGCAGGGAAGTAGGATTTCTTGAAGCGCTCCGGATCGCCCCAGATGGTGCGGATCATCGATGGCCAGGGTTTCTTGATGACGAGAAAGCCGCCCTTGCCCCATTCGACTTCGTGACCTGTCTCATCGACGATCGCGGCCTGGATGCCCGGGAAGGGCAGGGTGCAGGAACCGGGCACCAGCGGCGTGACCCCGGGCAGTGGGGTGATCATGTGGCCACCGGTCTCGGTCTGCCAGAAGGTATCGACGATCGGGCAGCGACCGCCGCCGACGTTTTCGTAGTACCACATCCAGGCTTCCGGATTGATCGGCTCACCGACCGTGCCGAGGATGCGCAGGGATTTGAGGTTGTAGTTGCGGGGATGAACCGCCGGATTGGTTTCTGACGCTTTGATCAATGAACGGATCGCAGTGGGTGCGGTGTAGAAAATCGTCACCTTGTGATCCTGAATCATGCGCCAGAAGCGGCCGGCATCCGGATAGGTGGGCACCGATTCGAAGACGATCTCGGTCGCACCACAAGCCAACGGCCCATAAGTGATGTAGGTGTGGCCGGTGACCCAGCCGATGTCGGCGGTACACCAGAAAATGTCGTCCTTTTTGAGATCGAAGGTCCACTTCGTGGTCAGGATTGCGTGGAGCAGATAGCCACCCGAGCTGTGCTGCACGCCTTTCGGCTTGCCGGTGGAACCGGAGGTATAGAGCAGGAACAGCGGATGCTCGGCTTCGACCCACTCGGGTTCACAGGTTTCGGGCTGATTGGCGACGACATCGTGATACCACACGTCGCGGCCGGGCACCATCGTGCAATTGCCAGCCCCACGCTTGATCACGAACACCGTCTTGACCTGGTGCCCCTTGGCCATGTTGAGGGCTTCATCGACAGCGGCCTTGAGCGGCAGCGCCTTGCCGCCACGGTGTTGTTCGTCCATCGTCACCACGGCGCAGGCGCCGGCATCGAGGATGCGCTCTTCGAGCGACTTGGCGGAAAATCCCCCGAACACGACCGAGTGGATCGCCCCGATGCGGGCACAGGCCTGCATCGCGACGACGCCCTCGATAGACATCGCGACGTAGATCAGTACGCGGTCACCCTTTCTGATGCCGGCGGCGCGCAGTGCGTTGGCGAATTTATTGACGCGCGCGAGCAGCTCCTTGTAAGTCACCTTGGTGACGGCGCCATCGTCGGCCTCGAAGATCAGCGCGATCTTGTCGCCGAGGCCGGCTTCGACGTTCTTGTCGAGACAGTTCCAGGAGACGTTCAGCTTGCCGTCCGCGAACCATTTGTAGAACGGCGCGTTCGATTCGTCGAGCACCTGCGTGAAAGGCTGCTTCCAGACCACATGCTCACGGGCCAGACGTGCCCAGTAGCCTTCGTAATCCTGCTCGGCTTCCTTGCACAGCGCCTCATAAGCCGCCATGCCGGAAATCGTGGCGCGTTTGACGGTCTCTTCTGAAGGCGGGAAGACGCGGGTCTCCTGCATGACTGATTCGATGGTGCTCATTGAGACTTCTCCTCTCGCTATGACGTTGATGGAAGGGTTCCGCCGCCTCGGAAGGCGTTGTGATTTTAGGCGGTCCATTAAAGTTAGCCAATCTTACAGATGGCTTACGCGCTCGTGAA
>CAYZII010000065.1:0-11615 GCA_964478415.1 uncultured Methyloversatilis sp.
TCCAGCGCCAGCGCGCGCTCGTTCGCCGACAATGCCTTGTCTTCGAAGGCCTTCAGTTCCGGGGTGATGTAGCGCTCGGCGTTTTTCAGCGTCTGACGGCGGTGGTAATCGTCCGGCACCTTGTCGGCATGGGCGTGCGTGACCTCGATGTAGAAGCCATGCACCCTGTTGTATTCGACTTTCAGGTTGGGGATGCCGGTGCGTTCGCGCTCCCGCGCTTCTAATGCGAGCAGAAATTCCCCGCAGTTCGACTGCAGCGCGCGCAGCTCGTCGAGTTCGGGGAAGACGCCCGGTGCGATGACCCCGCCCGCCGAGAGCAGCGCGGGTGGATCGGCGACGAGCATGGTCTTGAGCCTTTCCAGCGCCGCCTCTGGCACGGTGAGACGCTCGGCCAGTTCGGCCAGCAGCCCGCTCTGCCCGATGAGCAGGGCCGATAGATCGGGAAGGCGTGTGAGCGTATCGCGCAGCGCGGCCAATTCGCGGGGTCTTGCCGATTTCAGTGCGATGCGGCTGCTGATGCGTTCGATATCGGCGCTGCCGTGCAGGTTTTGCTTGAGCCGCTCGAGCAGGCCTTCCGTATCGAGCAGGGCGGCGATGGCCTGATGACGGCGTGCGGCAATCGAGCGGTCGAGCGGCGGGTGATGCAGGCAGTGCTTGAGCCAGCGCGTGCCCGCGGCCGTCACGCAAGTGTCCAACAGCGAAAGCAGGGTGGGCGAAGACTCGCCCCGCAAGGTCTGCGTGATTTCGAGATTGCGGCGCGTCGTGCTGTCAAGCCGCAGCCATAGCGACGCGCGCTCAAGCGTCATTCCGGTGACATGGGTGAGGCGCTGCAGTTGCGTTGCCTGGGCGTAGCGCAGCAAAGCCCCGGCGGCGCCGATGGCCAGCGTCGCTTCCGCATCGGCGGGGATGAAGGCGGCCAGATCGTGGGTGCCGAAATGCTCGCTCAGCATCCGCGTGGCTTGCGCGGCATCGAAATGCCAGTCCGGCAACCGCCGCGTCAACGCAGCGCACTCGATGGCGAGCGCCGCGCTCTCCGGCAGCAATATTTCGGCAGGGGAGAGACGCGACAGTTGCGCCGGCAGATCGTTGAGTGCCGTCTCCATCAGGCGCAGTTCGCCACTGGCGAGATTCAGCCAGGCCAGACCGACGCGCGCTTTCTGCGATTGGATCGCGATGAGCAGGCTGTCGCTTCTGTCGTCGAGCAGCGCGGCATCGGTCAGCGTCCCGGGCGTGACGATGCGCACGACCTTCCTTTCCACCGGTCCTTTGCTCGTGGCCGGATCACCGATCTGTTCGCAGATCGCCACCGATTCACCAAGCCTGACCAGGCGGGCGAGATATTGTTCGACCGCATGCACCGGCACCCCGGCCATCGGAATCGGTACCCCCGCCGACTGGCCGCGGCGCGTCAAGGTGATGTCGAGCAGCCGCGCGGCTTTTTCGGCATCCTCATAGAACAGCTCGTAGAAATCGCCCATCCGGTAGAAGAGCAGCACGTCCGGATGTTCGGCCTTCAGACGCAGGTATTGCTGCATCATCGGCGTGTGACGGGCGAGCTCGGCGTCGCTGGCGGAGAGTGGGGGCATGGAGCGGAGAGTCGGGCGCCGACACGGCAGGCGAAATGTCTGCGAATTATACTGGCGCCCCTTTGGGCTCAAGCGATGGCATAGTCGATGGCTTCAGTCTTTTTACGTCTGGCGCGGCGCCTGATACTTCTTTGGGTGCGCCTGCGGCTGTTTCCCGAATCGCCTGACAGTCTGGGCCTCGATCCCACCCGACCGGTCTGCTATGTATTGCAGGAAAACTGGCTCTCCGACCGTCTGGTGCTGTATGAGGCGGTCGAGCGTCTCAAGCTGCCGGCAGCGCAGCGGCCCCTACATCTGACGGGGTGCCGTCTTGCCAGCGCAGAGTTTGCGCTTTCCGCCGGCTGGCGGTCGTTCGCCGGAAGACGCACCGCGCGCGGTGTGCCGAGCGAACTTGGCCGCCTGATCAATGCCCTGAGCAAAGCCCCTGCCTCGGATGTGCAGCTCGTGCCGGTCACCGTGCTGTGGGGGCGTGCGCCGCGCCAGCAGGATGGGGTCCTGCGCGCGCTGCTGGCCGAATCCTGGCAGCGTCGCCAACCGCTCAGTCACTGGCTCGCGGTGCTTTTGCACGGACGCCAGACGCATGTGCATTTCGGCGCACCTTATTCGCTGCGCGGCCTGCTGGCTGAGGCGTCCGATCCGAAACGGGCGGCGAAAATGGCCGCCCGTGTGCTGCGCAACCACTTCCGCCGCCAGCGCGAGCGTTTCATCGGCCCGGACATCTCGCACCGTCATACCCAGGTCGAGGCGCTGCTCGCCACCCCTGCGGTGCGAGCGGCGATCGAGACGGAGGCCAGAGAGCACGCCATCGACATCGCCGCCGCCCGCCAGCGTGCGCGCCATCATGCGCTGGCCATCGCTTCGGATTTTTCATATACGGTAATGCGCGCCGCGGAGATTTTTCTCTCCTGGCTATGGACACGCTGGTTCGAAGGCGTCGAAGTGCGCCATCTCGACCACCTGCTGCACATCGCCTCGGGGCAGAGCATCGTCTATCTGCCTTGCCACCGCAGCCATGTGGACTACCTGCTGATGTCCTATGTCATTTACCGTGCCGGACTCGTGCCGCCACACATCGCCGCCGGCGACAATCTCGACCTGCCCCTGCTCGGCCGCATCCTGCGCGGTGGCGGGGCCTTCTTCCTGCGCCGCAGTTTCAAGGGGGATGCGCTCTATGCGACGGTATTCGCCGAATATCTGCACCATCTCCTGGCGCAGGGATTTCCGGTCGAATATTTCATCGAGGGCGGGCGCAGCCGCACCGGTCTGCTGCTGCCGCCGAAAGCCGGCCTGCTGGCGATGACGATCCAGAGTTTCCTGCGCTGGCACGAGCGGCCGCTAGTGTTCGTGCCGGTCTATCTCGGTTATGAAAAATTGCCTGAAGGCGCGAGTTTCGTCGCCGAGCTGACGGGGCGGCCGAAGAAACGCGAATCCTGGCTGGATCTGTTGCTGGCGCTGCGTCTGCTGCGGCGACGTTTCGGCAAGGTGTATGTGAACATCGGCGAACCGTTGCCGCTGGCCGATTGGCTCGATGCGCAGCAACCCGGCTGGCGTGACACCCCGCCTGCTAGCGAAGAACAGCGCCAGCTGGTCGCGCAGATCGCCAACGAGCTCGCCGGCAGGATCAATGAGGCAGCACTCGTCAATCCGATCAATCTTGTCGCGCTGGCCCTGCTGGCGACACCGCATGTGACGGCGGACGAAGTCCAGCTCGAACATCAGATTGAGCATCTCGCCGCACTCGTCGATCCCCTCCACTTGGCAGCACCCGCGTCGGGAAGCGCATGCCTGGCCGTGGCGTTGCGCCTGGCTGCGGTGCGCCGTATCGATCATCCGCTCGGGGCGCTGATCGAGGCCAATGCCCATGAGGCCGCGTTGCTGGCCTATTTCCGCAACAATGTGCTGCACCTGTATGCCTTGCCAGCCCTGATCGCCTGTCTGCTGGTGCAACAGGGGCCGTTGCCGGAGGCGCGTTTGCTCGAGGTGGTGGCCGACCTGTCCGGACTGATGCGCGCGAGCCTCTTTCTGCGCCTGAGCGATACAGAGCTGCCGGCTGCCATCGATCGGATCCTCTCGCGGCTGGCGCGGCGTGACCTGGTCGAAAAGCTCGGCGATCGGTGGCAGATGCCTGCCGCCAACGACCCGGGGCGCGCGGCGCTGCGCTGGCTCGCCGAGACATTGCGGCCGCAGATGGAGCGCTATTTCCTCGCGCTGCTGGTGCTGCGCCAGGCGGGCAACAAGCATTTGACACGCCAGGAACTGATCGAGCGCTGTGTCAGTCTCGCCCAGCGTCTGGTGTTCGTCGAACCCGGACGCACGCCCGAATTCGCCGATCGGTCATTCTTCGTGACGCTCGCCGCGCACCTGATCGACAACGGCATCTTCGACGAAGATGACCTCGGCCGGCTCGGTTATGGCACCGATTTCGAGCGTGCCGCGGCGCAGGCGACCGCCTTGCTCGCACCAGAGGTGCGTGAATTGCTGCTAAGACTGGTCTGAGAACGTTACTGCGGCCAGTGGCGTGTCGCGGCGACGCATTCCTTGACCAGGGCGGGGCCGCGATAGACGAGGCCGGAATAGATCTGCACCAGCTGGGCACCGGCTTCGAGTTTGGCCTTGGCCTTGGCACCATCGACGACGCCACCGGCGGCGATGATCGGCACTTCGCCACCGAGCGCTCTGGCGAGTTTTCTGACTACCTCGGTGGATGCTTCGAAGAGCGGCGCGCCGGAGAGGCCGCCGGCCTCGTCGGCATGCGGCAATCCTTTGACACGGCTGCGCTCGAGTGTCGTGTTCGTCGCGATCACACCATCGATGCGATGGCGGCGCAAGGCGTCGGCGATGTGCTGGATCTGGACATCGTTGAGATCCGGCGCGATCTTCAGCACCAAGGGAACATATTTGCCGTAGCGATCGGCTAGGGCTGACTGTTGCGTCTTCAGCGTGCCCAGCAAGGCGTCGAGCTCGGATTCGCCCTGCAACTGGCGCAGGTTCCTCGTGTTCGGGCTGGAGACGTTGATGGTGACGTAACTCGCGTAGGGATAGGCTTTCTCGAGTCCAATCGAATAATCATCGACGGCGTGCTCGAGCGGTGTGTCGGCATTCTTGCCGATGTTGATGCCGAGAATGCCTTTGTATTTCGCTGCCTTGACGTTGGCGATCAGCGCGTCGATGCCGTGGTTGTTGAAGCCCATCCGGTTGATGATGCCCTCGACCTCGGGCAGACGGAACAGACGCGGTTTCGGATTGCCGGGCTGAGCACGCGGTGTGACGGTGCCGATTTCGATATGGCCGAAGCCCCAGCTCGCCAGGCCGTCGATCGCCTCGCCATTCTTGTCGAGACCGGCAGCCAGCCCGATCCGGTTTGGAAAGGACAGGCCCATCAGAGGGATCGGTGTGTCGGGCAAAGGCTCGCTGCGCGGGAACAATGCGCCGGCGGCGCGCAACGCAGCGATGGACAGCTCGTGCGCGGTTTCGGGGTCGACGGCGAAGACGAAGGGCTTGAGCAGACAGTAAGGAATCATCGGTGTCTCAACGAGGGTCGAGGCGCCGCCACTGGCCATCCTGCAGCGCCTCGAGTGGCGCGAACTGTGATTTGTAGGACATTTTCCGGCTGTGCTCGATCCAGTAGCCGAGATACAAATACGGCAGACCGTGGCTGCGGCATTGCTCGACTTGCCAGAGGATCGCATAGGTGCCATAACTGGCCCCTGCAATGTCCGGGTCGTAGAAGGTATAAACCGCCGATAGGCCATTGGCGAGTACGTCGATGATGCTCACCATGCGTAGCATCTCGCCCTCGCGGAACTCGATGAGGCGACTTTCGACCTGTGTTTGCAGCAGAAACTGCGCGTATTGCTCGCGGTCGTCGTCGTCCATGCCGCCGCCGCTGTGGCGCGCCTGCTGATAGCGCTGATAGAGCGCATAGTGTTCCTCGCGGAAGATCAAGGGCCGTTCACGCGCGATCAGATTGGCATGGCGCGCCCAGGCACGGCGCTGACTGCGCTTGGGTCGGAAGTCAGCCACCGGGATGCGCACCGGCACGCATGCCTGACAGCTGCTGCACCACGGCCGGTAGGTGAACAAACCGCTGCGACGGAAGCCGAGCTCGACGAGTTGGCTATAGAGATCGGTATCAATGAGCTGGGTGGGTGTGGCCACCTGGGAGCGAGCGATGCGGCCGGGCAGATAGGAGCAGCCGTACGGCGATGTCGCATAGAACTGCAACAGTGACAGCGGCGGCAGGTCACGCAGATGGGTCATCGCCGCTCGCCTTCCTGTCCCGCCGTTTCCGCCGACGATCCTGGCGCTGCAGTATCTGGGCAGGCTGGCGGCTGTTTTCTGAAGCAACCGTCGATTGCGTCCGCAGGCCACGGTCCGGACGGTTCGCCGCTTGCAACGAGCGCAGCCAGGCGCGCGACGAATTCCTCGCGTGGTATCGGCCGGGCGCCAAGCGAACGCAAATGGGCGGTTTCCATCTGACAGTCGATCATGCCGAAATTATGCACGCACAAATGGCGACACAGATGGGCCAGAGCGATTTTCGACGCATCGCGTTCATGTGCGAACATCGATTCGCCAAAGAACATCTGCCCGATCGCCACCCCATAGAGCCCGCCGATCAGACGTCCGCCGCGCCAGGTCTCGACGCTATGCGCATAGCCGAGAGCGTGCAGGCGCCGGTAGGCAGCCTGCATCTGCGCCGTGATCCAGGTGCCTTGCTGGCCACGGCGTGGCGTCGTCGCGCAGGCGTGGATCACGGCATCGAAGGCGCTATCGAGACGGACTTGATAATCGGCATTCCTGAGCGTCTTGGCGAGCGAGCGGGAAATCTTCAGTTCTTCTGGGAACAGCACCATGCGCGGATCTGGGCTCCACCACAGGATCGGCTCACCGGCCGAGAACCACGGGAAGATGCCTTGCCGGTAGGCGGAGAGCAGCCGCTGCGGTGAGAGATCGGCGCCGGCGGCGAGCAGGCCATTCGGCTCGCGTAATGCCAGGCTGACGGGGGGGAACGGATCAGCTACGCCCAGCCAGGGAATCATTGCACGTGGAACGCGATGACGCGCTCGGTGTCGAGCCGGATGCCGATCGTCTCGCCAAGCGCGTGATCATGGTGGGACGGCACGAGGGAGAGCACCCGCGCGCCGCCAGCGAGTTCGAGTGTGTAAAGGAACTCGGCACCCCGGAATGCCTTGGCGACGATCGTTGCACGCTGCGGGGAAGCATCGTCATGGACGACGTCGTCGGGTCGCAACAGCACCTCGACCGGCGTGCCGGACGGCCAAAGGGTGCAACTGCCACTATCGCACTCGGTGACGAAGCTGCCGGAGAGAGCACCGAGTGCGGTTTCGATACGGCCATCCGGCGTCAGCCTGCCGGCGATGAACGCGCCCTCGCCGACGAAATCGGCCACGCGGCGTGTTGCCGGCCGATGGTAGAGATTCCACGGCGTGTCCCATTGTTCGATGCGACCGGCATGCATGACACCGATCTTGTCGGCCATCGCAAAGGCTTCGTGCTGGTCATGCGTGACGAGGATCGCCGCGGTGCCGGTCTCCTTCAGGATGCTGCGCACCTCGAGGGAGAGCCGTTCGCGCAGCTCGACGTCGAGATTCGAGAACGGTTCGTCGAGCAGCAGCAGATGGGGGCGCGGCGCCAGCGCGCGGGCCAGCGCGACGCGCTGCTGCTGGCCGCCGGAGAGTTCGTGCGGATATTTGTCGCCCTGGCCGGACAATCCGACGAGGTCCAGCAGGGCTTGCACCTGCCGTTTCACCAGCGCCGATGTTTCGCGCAGGCCGAAGGCCACGTTGCCGGCGACGGTCAGATGCGGGAACAGCGCATAGTCCTGAAACACCATGCCGATGCGGCGCTTTTCGGGAGGCTGATGACGGCGCTCATCGCTGACGATCGTATCACGCAAATAGATGCGTCCTGCTCGGGGGTGCTCGAAACCGGCGATGAGCCTCAACACCGTCGTCTTGCCGCAACCCGAAGGTCCCAGCAGGCAGCCGATCTCGCCGTCGTGCAGCGAAAGAGAAAGGCCCGCGACGACATTGTGCGTGCCGAAGGCGTGACTGATGTTCTCGAGCGCGAGCAGAGGCATGGCAAGATTATAATTGAGAAAAGTTCTCAAAAACTTCCTGAAGCTCCGCTGCGATGCGTCGTCCTTTTGCATTGACCGGCTTTGCCGTCGTCATCGGTGTGCTGATCGTGCTGCCGCTGATCTCGATTGCGAGCAACTTGTTCGTTCCCGGTAGCGGTGCAACCTGGGTACATCTGGCGGATACCGTTTTGCCCGAGTATCTGGCCAATTCCCTGCTGCTGGCGCTGGGCGTGACGATCGGGGTCAGCGTGGTCGGTGTAAGCCTCGCCTGGCTCACCGCGATGCTGGACTTCCCCGGCAGACGCATCTTCGAATGGGCGCTGTTGTTGCCGATGGCCATGCCAGCCTATGTAATGGGTTATCTCTACACCGATCTGCTGCAATTCGTCGGCCCGGTGCAGACTTTCTTACGCGATAGTTTCGGGTGGCGACGCGGCGACTACTGGTTTCCAGAAATCCGCAGCCTGCCCGGTGCGGCGCTGATGTTCGTCTGCGTCCTCTATCCCTATGTCTATCTGCTCGTCCGTGCCGCTTTCCTCGAGCGTGGCGCGAGCACCTTCGAAGCGGCGCGCTCACTCGGTCTGTCGCCCTGGGCGGCTTTCAGGCGCGTTGCCTTGCCACTGGCGCGACCGGCAATCGCTGCTGGCGTGACGCTGGCTTTGATGGAGACGCTCGCCGATTACGGCACGGTGGCCTATTTCGCGGTGCCGACCTTCACCACCGGCATCTACCGCGCCTGGTTCTCGCTCGGCGATCACACCGCCGCCGCCCAGCTTGCCGCGGCGCTGCTGGGTTTCGTGCTATTGCTCGTCGCATTGGAACGGCTCAGCCGCGGGCACGCGCGTTTTGCCGAGACCAGCCGGCGCAGGGCGGAGCGCAAGCGACTGCGCGGCGGTCTATAGCTATTTTGGCTTGACTTGAAGAATGTCGGAGCTGGCTATAATCGATGCAACCAACAACAAGGAGTGGGGCATGTCTTTCAGGGCATTCCTGATACGGCAAGAGGAAGGCCGGATCGCTGCCGGTTTCGAGTCATTGGACGAGACGGCGCTCGATCCGGGCGAGGTGACGATTCGAGTCCATTGGTCCGACGTCAATTACAAGGACGCACTCGCGGCGACCGGCGCCGGCAAGATCATCCGGCGTTTTCCCTGTATTGGTGGCATCGACCTCTCGGGTGTGGTGCTCGACAGCACTGACCCGCAATTCCAGCACGGTGACGAAGTGCTCGCCACCAGTTATGACATCGGTGTTGCGCATCACGGGGGATATGCCGAAATTGCACGTCTTCCTGCTGCCTGGGTGCGCAGGATTCCTGAAGGGCTCGATTTGCGCAGTGCGATGGCGCTGGGCACCGCCGGCTTCACCGCAGGGTTGGCGCTGGCGCGCATGGAGCATGACGGCCTGCGGCCGGCCAACGGGCCGGTGGTCGTCTCGGGCGCCACTGGAGGCGTCGGCAGCATTGCGATCGAGATTCTCGCCAAGGCCGGTTACGAAGTGCATGCCCTGACCGGCAAGGCAGACGCGGAAGGCTATTTGAAGGCACTTGGTGCCAGCGCGGTGATTTTGCGCAACAGCCTCGATCTGACCAGGATTCGCCCGCTCGAAAAGGCGACCTGGGCCGGTGCGGTCGACAATCTCGGCGGCGAGGTGCTCTCCTGGATGCTGAGCACGATGAAGCAGGGCGGTACGGTGGCGAGCATCGGGCTGGCTGCCAGCATGGAGCTGAAAGCCACGGTCGCGCCATTCATTCTGCGTGGCGTCTCCCTGCTTGGCATCGATTCCGGTTACATCGGTGAGCCCTGGCGCAGTGAAGTCTGGCGCCGCCTGGGGAGTGACTGGAAGCCGGAGAAAGTTATTGCCCAGGTGCGCGAGATCGGCTTCGACGAGCTGCCAGCAGTGTTCGATGACTTTCTCAAGGCACGTGTCACCGGACGGATCATCGTGCGCATCCATTGACCAGAGGGTATAGGGAGAAAAAGATGAAATACGCGGAATTCCATCGGCGTTCGATCGAACAGCGCGACGCATTCTGGGCCGAGCAGGCACAACTGATCGACTGGCAGACGCCCCCCAGGACGATCTGTGATTACAGCCGCCCGCCCTTCGTCAAATGGTTCTCGGGCGGCATGACAAATCTCTGTTACAACGCGGTAGATCGCCATGCGGCGAAGCGCCCGGACGCCAGAGCACTGATCTATGTCTCGACCGAAACAAATGAGGAACGCATCTATTCCTTTGCCGAGCTGAAGCAGGAAGTGATGCGCATGGCGGCGATCATGCAAAGTCTGGGCGTACAGAAAGGCGACCGCGTCTTGATCTACATGCCGATGATTCCCGAAGCGGCGTTTGCGATGCTCGCCTGTGTGCGCATCGGCGCGATCCATTCGGTGGTGTTCGGCGGTTTCGCATCCGGCTCCCTGGCTACTCGCATCGAAGATGCCAAACCGAAGCTGATCGTCTCGGCCGATGCCGGCATGCGGGGTGGGCGTGCGGTGCCCTACAAGCATTTGCTCGACGAGGCGATCGCTCTCTCACCGGCGAAACCCGAGAAGGTATTGATGGTGGATCGCGGCGTCGACAAGGGTTTCAACAAGGTCGCCGGACGCGATGTCGATTACGCCACACTTCGCGCCCAGCACATGGCGGCCGAGGTTCCCTGTGTCTGGCTCGAATCCTCGGAACCTTCATACATTCTCTACACCTCGGGCACCACCGGCAAGCCCAAGGGCGTGCAGCGCGACACGGGCGGCTACGCGGTGGCGCTCGCCGCGTCGCTCAAATACATTTACACCGGCCATGAAGGCGAAACCTATTTCGCCACCTCGGACATCGGCTGGGTCGTCGGTCACAGCTACATCATCTATGGTCCGCTGATCGCCGGCATGGCGACGGTGATGTATGAAGGCACGCCGATCCGCCCCGATCCCGGCATCTGGTGGAGCCTGGTCGAAAAGTATCGCATCAACGTGATGTTCTCGGCACCCACCGCGATCCGCGTACTAAAGAAACAGGATCCCGCCTATCTGCACAAATACGATCTTTCGTCGCTGAAGCATTTGTTCCTTGCCGGCGAACCGCTCGACCAGCCGACGCACGAATGGATCATGAACGAACTGAAACTGCCGGTGATCGACAACTACTGGCAGACCGAGACCGGCTGGCCGATGCTCTCTGCCGTGCCGGGTGTCGAAAAGACACCGATCAAGTACGGCTCGCCTTCTTTCCCGGTCTTCGGATATGACTTGCGTATCTTCCGCGAGGATGGCACGGAATGCGGGCCGAACGAGAAGGGCATCGTCGGTGTGATCCCGCCGCTGCCGCCGGGGTGTCTTTCGACGGTGTGGGGACAGGACGAGCGCTTCGTCAGCACCTATTTCAGCCTGTTCAAAGAGCCGCTGGTCTATTCGAGTTTCGACTGGGGCATCAAGGACGAGGAGGGCTATCACTTCATCCTCGGCCGGACCGACGATGTGATCAACGTCGCCGGTCACCGCCTGGGCACGCGCGAGATCGAGGAGGCCGTACAGGCGCATGCGGCCATCGCCGAGGTGGCCGTGGTCGGCGTCAATGATCCAGTCAAAGGGCAGGAGCCGGTTGCCTTTGCCGTCGTCAAGGATGCGGCGAAGATCGCCACGCCGGAACTGCGTGCCCAGCTCGAAGCCGAAGTGAAGAAGACCGTCGACGGCCTGCTCGGTGCCATCGCGCGTCCCAAGCGCGTCCATTTCGTCACCGGCCTGCCGAAGACACGCTCGGGCAAGATGCTGCGCCGCTCGATCCAGGCGCTCGCCGAAGGCCGCGATCCGGGCGATCTGACCACGCTCGACGATCCGACTACGCTCGAACAAATCCGCCAGGTGCTCGCCCAGGGTTGAGCTTCGCCGGGGTGCCGTCCCGCCAGCGCCGACTTATCGAAGTGAGTCGGC
>CAYZII010000066.1:0-5737 GCA_964478415.1 uncultured Methyloversatilis sp.
CAGAAAAATGCAATGCAGAAAAGCTTTCATACTAGTGCGGCTATTTTTCAAAAGGATAGTGGGTCATTTTACCAAGCGGTTATTCCCACCCCGTCGGTTTGGCTGCCCGTCCGCAAGGAATCTGGAAAATGCGCTGGTCTTCGAGCCGTACCGCGGTAAGACTGCCGCCCCACAGACAGCCGGAATCGAGCGCCAGCACGTTGTCGATCTGCCGGAAACCGAGTGCCGACCAGTGGCCGAAAACGATACGGTGGTCAGCGCTCCTGCGTCCCGGTGCGGCGTACCACGGCAGCGTGCCCGCCGGCGCCCGCTCCGGCGGGCCTTTCGATCCCGGGGCGCGGAACTCCATCCGGCCATCGGGCCAGACAAAGCGCATGCGCGTCATCGCATTGACGACGACGCGCAGCCGGTCCCAGCCCGTCAGCGCATCGTCCCAGGCGGCTGGTTCGGAGCCCCACATGTGGGAAAGGAATGCACGGTAATCCTGGCTGGTGAGCATCGCATGCACTTCGTCGGAGAGTGCTTGTGCCTTGGCCACGTCCCAGGCCGGCAGCAACCCGGCGTGCACCAGTGCCCATTCTCCCTCGACATGGAACAGGGGTTGCGCACGTAGCCAGAAAAGCAGCTCAGCGCGGTCAGGGGCAGCGAGAATCTCTTCGAGCGTGTCCTCCTCACTCGGTTTGCCGAAGCCTTCGGCCTGCATCACGAGGTGCAGGTCGTGATTGCCGAGCACGGTGATCGCCGCATCGCCCAGCGCCTTGACGAAACGCAACACGTCCAGGGATTGCGGACCGCGATTGACCAGATCGCCAACGAACCAGAGGCGATCGCGGGAGGGTGAAAAACCGAGGTACTCGAGCAGGCGACACAGCGGCTCGTAACAGCCTTGCACATCGCCGATCGCGTAGGTGGCCATCGACTATTTTCCCAATCCAGCGCGCACTGCCTCGGGGGTGAGACCGCGGACGCGCACACGCTTGGCACGCGAGGTCTGGCCGCCGATGATTTCGAGTGCCGACTTGCTACAGCCGAGTTTCGTCGCGAGGAAGGCAATCAGCGCCTCGTTGGCCTTGCCATCCACCGGCGGGGCAGCGAGCCGGATCTTCAATGCGTCGCCATGCAGCCCGGCGATGCCGGTCTGTTTCGCAGCGGGCTGGATGTGCAGCCTGAGGATCACATCCGCCCCGCTCGGCTGAAGCCAATCCGCCATCAGCGCAAATGCTCCAGCACGATCAAGACCACCTGCAACAGCAGGATCACGATCAGCGGCGTGAAGTCGAGCCCGCCAATGACCGGCATGAAACGCCGCAGCGGCTTCATGAGCGGGGCAGCGAGGTGCTCGAAAAGGGGCGCGGCGGGAGCATAAGGTGCGATCCATGACAACACTGCGGCGACGATCACGATGCCGATCAGCAGATAGATGAACAGTTGGACTGTTGCAAGGAATGCGGTCCAGGCGATCGTCAGCAAACTGCCGAAGGACACCAGATCGAAACCGCTGAGCCAGCCAACGATAGAGAACTGGACGAGATGGGCCAGCCAGGCAGCGACCGCGCTGGCCAGATCGATGCCGAACACGCCAGGGATGACGCGCCGCAGCGGTATCACGGCCCAGCCGGTGAGGATCAGAACCGCCTGACCGACCGGATTGGCAAATGGGGCGCGCACCCTTTGCAGCCACAGCCGCGCAAGACAGGCAGCCGCGAACAGCGTGGTCACCGTACCGAGCAGAAAGGAAATGATTTGCGTGAGCATCAGTCTTTGCCGAGGCGTTCGCAGAGTTCGCGGCCGCGTGCCACTGCGGCCGCGACGCCTTGCATGATGATCGCGTCGAGTGCCTCCCGGCTGAAGACCTGGAGTGCCGCCTCGGTCGTGCCGCCCTTGGATGTGACGCGCTCGCGCAGCATGGCAAGCGGCTCATCGCTCGCCTGAGCAAGGCGCGCAGCGCCCAAGGCTGTTTCCACTGCCAGCAGCCGGGCGGTGGCTTCGGGCAGGCCAAGCTCTTTGCCCGCCGCGGCGAGCGCTTCGAGGAAATAGAAAAAGTAGGCCGGCCCGCTGCCGGAGATCGCGGTGACGACATCCATCAGCGCCTCATCAGCGACCCAGACCGTCTGGCCGACCGCACGCAGGATCTTTTCTGCGGTGGCGCGTTCCTCCTGACCGATGGCGGGATCGGCATACAGCCCGGTGATGCCGGCACCGATCAGTGCCGGGGTATTGGGCATGCAGCGGATCAGGCGGGAATAGCCGCCCAGCCAGCGACTGATGTCCCCAAGCCGCAGGCCGGCGGCGACGCTGATGACGAGCTGGTTCGCAAGCCTGCCTGCAGCCGGTGCGATGGCTTCTTTCATCACCTGGGGCTTGACGGCCAGCATCAGCACCTCGCAGTGGAGCGCCGCTTCGTCGAGGTCGGCCGTCGTGCGCACGCCGAAGGTTTCGGTTAGCCTCTCACGCCTCGCGGCATCCGGTTCGACGACCTGCAAGCCGGCGACCGAGAAGCCCTGTTTGCGCAAGCCGCCGATCAGGGCGCTGGCCATGTTGCCACCGCCGATGAAGGTGATTTTCATGGTTTGGGTCTCCTTTCACCGAAGATCGCCGTTCCCACGCGCACGATCGTCGCGCCTTCGAGAAGCGCCGCTTCGAGATCATCTGACATACCCATCGATAGGGTATCAAGCGCCAGACCCTGCTGGTTGAGCTCATCGAACAGCTCGCGCAGGCGCGCGAACTGCTGCCTGGCCTGAGCCGGATCGGGTGTGGGAGCCGGGATCGTCATCAGACCTCGCAAACGCAAACGGGGCAGCGCTGCAACGGCTTTGCACAGCGCGGCGGCTTCGTCCGGTGAGCAGCCGCTTTTGCTTGCCTCATTGCTGACATTGATTTCCACGCAGACGTTCAGCGGCGGGAGCTCCTGGGGACGTTGTGTCGCGAGCCGTTCGGCAATTTTCAGCCGATCGACCGAATGCACCCAGGAAAAATGTTCGGCCACCGGCCGTGTCTTGTTGCTCTGCAAGGGGCCAATGAAGTGCCATTCGATGTCCAGATCGGCCAGCGCCGCCTGTTTCGGCAATGCCTCCTGGACATAACTTTCGCCGAAGGCCCGCTGGCCGGCGGCATAGGCTGCGCGCAGCAACGCCGGCGGAAAGGTCTTGGAGACGGCGAGCAGTGTCACCGTCGCCGGATCGCGCCCGGCCAAGGAACAGGCGTCATAAATACGCTTGTTTACTGCTTGCAGGTTGGCGAAAATTGTTGTCATATAGCGACTGAATTGCTGCAATCAGTATACCGAAGCGGCAGTTTCTGCCGTAGGGAGCCCTCGAAGCGATGGACATCACCGAACTGCTGGCATTCGCCGTCAAGAACAAAGCCTCCGATTTGCACCTCTCTTCCGGCTTGCCGCCGATGATCCGCGTGCATGGCGACATTCGGCGCATCAATCTGCCGCCGATGGAGCACAAGGATGTGCACGCCATGATCTATGACATCATGAACGACGCCCAGCGCAAGCACTACGAAGAAACGCTGGAATGCGATTTTTCGTTCGCGGTGCCAAATCTGGCGCGTTTCCGGGTCAATGCCTATGTGCAGAATCGCGGCGCGGCGGCGGCCTTCCGCACCATCCCTTCCAAGGTGCTCACCCTCGAACAGCTCAATGCACCGAAGGTCTTCGCCGAGATCGCCGACCAGCCACGCGGCATCGTGCTGGTCACCGGCCCGACCGGCTCCGGCAAATCGACGACGCTGGCGGCGATGATCGACCACATCAATGAAAAGGAATATGCCCACATCCTCACCATCGAGGATCCGATCGAATTCGTCCATGAATCGAAGAAGTGTCTGATCAACCAGCGCGAAGTCGGGCCGCACACGCTGTCGTTCGCCAATGCACTGCGCTCCGCGCTGCGCGAGGATCCGGACGTGATCCTGGTCGGCGAGATGCGCGATCTGGAAACGATCCGTTTGGCGCTCACCGCCGCCGAGACCGGCCACCTCGTGTTTGGCACGCTGCATACCTCATCGGCAGCGAAGACCATCGATCGGATCGTCGATGTCTTCCCGGCCGCGGAAAAAGACATGGTGCGCTCGATGCTTTCGGAATCCCTGCGCGCGGTGATCTCGCAAACGCTGCTGAAGACCAAGGATGGCAACGGCCGCGTCGCCGCCCACGAAATCATGATCGGCACGCCGGCAATCCGCAACCTGATCCGTGAAAACAAGGTCGCACAAATGTATTCGGCGATCCAGACCGGCCAGCAATATGGCATGCAGACCCTCGACCAATGCCTGGCGGATTTGGTCAAGCGCAACATCGTCTCGGCAGTCGAGGCACGTGCGAAGGCACAGAACAAAGACAGCTTCCTCGGGTAAGACGCATGGAACGCGACGAAGCCCTCAAATTCCTCTACCAGCTCCTGGTGATGCTGGTGCAGAAAAAAGGCTCGGATCTGTTCATCACGGCGGGTTTTCCACCCGCGATCAAGGTCGATGGCAAGGTGACGCCGGTTACCGCCCAACCGCTCAGCTCACAGCACACGATCGAACTCGCGCACGCGGTGATGAACGACAAACAGGCGGCGACCTTCGAGGCTACCAAAGAATGCAATTTCGCGATCGGGCCGGCCGGCATCGGCCGCTTCCGCGTCAATGCCCATATCCAGCGGGGCTGTGTCGGTCTGGTGTTCCGCACCATCAACACTTCGATCCCGAAACTCGAAGATCTCGGTCTGCCCCCCGTCATCAAAGAGATCGGCATGACCAAGCGCGGGCTGGTGCTCTTCGTCGGCGGCACCGGCACCGGTAAATCCACATCGCTGGCGGCGTTGATCGGCTATCGTAACGAACACAGCTTTGGCCACATCATCACGATCGAGGATCCGATCGAATTTGTCCATGAACACAAGAATTGCATCATTACGCAGCGCGAAATCGGCGTCGACACCGATTCCTGGGAGGTGGCGCTGAAGAATACCCTGCGTCAGGCACCGGACGTGATCCTGATCGGCGAGATCCGCGATCGGGAAACGATGGAACATGCCATCGCCTTCGCCGAGACCGGCCATCTGTGTCTCGCTACCTTGCATGCGAACAATGCCAATCAGGCGATGGATCGCATCATCAATTTCTTCCCGGATGACCGGCGACCGCAGTTGCTGATGGATCTGTCCCTGAATCTGAAGGCCGTCATTTCGCAGCGTCTGCTGCCGAAGAGAGAAGGCAAAGGCCGCGTCCCCGCCGTCGAGATTCTGATCAACTCGCCGTTGATCTCGGATCTGATCAGCAAGGGGGAGGTGCACGAGATCAAGGAAGTGATGAAACGCTCACGCGAACTCGGCATGCAGACTTTCGACCAGGCGCTGTTCGATCTTTATGAAGCCGGTCAGATCAGTTACGATGATGCGCTGCGCTTTGCCGATTCGATGAACGAGGTGCGCCTGATGATCAAGCTGCACGGCAAGGAAACCGCTACCCGCGATCTGCAAAGCGGCATTAGAGATCTTGACATTGTCTAACGCCGGAACGCGGGCAGTCGCGGTCGGCGCTTGGGCGTTCCCCGTCAACCCAGCCAGGACGAATCGATCATGGATATAGCCAGCGAAGCTAGTGCCATCGAAAGATTCCCTCATGTCGTCAACCGTATTTGCGGCTCATGGGGAACCCACGAGCTCGACGGGTACATCACGCATCTGATGACGGATACGCGCGATGGCCAGCGCAAGGGCTTCCCTGCCGAGGTCAC
>CAYZII010000066.1:5837-11341 GCA_964478415.1 uncultured Methyloversatilis sp.
GCGCTGCCCGCGACGATCGGGAAGCCGTACAGCCTGCATTCGAGTGGGCCATTGAACAGCGGGATGCGCCGCTGCGGCTTCAAGCCAATCAGTTTCGGCAGGCGGGTGTCGGCCGAGAAGAACCAGCACTGCCAGCCGACGAAGCGTTGCTTCAGGAGATCGCCCAAACGCGGGTAGAACGCGGCGAGGGCATCCCGTTCGCCGATCCGTTCGCCATAAGGCGGGTTGGCCACCATGATGCCGCTGGCCGCGGGGGGGTCGAGATCGAGAATGTCGCAGACGTGCACCTCGATCGCGTGTTCGAGACCGGCATGGGCGAGATTCTGGCGGCAGCGCGCGACCGCATCGGCATCACGATCCGCGCCCCAGATCGGCAGTCTCCCGACGCTGCGGCGACGTGCGGCGGCCTCGATGCGCAGCCTTTGCCAGAGCGCGGCGTCGAAATCGCGCAGTTTGGCGAAGCCGAAGCCTTGTGTCGCGCGTGACAGGCCGGGTGCGACATCGAGTGCGATGCCGGCCGCTTCGAGCAGGAAGGTGCCGGAGCCACACATCGGATCCATGAGCGGCACGCCTGGCTGCCAGCCGATCAGCTTCAGGATGCCGGCGGCAAGGTTTTCTTTTAGCGGCGCGGCGACCTTGGCGATCTTCTGGCCGCGTAACCACAGCGGCTCCCCGGACGTATCCAGATACAGGGTAGCCTGCGTCGCCGTGGCGAACAGATGAATGCGCACGTCCGGCGCGGCGGTATTCACGTCCGGGCGCTGGCCACACTCGGCGCGGAAACGATCGCAGACGGCATCCTTGACCCGGAGGGTGACGAATTCGACGCTCCTGAACGGTGCTCTCACCGCGGTGACATGGACGCGGAGGCTACGTGTCACGTCGAACAGCTCGGGCCAGGTCACATCGTATGTGAGCCGATAGATGTCCTGTTCGTCACGATACTCGGCGCTGGCAATACGGCACAGCACGCGCGTGGCGAGGCGCGAGTGGAGATTGACGCGGTAACGAGTTTCCAGTGTGCCGGTAAAGCCGACGCCGCCGGCGGTTGTGACGATGTCTTTGCCACCGCAGGTCGCGATCTCTTCTGCGAGTAATGTCTCGAGACCGCGTGGGCAGGGCGCGAAGTAGGCCTGTTCGCTTGTGGCCGTGCCGCTATCCCTGCTGCGCCGGATGCCTATGCGGTTCAAAACGGTTTCACCACGACGAGGATCACGACGGCCAGCAGCACCAGCACCGGCAGCTCGTTATAGACGCGGAACCAGACGTGCGAGCGTCGGTTGCTGCCCGCCTGGAACTCGCGCAGCAGCCTGGCGCAATAGAAATGATAGACGAGCAGCAGCGCAACCAGGGCCGTTTTCGCGTGCAGCCAACCGCCGGAAAAACCAAACCCGAACCACAGCGCAAGACCCGTCGCCACGGCCAGCAGACCGATCGGCGTGACGAAGCGGTAGAGCTTGCCCGCCATCATGAGCAGGCGCGCGCGCTCCGCACCGCTCTCGGGCGGCACCAGCGCAAGGTTGACGAAGATGCGCGGCAGATAGAACAGCCCCGCGAACCACGAGACGACCAGGAAGATGTGGAATGCTTTCAGCCAGAGCATGAGGATTTTCCTGTTTGACGAAGAGCCGCCGCGATACCGTCGGCGACGGTCGGATAACGCAGCTTCAGCTTCAGTTCGCGCTTCATGCGCGTGTTGTCGAGGCGACGCGATTCGTTGAGGAACGACAGCAACATCGGCGGTAGCCGTGTTTGTGCCTCTGTGCGTGTGATGCGTGGTGGACGTGGCAAATGATAGGCGTCGGCCAGCATGTCGAACCAGTCGCCCATACGAATTTCGGAGTCATCGCAGATGTTATAGCTGCGGTTGGAGCGGCCGCGTTCCAGTGCCGCGCAGCAGGCGGCGGCCAGATCTTCCGCGTGGATGTGATTGGTATAGGAATCCTCCTCGCGCAACAGCACCGGATCACCACGCCGCAGGCGTTCGAGTGGCAGACGGTCGGCGGCATAGATGCCGGGCGCACGCAGGATGGACACGGGCAGGCCGCGTCTTCCTGCGGCGCGCAAGCTTTGCTCCGCAGCGACACGACGACGCGCGCGTGGGGTGGTGGCACGCGGCGGGCAGGTCTCGGCGACGCGCGCGCCGTGGCGATTGCCATACACACCGCTGGTGCTGATGTAGACCAGCCTGCGTGGTAGACTCCGCGACCTGGCCAGTGCCGCGAGCAGCCGGCGGGTGCGCGGGTCGCCATCGCCCTCCGGCGGGGGAGGTGCGCTATGCAGCACCGCTTGTGCAAGGCCGGTCAGACGCAGCAGTGTGGCTGGCTGGTCGAGATCGCCGCGGATCTGCCGTACGCCGAAGGCGCGCAGCGCGTCATCCAGGTTGCGCACCAGTGCGTAAACCCGCCAGCGACGCGTGAGCACCGGCAGCGCCCGCCGCACGACATCTCCGCAACCGACGATCAACAATCTTCTTTTTCTCACCGGACGATTATCGCATGGCTCATCAAGTCACCCTCCAACCCACTAGCCACACATTCAGTGTCCCGGACGGCGTCACGATCCTCAGCGCCGCGCTCGATGCCGGCATCAACCTGCCCTATGGCTGCAAGAACGGCGCTTGCGGCGCCTGCAAGGCCAAGGTGCTCGAAGGCAAGGTCGACCTCGGCGCCGCCCAGGAAAGCGCGCTGCCCGCAGCGGAGCGGGTCGCCGGCATGGCGCTGCTGTGCTGTGCGCAACCGCTTTCCGATCTGACTATCGAAGTCCATGAGGTCGCCGCCGCGCAGGACATTCCGGTGAAGATGCTGCCCTGTCGTGTGGAAAGACTCGAGCGCGTTGCCGACGACGTGATGGTGATCCATCTCAAGCTGCCGACCAACGAACGGCTGCAGTTCCTTGCCGGCCAGTACATCGAATTCCTCCTCCCCGAGGGCAAGCGCCGCGCCTTTTCGCTGGCCAATGCGCCGCATGCCGACACCCTGCTCGAACTGCACGTACGCCGCATTCCCGGCGGCAGCTTCACCGAACATGTGTTCACGAAGATGAAGGTGAAGGACATCCTGCGCATCGAAGGGCCGTTCGGCACTTTTTATCTGCGCGAGGATTCCGACAAACCGATCCTGCTCGTTGCCGGCGGCACCGGCTTCGCGCCGATCAAGGGCCTGATCGAGCATGCGCTGCACATCGGCATCCGGCGGCCGATGCAGCTCTACTGGGGCGCCAGGAACCGCGCCGGCCTTTACATGAACGCGCTGGCCGAGCGCTGGGCCAAAGAGAATGGCATCGCCTACACGCCGGTGTTGTCGGAACCGGATGCCGGCTGGCAGGGCCGCACCGGCCTCGTCCATGAGGCGGTGCTGGCCGACCACCCCGACCTGTCCGGCTGGCAGGCCTATGTCTGCGGCGCACCGGCGATGGTCGAGGCTGCCCAACGCGATTTCGTCGCCCAGGGTCTGCCGAAGGTAGAATTCTTCGCCGACGTGTTTTCTTACGCGCCGCGCTGACCTGCGGGCCTGCCTTGGCCCTCAGTGTGCCGTTTCGTCAGCGCCGACTTTCAGCAGCGGGCGGAAACCGTCTGAATGATGCTTTTCAGCCGTACGAGCAGCGCATCGCGCTTGATCAGCACCTCGGATAACAAATCCCGCGCGGCAGTGTGCTCGCCACTGTCGACGAGCGCGACGATCCTGCGCCCGAGATCGTGGATTTCTCGATGCAGGGCATCGATCTCGCTCATTTCTGGGAACTGACCGTAACGCTGGCGACCTTCGTCGTCGAGCCAAGATCCGAAACGGCAGGCGTGGGGATCGAGCGGCAGCTGCTCGGCCAAATACATTTCGCCTTGCTCGACGCAGTCAGCCAGTCGCATCACCCAGCGCCGGTGCTCGACTGCGGCCGTCACCAGCGGCAGGTCGCTGCGCGGCAGCACACGACCGGCAGCCTCGCGTAATGTCGCATCTGGCTGCCAGCTGGAAATCCACTCGGGCAATGCTTCGGCGAGCATCGGCCGGCCGATGCCATATCCCTGGGCCCGCTTGCAGCCCAGAAGCAGCAACATCTGGGCGTGTTCGACGGTCTCGACGCCTTCCGCGATCACCTCGTCCCGGAATGCCGCCGCGAGGCCGAGCACGCCTTCGATGATCGCCAGATCGTCGGGGTCGTGCAGCATGTCGCGCACGAAGGACTGGTCGATCTTCAAAAGATCGATCGGCAGGCGGCGCAGATAGGCGAGCGAAGCATAACCGGTACCGAAATCGTCGAGCGCGAAACGTACACCCAGCCGGCGGCAGGTTTCCATCCGGGCCGAGACGCCAACCACGTCTTTGAGCGCCGCGGATTCCAATACCTCGAGCTCGAACAGTTCTGGCGGGGCTTGCGGATGCCGCGCGAGCGCCGCAGCGAGAAAATCGACGAAAGAAGACTGCTGCAGATGCACGGCGGGCAGGTTGATGCTGATGCCGATGTCGAGCCCCTGCGCCTGCCAGGTTTCGAGTTGGCTGAGGGCCGTCTCGATCACCCATTCCGAAAGGCGGATACCCAGATGGCGGTCGGTTTCGACGAGCGGCAGGAATTCGTTTGGCGAGAGCAGGCCGCGTTCCGGGTGCTGCCAGCGCACCAACGCCTCGACGCCGATGATGCGCATCGCGCGTAGATCGGCCTTGGGCTGATAGTAAAGACGAAGCTCGCCTTGTTCGATAGCGGCGGCGAAGCGGTTGGCTGCTTCGATTCGCGACGTGGTATCGCGATCGACGGCAATGTCGAAGACATGGCAGCGATTGCGTCCCGCCTGTTTGGCCAGATACATCGCCTGGTCGGCATGACGCAGCAGGGTATCGGCATCGCCGGCATCTTCCGGATAGAAAGTGACGCCAATGCTGGCGGTGAGATTCACGCTCGTGCCATCCAGCGAATAGGGACGCGCCAGTTCGGTCAGCACACGCTCGAGCAGACGCAGATAATCGTTTGTATCACTCCCTCCGGAGAGGACGAGCACGAATTCGTCGCCGCCGAGGCGGGCGACAGTGTCGGTTTCGCGCAATGCCGCCTGCAGCCGGTTCGCCACCTCGATCAGGATGCGGTCGCCGGCGGCATGACCCCAGGTGTCGTTGATCGGTTTGAAACCGTCGAGATCGAGCAGCGCCACGGCGACACGCCCGCCATCGCGGCGTGCCTGGGCCAGCGCCATCCCCATCCGGTCGGCCAGCAGCGCACGGTTTGGCAAGTTGGTCAGCGGATCGAAGTGGGCGAGTTCCTTGAGGTTGTCGAACAGCCGGGCGAGATTGTCGGCCATCTGGTTGAAGGCGCTGGCGAGCCTCGACAATTCATCGCTGCCCGGCAGCTCGATGCGTTCGTCGAGCCTGCCGGCGGCGAGACGCTGCGCGGCGCTCTCGAGCCTGCCGAGCCGGCGGTTGAGCCAATAATCGAGGGGCAGGAGCAGCAGCAGGCCGAACAGGATGCCGACCAGACCGATGCGCAACAGCTTCATGTTCAGACGAGCGTGCGCTTCG
>CAYZII010000067.1:0-10967 GCA_964478415.1 uncultured Methyloversatilis sp.
CGGGCGCTATAATCTTTCGCCATGGCCTCCCCATCCTTTGAAATCAAGTCCCATCTGACGGCGTTGCTCGACACAGCGCTCGCGAGCGTCGCACCTGGCCTGACGGTGCCCATCGAGATCGAAAGACCGCGCGATCCCGCGCATGGCGACTTTTCCAGCAGTCTGGCGTTGAAAATCGCCAAGGGCTTGAAGGAAAATCCGCGCAAGATCGCCGAGCGCCTGGTGCGCGAATTGCCGCGCTCGCCCTGGGTGCTGAAAGCCGAGGCGGCCGGTGCCGGCTTCGTCAATTTCACGCTCGCGGCGGCAGCCAAGACGGCGGTGATCCACGCCGTGCTCGCCCAGGGCGAGCGTTTCGGCCAGGGCGCGAAAAAGCCCGGCCGCATCCAGCTGGAGTTCGTTTCGGCCAACCCGACCGGGCCCTTACACGTCGGCCACGGTCGCGGCGCGGCCTTCGGCGCGAGTCTGGCCAATCTGCTGGCCTTTTCCGGCCACAAGGTTTGCCGCGAGTTCTACGTGAATGACGCCGGTCGGCAGATGGACATCCTCGCCGTGTCGACCTGGCTGCGCTATCTGGAAATCTTCGGCGAGATCGTGCCTTTCCCGCCGAATGCCTATCAGGGCGATTATGTGCGCGACATGGCGGCGCAGATCCGCGACGCGCACGGTGACCGCTATGTCCATCCGGCTGCCGCGGTGCTGGCCTGCGTGCCGTCGCTCGAAGCCGATGCCGAGGCGCATCTCGACGGCCTGATCGCATCGGCGAAGGATCTGCTCGGCGAGGAGTGGCATTACATCCATCAGCATGCGCTCGCCGAGCAGCTCGCCGATTGTCGTGCCGATCTCGAAGAATACGGCGTGCATTTCGACTGCTGGTTCTCGGAAAAGAGCCTCTACGACACCGGCATGGTGGCGAAGGCTGTCGCAGAGCTGGAAAAACGCGGTTACATCTACTCGCAGGATGGCGCGAAATGGTTCCGCTCGACGCATTTCGGTGACGAGAAGGATCGCGTCGTGCAGCGCGAGAATGGTCAGTACACCTATTTCGCCTCCGACATCGCCTACCACTGGAACAAGTTCGAGCGTGGCTTCACGAAGATCATCGACGTCTGGGGGGCCGACCACCACGGCTACATTCCCCGCGTCAGGGGGGCATTGCAGGCGCTCGGTCTCGACGCCGAGGCACTCGAAGTGGCGCTGGTGCAGTTCGTCAGCCTCTACCGCGGCAGCGAGAAGGTGTCGATGTCTACACGCGCCGGCTCCTATGTCACGCTGCGCGAGTTGCGCGAAGAGGTCGGCAATGACGCCTGCCGTTTCTTTTATCTGCTCAGCAAGCAGGACAAGCCGCTCGATTTCGATCTCGAACTGGCCAAGCGCCAGTCGAACGAAAACCCGGTCTATTACGTGCAATACGCCCATGCGCGCATCTCCAGTGTCCTGAAACAGTGGGGCGGCGATCCGGCCAGCCTGGTCGGTGCGGATCTCACGCCGCTGACAGGCGAACGCGAACTGAAGCTCTGCGCCAAGCTCGCGGAATTCCCGGAACTGATCGAAAGCGCTGCGCAAGAACGTGCGCCGCACGCACTGGCTTTCTGGTTGCGCGAACTGGCGGCGGAATTCCATGCCTGGTACAACGCCGAGCGGCTGCTGGTGGAGGATGACGCACTGAAACGGGCGCGTCTGGCGCTCGCACTGGCGGTGCGCCAGGTGATCGCCAACGGCCTCTACATCCTTGGCGTTACCGCGCCCGAAGCGATGTGAGCGCGAATTGCCCAAGGGAATGCGGATGAACGGCAGGCAACGCGGCGGTACCCTGATCGGTCTGATGCTGGGCATCCTCGTCGGCGTGCTGATCTCGTTCGGCGTCGTCTGGTATCTGAACAAGACGCCGCTGCCCTTCACCGAAAAAGTGACGAAGCCGGAAACGGCGGCGGGCGGCAAGGAACCTGTGGCATTGCCGGGCAAGCCGGGCGACAAGCCGGCGGGCGGCGAACGCAAGTTCGACTTCTATCGGATCCTCGAAGGCGAGAAGTCGCCCGCGCCGGCCGCAGCACCCCCTGCCGAGCCGCCGGCCAAGACCGAAGCCGCGGGCGGTGGTGCCATCTACCTGCAGGTCGGCGCCTTTCAGAAGAAAACCGATGCCGATGCCTTGCGCGCACGACTTGCGATGCTCGGTTTCGAAGCCGGCGTGCTCCATGCAGAAGTCCCTGGCAAAGGGGAAGTGCATCGCGTGCGCATCGGTCCTTTCGCGTCGATGGAAGAATTGAACCGCGCGCGCAGCGAGTTGTCCGAACAGGGTGTCCAAACCACGGTGGTTCGCAACTAGCCGCCTGACGTGCCCACTTCCCACGGGCCGACGGGCACAGGAAAGGAAAACGCATGAAACTCACCAGACTCCTCTTAACCGCAGTCACTCTTGGCCTGCTGACCCTGACGCCGGCGTTCGCCGCCGACCCGGTCGAAGGCCGCAATTACCATCGTCTGCAGATGCCGCAGCCCACCGAGGCGAATGGCAAGGTGGAGGTAATCGAATTCTTCTGGTATGGCTGCCCGCATTGCATGAAGTTCGAGCCCTTGCTCAAAGCCTGGGTGAAGAAGCTGCCCGCCGATGTCAGTTTCAAGAAGGTGCCGGCGATCCTCAGCGAGAGCTGGGCGCCTGGCGCGCGCCTGTTCTATACACTGGAAGCGATGGGCGTGCTCGAGCGAGTGCATGATGATGTGTTCGCGGCGATGATCAATCAACGCCTCAACTTGGGCAACGAGAACGTTCTTTTCGACTGGATCGCGAACAAAGGTATCGACCGCAAGGCATTTGCTGACACCTACAAATCCTTCAGCATCGATGCCAAGGTGCGGCGCGCCGCGGAAATGACACAGGAATATGGTTTCAGTGGCGTGCCGGCGCTCGTCATCGGGGGCAAGTACAGTCCCGGCCCGGAACTGCAGTCCTATCAGCACATGCTGGAGGTGGCCGATTTCCTGATCGCGAAGAATCGCGCCGAACTGAAGCAAGCCCCGGCATCGCAGAAACCGTCCAAGAAGTAGGCATCTGAAAACCGTTTTCATCACTGGTGCTTCTTCCGGCATCGGCGCAGCCCTGGCGCGCTACTACGCTGTGCAAGGCGCCGTGCTGGGGCTGGCCGCACGACGTCAGGATGCCTTGCAGACCTTGGCCGCCGGCCTGGCCGTCCCCTGTCACGTTTATGCGCTCGATGTCGCCGATGCCGCTGCGGTGCAGGCGGCGGGCGCCGATTTCATCGCGCGGGCGGGTGTGCCGGATATCGTCATCGCCAATGCCGGCGTCTCGGTCGGCACCCTGACCGAAGCGGCCGAAGATCTGCCGGCCTTCAGACGGGTGCTCGAGACCAATGTGCTGGGCCTCGTGCATACCTTCCAGCCCTTCGTCGAACCGATGCGGCAGGCCAGACGCGGTCGTCTGGTGGGCATCGCCTCGGTGGCCGGCCTCCGCGGTCTGCCCGGTGCGAGTGCCTACTCTGCTTCGAAGGCCGCCGCGATCGCTTATCTGGAAAGTCTGCGCGTCGAACTGAAGGGGAGTGGCGTGAAAGTCGTCACCATCGCGCCCGGTTACATCGCGACGCCGATGACCGAGAAAAACCCCTACCGAATGCCGTTTCTGATGCCGGTGGACGCCGCGGCGCGCTCGATCGCGCGGTACATCGAAAAAGGCGCGCGCTTTGCCGTGATGCCCTGGCAGATGAGGGTGGTTGCCGCCGTGCTGAAATGGCTGCCGCGCCCGATCTATGATCGTCTGGCGGCGCAGGCCGGCCGCAAGCCGCGTGGCACCTTGCGTTGAGCCAGCGATATGGTTTCACCAACGTTGATCCAGGTCAAGCCTTGGCAGGGCCGGCAGCCATATATTTAGTTACTTTTTTCCGCAAAGCGCGCAATGAGTGTTTCTTTTGAACTGGTCTGTCCCGCCGGCGGCTTGCCGGCACTGAAAGCGGCCGTCGACAATGGCGCCGACTGCGTCTATACCGGTTTTCGCGACGCCACCAACGCGCGCAATTTCACCGGCCTCAATTTTGACGACAAAAGCCTGCAGGAAGGCATCGCCTATGCCCACCGCCGCGGCGTCAAGGTACTGCTGGCGCTCAATACCTACCCACAGGCCGACAATTGGCCCGGATGGACTGCCGCTGTCGACAAGGCCGCGGCCTTCGGCGTCGATGCGGTGATCCTCGCCGATCCCGGTTTGATGGACTATGCACGCCGCAGCCATCCGCAACTCAGACTGCATCTGTCGGTGCAGGGGTCGGCGACCAATTACGAGGCGATCAACTTCTACCACGAGCGCTTCGGCATCCAGCGCGCGGTGCTGCCGCGCGTGCTCTCGCTCGCCCAGGTCGAACACGTGGTGAAACACACGCCGGTCGAGATCGAGGTATTCGGTTTCGGTGGCCTATGCGTGATGGTCGAAGGCCGCTGCGCGCTGTCCGCCTATGCCACCGGCACCTCGCCGAATTGTCAGGGCGCCTGCTCGCCTGGCAAGGCGGTGCGCTACGAGGAGACACCCCAAGGGATGGAGACGCGGCTCAATGGCGTGTTGATCGATCGTTTTGCGCCCAATGAACGCGCCGGTTACCCGACGCTGTGCAAGGGCCGTTTCGAGGTCGATGAGGAGACCTACTACGCGATCGAGGAGCCGACCAGCCTCAATACGCTGGAGCTCCTGCCGGCGCTCCTCAAGGCGGGTGTCAAGGCGCTGAAGATCGAAGGTCGGCAGCGCAGTCCTGCCTATGTCGCGCAGGTGACGCGCGTCTGGCGTCAGGCGATCGACGCCTGCCTGCGCGATCTGGAACACTTCCAGCCGGCACCGGCTTGGATGGCAGAGCTGAACAAGGTCTCGGAAGGCCACAGCGCGACCCTCGGGGCTTACAATCGGCCGTGGAAATGAAACTCGCCCTCGGTCCTTTGCTCTATTACTGGCCACGCCAACGCGTGCTGGATTTTTATGCCGAGATCGCCGAGCTACCGGTCGATGTCGTCTATCTCGGCGAGGCGGTCTGCTCGCGCCGTCACGAAATGCGCCTCGACGACTGGCTCGAGGTGGCTGGGGCGCTTGCCGATGCCGGCAAGGAAGTCGTGCTCTCGACGCTGCCGCTGATCGAGTCCGAATCGGATTTGAAGGCAGTGCGCCGCCTGATCGATGCCGCCTGCGACGATGACCGTCTGCGTGTCGAAGCCAACGAGATGGGCGCGGTACGCCTGCTGGCCGAACGCGGCCAGCGCTTCGTCGCCGGACCGACGCTGAACATCTTCAATCATCAGACATTGAAAATCCTCGCCGATTGCGGCGCGATGCGCTGGGTGATGCCTCCCGAGATGGGGCGCAGCGCGCTGACGGGCCTGTTGCGGTCGCGCCCGACTCAGATCGAGACCGAGGTTTTTGCCCACGGCCGCCTGCCGCTCGCTTATTCGGCGCGCTGCTTCACCGCGCGGCGTTACCGCTTGCAGAAGGATACCTGCGAGTTCCGCTGCATCGGCTTTCCCGACGGGCTGCTGGTCAAGACACGCGAAGGCCAGCCTTTCCTGACGCTGAACGGCATCCAGACGCAATCGGCCAAGCTCTACCATCTGGAACGCGAGTTGCCGGAGCTTGCCTCCCTCGGCGTTGACGTGATCCGTCTGTCGCCCCAGTCCGAAGGAATGACCGATCTGATCCTCGGCTACCGCGCCCTGCTGGCGGGAGAAGGGGCAGCGCTGCCGGCCGGCGATTACTGCAATGGCTTCTGGTACGATCGTCCCGGTCTCGATTGGGTGGTGACGCAATGATACGCAACTTCAAAATCCCGGATTTCACTTTTCCTGCCCCGCTGGCCAAACTGGGCGAACGTCTGCCGCAACTGCCGCCGACGCTGGCGCTGGTGACCGGCCTCAACCTCGCGCTCGGCCGCCTGATCCCACGCGAGCCGCTCGAGATGCTGCAAGGCAAACGTTTCACGATCCGCGTCAAGGATGCCGGCATGACGCTGCGCTTTACCTACAACGGCCGCGGTTTTCATCCCGTTTTCGACCCCCGTCCCGCCGACCTGACGGTCACCGCGCGCGCGCGCGACTTTCTCGCGCTCTTGATGCGCGAGGAAGATCCGGACACGCTGTTCTTCAACCGGCGCCTGGTGATGGAAGGCGACACCGACCTCGGCCTGCTGGTCAAGAATACGCTCGATGCCGTGGAGCTGCCGCGTTTCGATCCGGCACGGCTCACACCCGCCGAGCTGCTCGCCCTTTGCGTTCGGCGCCTGGCGACGCCCCGCAGCATCTGAATCGGCATTTTCGGCGTTGGCGTGACGGCACGGGAAAGCAACCTGCCCCTGAAACTGGCCCTCGCCTGGACGCTGCTGATCCTCTATGCCAGCCTTTACCCGCTCTCTGGCTGGCGTGATGTCGGCATCTCGCCGTTTGCCTTTCTTGCCGCCGGCTGGCCGCGCTATTTCACCGGTTTCGATCTGACCGTCAATCTGCTCGCCTATCTGCCGCTTGGCCTGTTCTGGGCAGCGGCGCTGCTCTTGCGCTTGCCAACCATTCTGGCCTTTCTGGGCGCACTCTTCATCGGCAGCAGCCTGAGCCTCGGGGTCGAAGCCGCGCAGAGCTATCTACCCAGCCGGGTGCCCTCGAATCTCGATTTCGCCTGCAATACGCTCGGCACCACCTGCGGCGCGCTGCTGGGCATTCGCTGGGGGCGGGCGCTGCGCGATGGCGGGCGGCTGCATCGTTGGCGCAATGACCGTTTCATGCCTGGCGCGTCGGGCGATTTCGGTCTGTTACTGGTCGCGCTGTGGCTGCTCACCCAGCTCAATCCGGAGAACATGCTGTTTGGTAGCGGCAATCTGCGCAGCCTGATCGGCCTGCCGCCGGCATTGCCGTTCGAGGCCGCGCGCTTTGGCCGCTTCGAACTGACAGTGGTGGCCATGCAGACCTTGGCTGTTGCGTTGATCGGTGCGCGGCTGGCGCGACGTCACCCGGTTCGCCTGCCGCTGGCGTTGCTCTCGGCCGGTCTGATCGTCAAGAGTGCGGCCTTCCTCGTCCTGATGCAGGGCGCGCACGGGCTGGTCTGGGCGACACCGGCCAGCCTGGGGGGGCTCGCCCTCGGTGTGGTTCTCTGGGGTGTGGCGATGACGCTCGCTCCTGGCTTGCGTCCAGCCATGGCCGCACTGGCGCTGATGCTCGCGACGGTTATTGCGAATCTAATGCCCGACAATCCCTATCAGGTCGACACCCTGCGTATCTGGCAGCAGGGGCATTTCCTCAATTTCAACGGCCTGATCAGGCTTTGCAGCGCCCTGTGGCCTTTCCTTGCCCTGCCGTGGTTGATGCTTACCCGGAGCGAACGATGAACGACACGATCCACGATCTCGACAGCTTGAGGCTTGCCCTGCGCGAATTCGCCGCCGCGCGCGACTGGCGCCGCTTTCATACGCCGAAGAATCTGGCGATGGCGCTGATCGTCGAAGCAGCCGAACTCGTCGAACATTTCCAGTGGGACACCGCTGAGGAAAGCCTGCATCCGCCGCCCGAGAAGCTCGCCGCGATCCGTGACGAAGTGGCCGATACGCTGATCTATCTGGTCGAACTCGCCGACGTGCTCGGCATCGACCTGATCGCTGCCGCCCGCGACAAGATCGCCAAGAACGCACTCAAGTATCCGCCTCTAGGCTGAAAACCTTCCGATCGGGTGGAAAGGTGCTGCGCTCGTGCCGTCTTACCAGCGCCGACTTTTGCTAAATTGGCTGCCCCACCCCAGATGAGCGAGGAGAAGAAATGAGCTACTACCAATACCACCTGTTTTTCTGCACCAACCAGCGCGAACCCGGCGAGATGTGCTGCAACAACCACGACGCCCAGGCGATGCGCGACTACTGCAAGGAGCGCGTCAAGGCCGCGGGCGAGAAGATTACCGGCAAGGTGCGGGTCAATACCGCCGGCTGTCTCGACCGTTGCGACAAGGGGCCGGTGCTCGTCATCTATCCCGAGGCCGTCTGGTACACCTACGTCGATCAGGAAGACATCGACGAGATCGTCGACTCCCACCTGATCCAGGGCAAGATCGTCGAGCGCCTGCTGATCGACGATCGATGATCGCCCGCGAACGCCTGCTGCTCGACGGCCCCGCCGGCAAGATCGAAGTCTTCGTCGAATCCCCGCCACAGCCAACCGGCATCGCCCTGATCGCCCATCCGCACCCGCTCTATGGCGGCAGTGCCGACAATAAGGTGGTGACCACGCTGGCGCGCACTTTCCGCGAGCTCGGTTGCGTGGCGCTGCGGCCGAATTTCCGCGGTGTGGGCGGCAGCGAAGGCGCGCACAATCAAGGCGATGGGGAGACCGAAGACCTCCTCGTCGTGCATTCCTGGGCGCGGCAGCGCTTCGGCGCGTTACCAGTTTATTTGGCCGGATTTTCCTTTGGTGCCTATGTCGTGGCGCGTCTCGCCAAACGCCTCGCAGCCGTCGGAGATGCAGCCAGCAGGCTGGTGCTCATCGGCACCGCCGCCGGTTTCATCGATGGCCTGCGCCGCTATGAGACCGAGGCCGTGCCCGCCGATACGATCGTGATTCACGGCGGTAAGGATACGACCGTGCCGCTTGCCAACGTGCTCGCCTGGGCGGAGCCGATGGATTTGCCGGTGATCGTGATCCCCGGCGCCGACCACTTCTTCCACCGCCGCCTGCACTTGATCCGCGACATTATCCGGCGGCAGTGGTGATGTGCGCTGATGCAGAAAAAACCCTTTTTGAAGGTAGACATCTTGAAAAAAGGCATTATGATTTTCTCTGAAATATCCAAATGAAATTTGGATCGCCCAGAGGGAGGGCGTGGTGCAGAAGTTTCCGCGGATCATCGAAGGGGGGGCGAATGGCGCAGCATGAGCGGCAAATCATCAAGGCGCGCGTGCGCGAATTCGTGCTGCCGCCGATCATCGATGGCCTCATCCTCGGGCGCCTCTCGCCGATCGGCCATGTCGCCGTCGGCAAGGCACTCGCCTTGCTGACGACGACCCCTTTCGAGCACGTCCCGATCGAAGACGACGTGATCGGCGATGTGCTGGTGCGCAGCGCCGTGCTGCGCAAAATCGATGCCGAGACGCTGCGCAGCTTCATTCTCAAATACGTCAAGCCCCTGATGGGGCCGGAGGAGATTCTCCACCTCGAGCTGGAAGCCGAAGTGGTGATCGAATCCCCACTGCGCTCAGGTGCTTCATGAGCTCGCTCGTCGCCCTTGATTGCCTGTGCCCGCGCTACCGTTCGGTCGGCGCGCTGCAGCGTTATCGCGACGTTTTCGAGCCCGGTGACCAGGTGGTGGTCTATGCCGTCTTCGATGAACCAGCGCAGGGCAGGGGCTTTCTCGGTCTCGTCGATGTGCGCGAGGCCGCTTTGTTTCCGGTACGCGTATTCGCCGATCTGCTCGTCAGGCGCCAACCCGAACCTGTCGAACCGACGACGCCGATCGAAGAAATCTGGAAGCGTTTCGAGCGGCTCAACGGCGACTTCCTGCCGATACTTTCCGTCGCTGGCGAGTTTTGTGGCGTCGTTTCTCGTTTGTCGCTCGTCGGCGCCCTGATGGAGCATGAGCGGGCGCTGAACGCCGAGCGAGAGCGCTTGATCCAGAGCCTGCATTGCGAGTTGGAAAACCGCCGCATCGCCGCGGCCGTCTTCGACGCGACGGCTGAAGGCATCATGGTGACCGATGTCCATGGCAAGATTCTGCTCGTCAATCCGGCTTTCTGCCGCACCACCGGTTACAGCGAGAAAGAAGCCATCGGCCAGACCCCCGCACTGCTGAAGTCTGGCCGCCATGACAAGGCTTTTTATGAGGAGATGTGGCGCCAGATCGACCAGACGGGCTCCTGGGAAGGGGAAATCTGGAACCGCCGCAAGAGCGGCGAGGTGTACCCGGAATGGCTGCACATCGATGTCGTCCGCGACGAACACGACGCGGTGCGGTATTACGTCGGCGTTTTTGCCGACATTGGCACGCACAAGGAGCTGCGTGCGCAACTGATGCACCTCGCCTATCACGATGCGCTCACCGAGCTGCCCAATCGTCGCCTGCTGCTTGACCGGCTCGGCCAGGCGATCGCGCGCGCGCAACGTAATGCCACCAAGGCCGGCGTACTGTTCATCGACCTCGATCATTTCAAGGACATCAACGATAGCCACGGACATGGCATCGGTGATCGCATCCTGATCGATACGGCGCGCCGCCTGACCCGCCTGATGCGCGCCAACGATACCGTCGCCCGGCTCGGCGGCGACGAGTTCGCGGTGATCGTCGAAGATCTCGAGGAAGAGAACGATCTCGTCGACATCGCCGAAAAGCTCCTCTCCGCATTCGCCGAGCCCTTCATCTGCGAGCAACGCGAGTTCTATCTCGCTGCCTCGATCGGCATCGCGCGCTATCCGGATGATGGCGAAACGGTCGAGAGTCTGCTGATGAACGCGGATACCGCGATGTTCAGCGCCAAGCAGCAGGGGCGGGGCCGCTACCATTTCTTTTCCAGCGAAATGCACCAGCGCCTGTCGCGCCGCATCGCTACCACGAACTTCCTGCGCCATGCGATCGGTGCAGGCAAGCTGACGCTCGCCTGGCAGCCGCAGGTGAGTCTCGCCGATGGAACGATCCTCGGCGCCGAGATACTGTTGCGTGCCATCCAGAGCAACGAAGAGCCGAACATTTCACCTGCCGAACTCGTCGCGGTCGCGGAGGAATCGGGCCTCATCACCACTCTCGGTCATTGGGTGCTGCGGCAGACCTGCGCTTTGGGCAAGCGTCTCGACGGACAACTGACGAGGCTGCGTCTCGCGGTGAATTTCTCCCCGTTGCAATTCGACCCGCGCTGTGCCGAACAAGTGCTCGAGTTGCTCGCCGAACACGCCCTGCCAGCGGAAAGTTTCGAAATCGAAATCACGGAAAGCGCATTGGCGAGCGAAAACGAATACCTGCTGCGGGCGCT